>JAYUSR010000167.1:0-13373 GCA_043755575.1 Synechococcales cyanobacterium
TTGGCTTCGATTCCCAATAATTGCCAATTTAAGAACCGCTTCTCTCTGCTGATTGACTCGCCCAAACATCATAACTTAAGCTGGATATACAGAGTTGAAGCGGTGAACGCTCTGGGCACCTATGCGCTCAAACCACAACTGAGCATCTGGGATGCGATCAAACATTTTGGCAGCAGCGGCTAGAGTGGTGTCAGCTAGTTCAAATTCGCCTGTTTCGATATCAATCGCCACAATTTTGCCGTCAAAATCTTGATTTAAGTTTGGCAGTACTTGCTCTTGATATATTTTGGTGCCTTTGGCAGCAAACTCTTCTGGAGAGTATCGCAGTGTGTTAGTACTCATATCTTTTATCAATTTATACTGACTCAAGTATATCGTACAAATTCTCTGTAGATTTATTTCGCGCCCTGGCAATCGATCTCTCAGGTCAGCAAAGTCATTGTCATCGAAAATAATTCCCTCTCGCTCTATTGTTGCTCTAAGTTTTTGTAGACCATTCCAAAATTCATTGCCCTGTTGGGGTTCTGTTGCTTTAGCTTGCTGCCAATCAGTGATCCTTGTATTTGCCGCCTCTTCAGATTTAGTAAGCAAATTTTCCTCGGCCAAAAAATCATCGAAAGAGGAGCCGATATGGGGATTGGGCTTAGTCATTTACTGTCTCCGAATATGATTGCTGATTAGGTGGTGATTAACTTGCGGACGGATAATTGATCGTTTTCTTGAAGTGGTTCAATACTTGCAGCAGGTAAAGTCACTACGCTGACAAAAGCTCCTGCTGCCGTATAGATCTCCAGCACACAGCCCTCTTCTCCTTCTCGATCAACAACATAATCATTAAGAATGGCGATATCTCCGGTGGCAATTTTGAATTCTAGGAAATCACAGTTGATAACCACTTCCTGAAACAGATTGAGCTTCATTTCCAGACCTCCTGAACTTGACGTGACCAAGCAGAATTTAAGCCCATTGGCTATTTTAGCAGTAGGTTGAGCCGAGTTGTACTCAGAATTGATCGGCCAACTTGGAATAGCTTCATCGATTTGCTTCATGAGTTCGATCGACCATCTCCATACAATCAAAAACCTGAGAATATTTGTGATGCTTAGGAACTAGGCGGTAAGTAAATACCGCAAAGATTGGCCAGACCAGCCAAGCTAGTTACAGCCTTGGCGATATTACCTGAATCTGTCAATATTTTCCTGAATGTAGTTAGTTATACTCGGAATCGATCGGCCAACTCGGAATAGCTTCATCGATTTGCTGGATGAGTTAGATCGACTGTAATATCATGAGTAGGTTAACTGGGGTGCGTGTGACTTTCTAAAGAGAAAATAGATTATCCCTTAGTTTCCGTTGGTGCTGCTAGCCTTGACAGGCATGTCTGATTTTTATTTTCAGAAAGTCACACGCACCCGGTTAACTGGAGCAGAATCAGCGATGGAAACCATAACTCTCGAACAACAAATCCTCGTAAGTATCCGCGCCTTGCCTGTACAGCAACAGCATGAGGTGTTAAACTTTGCCCAATTCCTGCATCAAAAAGCAGCAGTAAAGCCCCCTCGTCACAGTCTTAAGGGTTTAGGTGCCGATTTGAAGGTTCAGATTACTGAAGACGATATTGATAAAGCCTGCCAAGAAATGTGGAGTAATTTTCCACGGGAGATCGTTTAGGGATGGCAATTGTTGCCGATACACACGCCATTATTTGGTATTTAGTAGAACCAGAGCGGTTATCTCAAGTAGCTTTAGATGCACTAGAAGGAGCAATTGAGGCTGGAGAGCCAGTATATATTTCGGCGATTTCTGTAATTGAAATCTTGCTATTTAATCGAAAAACGTAGAATAGCCAGCGATCTACTCCAACGGATTCTAGCAGTGCTTAATGAGCCAGATCCTAGCCTAATTGTAGTGCTGATCGATCTGGCAATTTCCGTCGCAGTTCAAAATATTGATCGCGATACCGTTTCCGATATGCCCGATCAATATTTGCCGCAACTGCCTTATATCTAAATTTACCACTGGTAACTCGCGATCAAAAGCTCCAAGCTTCACAATCAATTATCACAATTTGGTAAAGATGCCTAGTTGTACTCAGCGTCAAGCGGCCAATTCGGAATAGCTGCATCGATTTTAGCCATCAGATCGATCGTTTTTCTAAGAGCCACGATGGTTTTTTGGTAGTGGCTGGTGTCATCAGAGCTAAGAGTGTAACCTTTTCGGTAATTGAGCCATTTTTTACACACCGGATAACCACCAATATGAAAGTTCCAAACTTCTTCAGGTACATCTACAAACCCATCTTTTTGTTTGTTGATCAATATCTTATTATTTTCATATTTAATAATATCTACAACTCCACCACCACCATTATCGACAAAGGAAGATTTTAATTTAGATAATTCAGAAGATTTCATCAGATGCAGATTCACCAATTCTTCTCCCAATTTACCAAGTTGGCGAAATAGATTTACGTTGTGGGTGATAGGTACACGAGGAAAATCTGTATTTATTAATTTAGAATAACGGCTACGATAACCAGGGGAATGAAAAATCGCGTAGATATAATAGAATATGTCTTCAGGAGAAGGTTTATACCCAAGCACATTCTGCAACTTCTCATAAAATTCAAGTGAGATATTGGGACGACGTACAACACCCATTTTTATTTCTACGGAAGAGGTCGGATAGATATATAGAGGGAAAAAACATGACTGAGTAGTTGACTCGCCACATTTAGTCTCTATGATATTGTTTGAACAGAAAAAATGATCGCTTCGATCTGATTTATTAGATTTAGCAGAAATTAACCCTAAATTATTACCTAATAGCATATGCTGCATGATTTTCTTGGCTGTCGTCCAGACAAGAGAATCATGATAAAAAATTAATCTTTCATCAAAAGGACGATAGGTAATAGATTTGATGAATTGTTTTAAATCTACTTCTTTCTTTATATTCGATCTAGATCTTTGAATATCCCATCCCTTTTTATTTGAGATATGAAGCTCTTGACAAAGAGCTTCATCCGAACTTGGTGAGTCTTTGAATATTTGAACACGTTCCAATATTGGTTGTTCTTGGAAGTCAATGACCATATTATCTCTTGCCGAAATTACTCCCGCACTGTTTACTGGGAAAATATCTGTTATCTTATAACCCTGTTCATATTCATTAAGGAGATTTGCATTTTGTGGTATCAATAAATAGTTAGGAGATAATGGTGTAATGTTATTCCATTCGGTTGTGTTTATACAATTTTGAGATAGCCATGTATTTTTATAATTCTCAACTCCATACAAACTTGTATGTTTAACCATAGATCCACAGCTTTCTTCTTCTCCATCTGGCTTTTGAGTAAATAGTCCAATAGAAACTCCTTGCTGAATTTGAAATACATTTTCATCTTTAGAACCATCAGGACATTTTTCTTTTCTTCTAGAATTTCCGTGAAGATCGATTATAAATATATTATCAAAGGTTTTAGACAAGCTTTGTCTCATTCCCCTGAGCGAAGAACTATGCAGATAAGTGTGATTCGATACAAATGCTAGTATTCCATATCCTGTCTTGTTTATCTTCCACTCAGCGAATCCAAAAAACTTGTTACAATCATCTTGTAAATTCTTTTCAAACTGTAGTGCGCCCTTTTCCTTAATTTTAGCTCCGTCAACAAAACGGTAGCTTTCAATCCATTCTCTAGCATTATCACCAAGATTTTGTGATTGTATAGAATAAGGTGGATTTCCAACCACAACCATTACCTTTTCATCAGTTTTAATCGCAGTAGCTCGATCTGATTCTTCTGAAATGTATTGCTCGAATAAAATATCTGCCTTTTTAGTCGAATCCTCTAAGGTATTCGTTAGATATATCCCTAAACGTTGATCTTCATCAAATTCATAGCCACTCTCCTGTAAAAATAAACTAAGCTTAAGATGAGCAATCGCGTAAGGAGCCATCAACAACTCAAAACCGAAAATCCTTGGTAATAGATGATCTCTGGCATACTGTGACCATGACATATCCCCAAACCGTTCTTTAATCAACCGATGAGATTTTACATTCCCATCAGTCCCTTTAAACCGCTGCTCTACCAACTGAAAAATCCACAGTAGGAAGGTGCCCGTACCCGCCGCTGGGTCTAAAATCATCACATCAGGATCGGCTAATCCCAGCGGCTTGTGAAACTTATCCTTGAGCAGAATATCTACACTCCGTATCATGTATGAAACCACCGATTCTGGTGTGTAATAAACCCCTCGTTTCTCTTTCAGACTGGGATTATAAGCATCTAGAAACGGCTCATAGAAATGGATGATAATATCGTCTCGATTTCCTGTCTGGGAAAAATCACTTAAAATCGCTTCCATCTTCGCCGCTCGGAGAATACCAAAAATATGGGAAATCTCTGTAATCAACCCATCTCCAAGATCGTGCCGTTCTGAAATATCCTTAAATAGCTGCCGCAAAAATGGATTAGTTTTTGGTAAATGTGTCCATGCAAATTCTCGATCAAATAATGGCTGTTTGACTGTGGGATCTACCTGTAATTCTTTCTGCCATTTCAGATGACTAAATACCCGCGCTGTAAACAATGAATAAGCCACCGTCTGAGCATAAATATCAGCAAAACTATAGTCTTTATCAGTTTTTACCTCTAGCTCTAGAAAAGGTAGTAGCTTATCTTTAAAACTTGCCAGTAGCTTATTCAAATAGCCATCTTTCTGTTCTTGCCGATAAACCTTAGGAATAATCTGTTCGATCCTTTTTGCCACTATCGCCAATTGCTGCGCTAATTCCTTCGCAGTTTCGATCGGCTGATAAAATACTCGCTCAACTAATGGCACCGAACATAAAATATTCTGGGCGATCGGCACATTCTTCAATCTCTCCAGCCGCGCCACCAAATCCTTATGACCCAGCTCGAAAGTCTGAATCTGTCTCTGCTTTAACTTGCCCTCAGTCGGCAACACCAAAGCCACCCGCCCCGACTCCTGACTTTGCGGATACAAAAGATACATGGCAGGCTTCTGCTCACCAACCCGATTGAAATAATGACCTTCCACCACATCTCGCCGTTCACCCGTCAACAGCCTCTGAATATCCGCTTCCGTGCAATCATCCAGATCCGACAAAAACTTAATAGCGATCGGGCGAGTATCTATCGCTTCCTCAATATTTTCACCAGGGCGCAAATACCAGCAGCTACTATCCTGTTCATCTTTCTCTAAAATTGGAAATTTTAGCTGCAAATTTAATCGCTCTACTCTGGCTCTATACGAGTCACCGTCTAAGATTTCCTGCCGATTGCGGATTGAAGATACCATAAGTCACCCTGATGCTTTATCTTCAAGATTTCCACCAGTAGTGACTAGATATTTCTAAGTAGCATACGGAAGTTTCTACTAGTCCATGAACTAATGATCGGAAAATACGGATGTGGATATTACTTAATTCAAAGTGGCATTAAACTCTTGAATACTCCGCCGCTTCAAACCACCCTCAGTCGGCAAAACCAACGAAACCTCACCATCAAACCCATTCGGTGACAGCAAATACATCACCGGCTGCTCCGCCAAACTCCGCCCCAAATAATGTTTGTAGACCTCTTCCTGCTTACTCTCTAAATCATCATAAAAACAGACCCCGAGCGGCGCAGTATTTTCAGCGAAATCATTGAGGTACAGCGCAGAAAGATATGCTGTACTTTCTAGATTTCCCAAGAAATAGACTATTTGCACAGTAAATTTCTCTAGGCTCAGGTAGACTAAGTTACTATGGCTTGCTAGTAGATCGAAATTCCCCGCCTAAAATCCGGATTACTATGCCCCGGCGATGAATCACATAACGTACTCAAATCTAAATCCAATCTAAAATTTCAGGAGATCTCCAGTGGCTAAGAGTGGTGGCATTGTGGCAGCGTTGCTAGTGGCAACAGCTGGCAGCGGAGCAGCGTATTACTATTTTCAGAGTCATAATGTTGGTGATCAGCCCGAGCAATTAGCGACAGCTGTTCCCGAAAACGCTTTTATGGTCGGCTATGTAGCCACTGATGCCAAAGTCTGGGGCAAGCTAGGAAAATTTGGTACTCCCGCCGCCCAGAAACTAATTGGTCAATCTTTGCAAAAATTTCAGCAAGATGTACTGGCTAAGGATCAAGTTGATTTTCAAAAAGATATTCAACCGTGGCTGGGCAATGTCATGATGGCTACCCTGCCAGCTCCAGATAAAGCCAACGAGCCGACTATTTTGATGGTCAGTAAAGTCAAAGACAAAGTTAGTGCTCTCAACTTTCTCAACAAAATGAAGAGCAATGCTAAAACACCGCTCAAAGAGTTGGACTATAAAGGAACCAAGATTTTCGCCAGTGGGGAAGGAAAGAAAGCTACCTTTACTACTTCTCTCAATGATTGGGTGCTAGTGGCTAGCGATCGACAAACGGTGGAGAAGTCGATCGATACGGTTAATGGCGCTCCTTCTTTTAGTAAAAAGAATGGCAATCAGTTTTTTGCTAGCAGTAGCTTAAGCATTCCGAATCAAGTGGCCTCTTTCTACATAGACTATCCTGAACTGACCAAAGAAATGAGTAAAACTCGTGGCAACGGCCTGAGTGCGGCCAGCTTAAATCAGCTTAATCAGGTGAAATCAATGGCCGGTGGGGTTGGTATTGATGATCAAGGTTTGCGGATGAAGATGGTGGCTCAAACCACTGATCAGGTAATGAAAATGTCTGCTGCCCCCGGTCAAGTTTTGGCTAACTTCCCAGCAGATACCTTATTTCTGAGTAGTGGTAACGGCCTGAAGGATATTTGGGCGGAAACTCAAAAAAATATGGCGGCGCAACCAGAACTTCAGCAGTCGATGACTCAGCTGCAACAAGCTTTCCAGCAAAGTACGAAGCTAGACCTCGGCAAAGACATCTTTGGTTGGATGGGTGGCGAATACGCGCTGGCGATCGTCCCGGTCAAGAAAGGCGCTCTCAAGGATGTGGGCGTGGGGCTGTCGGCAGTTTTTGACAGCACCGATAAAGATAGTACTAATCGCGCTTTGCAGGGTCTGAAAACTTTGGCTAGTGCTAATGGTGCCACTACCAATCTAAAGTCTAATAGTAAAGACATTACCGAACTGAAGGTGCCTTTTGTTGGTTCCGATCCGGTATTGAGCTATGGCTGGTTGAATGATCGATCGATGTTTATTAGCATGAGCGATCTGGAAATTAAGGAACCTTTGAGCAAGAGCAAAGATTTCCAAGAAATTACTGGCTCCCTGCCCCAAAGCAATTTGGGCTACTTGTACGTCAATTTCGATCAGGCATTAAACCTGATGAATGCCAAGCTGCCCAAGGATCAGCTTAGTATGGTGCCTCCCGCTGCCATGGCGATGCTTTCTTCGATGCGCGGGTTAGGAGCTGCCACTACCCAAAACGGTAATACCATTCAGATGGAAGGTCTATTGGCATTGAAGCCCACTAAAAATCCCTAAAAAACCTACGGTGCCCATTGAGGATAAAATCCAGCCACAGGCATTTGCTCTGGCCGGATTTTTGCTTGGAAACCAGCAAACGAAGATGGTAGAGGAAGTAGCCAGACCATGCCCTGCTGTATTGCTTGACCATCCGGGGTCATAAGCGTTTTTATCCCAGTTACTTTCTTACCAGTAACCACTTGGTCAAACATTAACGCTCGGCCATCGGGTGACAGACTTAAAATAATCCCTTGCTGTTGGGGCAATTGCAGCACGGGTTGAGTAGTAGCTGTCGTTACATCGATCGCAATCAAAAAAGTCTGAGAACCTTCTGGCTTAACTGATTTAATAGCTGTTTTGGCCACTGGTTTAACCGCTTTTTCTGGCGAGGTAGCAGTAGCCGCTGGTTGTAATTCGGTGATGACGTATAAGATTTTGCCATCTGGGGAAAACTGAGCGGTTTTAAAATCGCCATTGATGCGGCGTAATTCTTTTTGGACACCTTGGTTAGTGACCAGAAACAGCGATTTGGTAAAGTCATTATTAAATTTCACCATCGCCGCTGCCTGACCATTGCGGGCAAAGCTCAGGACTGTGCCAAACTTGGGCAGAAAATCCCAGGGTTTTACTTCTGGCGCTAGCGGGGTAATGGCCACGCCTTCGCCTTCAGCCACGGCAATGGCCGCACTGTCGGGGGTGATCAAAAAATCGCCGCCCTGGCTGATTTTCTTGGGTACTGCCCCTGGTTCGAGGCCGAGTGACCAGATCCCGACATCTTTGGAGTCTTTTCGATTAATCCTTTGTACTACAATGCTTTTGCCATCTGGCGCTAGGTCAAATTTAATATTTTGGTATATTTGACTATCTAAAATCAGCTCTGCGGGATTGCCGATCGATTGGCGGTTGTCGATCGCGACTCGATAAATTTTTTGGCTGTCTAGCAGGGGTGTGTTAGTATCTCGACCCACTGCTGGAATTGCCGAGTAGATAATGCCTGCTCCTTTGGGTGCAAAGCGAAAATCGATCACCGATAAATCGGCGGGAGTTAGCAAAGCTTCGGCTCCTTTGCCAAATTGATTGAGCACCAATCGCCCTTGGTTGTTACCAGTTGTCCCAATAAAAGCAAATAGCCGATCTCGAACCGTAAACTTGCTGGCAAAAATATTCATCACCCGACCAATGGGCTGACCCTGGTTATTAGCAGCGCTTGCTCCTTGCAACTCCAGCTGATAGCTATTGCCATAGGGCAGTGGTTTATCGGGGGTATACAGCATTCTTTTGCCTGCCCAGCTCACTTTGCCCGGTAAAATTTGGCTGATGGGCAGTCGTTCGCTAGGTGTTTGCTCGGTGGGCAAGCGGGTGATATAAAGCTGGGATTCTACTTTTGGACGATCCATCGATCGACTAAATCTCATCATGAAAGCAGTATCATCAGCGCCAATTTCTTGGTCTTGCCAGCTAAATTCCCGGACATAGGGCGAAGACTTATCACCGACGACGATCACTAATAATGTCACCAGCATGATTACGGCCATCAAAATCATGGCCAACCTGTCGAGCGTCGATCCAGGCCGAAATCTAGTAGTCATAAGGATTCTTCGGAGGAGAAATAGGTTGGACAGCGGTGGCCACAACCACCAATTGGCGCTTACCTTCCAATGTTACCGTGGCCATTTTGCCCTGAATCTGGAGCCAACTATCTGGCTTGTATTGCTGACTACCCGCAGTCAATTGCACTGGTAAAGCGATCGGATAAGCATCAGCGGCGCAGCAGGTCAAAATAAACCGCGACAAGAGCAAGTAATTTTCTCCTAAAGCGGGAGCGGCCACTACAAAGCCGCTGATATTCACTTTTTGGCCACTGTAAGTATCTGGTTCTGGGTAAGTATTCAGAGTCCGTATCCAATCAATGAGGGAGCGGTTTTCGGATTTATTTTGCCCCCGAAAAGACTGCGGTTGTGCTCTGGTCGTAGTCGCACTTAGTGATTCCGTTACGCCGCGCTGAATCGCAGTGATACTAGTAAAGACTCGAGGAGTAATCGTCAAACCAATCAGAGCCGTTATTAGCAGCAACGCCGTTGTCCAGCCACTAGGAAGTAGACTAATATGCCCAGTTGCTGGCGCAGGCCGCCGGGGATATCGAAAAATTTGATAGCTTTTAATCATCCCGATTAGGAGAAAAGCCAGCCCGGTGGCTGCCACTAGGCCAAAATAGTTGGGATGAATCAGGATATTGAGCGAGCCATCCAGCCAATATTTTAGAAGCAAGCTCCCCCAAGCTAAAACGGCTAGCACTTCTAGCCAAGATAGGAGGCGGGCAGCAGAACGAGTGGTTTTAGCTGACATTAAAATTCACCAACAGGGCGAGTAAAAAAGTGAGTTGAGCGGCTAACGCAAAGAGATAAAAAATCGCTTTGGGCTTGAATACCGACAGCAATAAACCGATGCCCTTTAAATCAAACATCGGACCAAACACCAAAAAGGCTAACAAAGAGCCACTGGTAAAGGCTCCGGCAAAAGACAGCGCAAAGAACGCATCTACCGTCGAGCAGATCGAAATCAAACCAGCTAAGAGCATCATGGCGACGATCGAAGAGACCGAGCCTTGTCCCAAGCCCAAAATTAATTCACGAGGAGTAAAGGTTTGAATGAGAGCCGCCAGAGCACTACCCAGAATCAAGATGCCTCCCAGCTCCCGCAGTTCTTGCAAGGTATTTTCTAGTAATAAGTTCCAGCGTTCCGATCGAGTCGGTTTTGGTACTACTTGGCTGGCGGCTAGTTGTTCTTCTAAGCGGCGGGGTGCACCAATACCACCACCTAGTATGAAGGTGCCAGACTGCAACAGAGCAGGGATTTCGGGATCGATAGCGGGCTGCGGTCTAAAAATACCTAAGGCGGTAGCGGGCTGGAGTAGAGTTTTAATATCAACTTTCTGCCCAAATACATAGCCCACAATGGTGGCAATTAGCAACGAAAAAACAATCCGCAGCAACACAATTTCGGGCTGATCGCGAAAGGCAATCCAGGTAGACCAAATAACGATCGGATTGATTACTGGGGCAGCTAATAGAAAGCCGATCGCTACGGGTAGCGGCACCCCCTGCATAATTAAGCGGCGCGCGACTGGCACATTGCCACATTCACACACCGGTAATAAAAAACCAATACAGCTCCCAGCAAAGGCTCCCAATACCGGATTTTTGGGAGCGAGCTTTACTAATTTTTGCTCATCGACAAAAAACAGCAACAGTCCCGATAACAATACGCCGAGCAACAAAAAGGGCATTGCTTCGACGAGTAGGCTCAGAAAAAGAGTAAAGGCGCTATTTAGCTGTTCCATGCAGTAATGCCATACAGCTGTGTGATCACACAGTGGATTAAGTCTTTCACATTTTAGCCGTGATTGTCGTGGATTTTGACTACGCCCAATTTTTGACTATTCTCAACTAATCTTAATTTTTGTTAAGTTACTAGAAAATATAGGTGTTTTTAGCCATGCAGCAGCGGATTTTGGTCTGGTATCGTCAAGACCTCAGAATGATCGATCACCTACCCCTTCAGACAGCAGTGAGCCAGGGGGCAGAAATTTTGCCACTTTATTGCTTTGATGATCGACTTTTTGGTCAAACGCCCCAAGGGTTGCCTAAGACTGGGACTTGGCGGGCGCAATTTTTGCTAGAAAGTGTGGCGGATCTGCGAGCGAGCTATCGTTCCGGTGGCGGTGAATTAGTTATTCGGTGTGGCTTGCCGGAAACCATTATTCCGCAACTTGTTCAAGAATTAGGTATTACCGCCGTTTATTTTCATGCCTATCCCACCTCCGAAGAACTAGCAGTGGAGCAAGCTGTAATTGCCCAGCTATCCATTCCACACCAATCTTGGTGGGGACACACCCTCTATCAGCCAGCAGATCTACCTTTTAGCATTGCCGAGCTACCAGAACTATTTACCAAGTTTCGTAAA
Source organism: Synechococcales cyanobacterium (assembly GCA_043755575.1). Taxonomy (GTDB): domain Bacteria; phylum Cyanobacteriota; class Cyanobacteriia; order Cyanobacteriales; family Chamaesiphonaceae; genus JAAFHZ01. The sequence goes on from JAYUSR010000167.1 coordinate 11,428, forward strand.
ATAGTGGAAGCTGCACCCAGCCGACCAAACAAAAAATCAGAATTTATAGGCGTGCGATCAGCTTTGCCCGTTCCCTCTCCAGTGCTCACCATAACTGGGGTCGAGCCTGGTCATCTGCCCAGCTTATCGGATTGGGGTTTAGAGCTACCAACTACCGATCCGCGAGCGGTCTTGGCTTTTCAGGGCGGCGAAACCGCTGGCTTGGCCAGATTAGACCAGTATTTCTGGCAGCAAGATTTGCTGCCTACCTACAAAGAAACTCGCAACGGCTTGGTCGGAGCCGACTATTCTTCTAAATTTTCGCCCTGGCTAGCGCTGGGCTGTTTATCGCCTCGCTACATCTACGATCAGGTCAAGAAATATGAGATCGATCGAGTGCAAAATGAATCGACCTACTGGCTAATTTTTGAACTTCTCTGGCGGGACTATTTTGCTCTGATCGCCGCCAAGCACGGTCATCAGATTTTTCGGGTCGCCGGACTGCGCGGCGTGAACATTCCCTGGCGACAGGACAAAACCCGGTTTGAATTATGGTGTCAGGGCCAAACCGGCTTTCCACTGGTGGATGCCAACATGCGTGAATTATTAGCCACTGGCTTTATGTCCAATCGAGGACGGCAGAACGTGGCCAGCTTTTTAACAAAAAACTTGGGCATTGACTGGCGCTGGGGAGCAGAGTGGTTCGAGTCGATGCTGATTGACTACGATGTGGCTAGTAACTGGGGCAACTGGAACTACACCGCTGGAGTGGGCAACGATGCCCGAGGTTTCCGATTTTTCAACATCTATAAACAGGCCAAAGACTATGATCCGCAGGGCGCATATGTCAAATTATGGCTGCCGGAGTTAGCCCAAATCCCGGCGGCCAAAGTTCATCATCCTGACCAATTGCTACCAGTTGAACAACAACGCTGGGGTGTGCAGCTGGGTGTAGACTATCCCCGACCAGTCGTAGACTTATTTAAATCAGCCACCGCCAATCAAAAAGTCTACGAAGCGGCGTTCAGATGAGAAAATTCGGTTTATGCTAGAGGGGTAAGATTAACTCTCGTAAAGAATGAAGTGCGTAATTAACCGGCGAGCGCAGTTTTCGGCCAGCCATCGCTACTATTTGCCCGAGCTAAGTGCGGCGGAAAATACTGCCAAGTTTGGGTTGGGTAGCTTGCCCGCTGGCCACGGCCACAACTACGAGTTGTTCATTTCTCTCTATGGCGACATTGATAGCCAAGGTATGGTGTTAAACCTATCGGATGTCAAGCATGTCATCAAGTCAGAAGTGACCGCCCAACTAGATTCCCGGCTATTGAATGAAGCTTGGCCAGAATTTGCCGAAACCCTACCTACCACCGAAAACATTGCGCGGGTGATTTGGCAGAAGCTAGCGCCGCATTTCCCGCTCGTTCGCATTGAGCTATTTGAACATCCCGAACTTTTTGCAGAATATTTAGGTAATGGCATGGAAGCTTTCTTAACTGTTGGTACTCACTTCAGCGCTGCTCACCGCTTGGCTTTAGATCATTTAACCCTAGCTGAGAATACCGAAATCTATGGCAAATGTGCTCGGGTGAATGGCCATGGCCACAATTATCATTTGGAAGTAACTGTCAAAGGTGAAGTCGATGCCCGCACCGGGATGCTGGTGGATTTGGTGGCATTACACAAACTAATTGATGAAAAAGCCGTTGAGCCATTAGATCACACTTTTTTGAATAAAGATATTCCCCATTTTGCTGGTACTGTCCCCACTGCTGAAAATATTGCGGTCTATATTGCCCAGCTATTAGATCAACCAATCCGGGATCTGGGCGCTGAATTACACAAAATCAAGTTGGTGGAAAGCCCTAATAACTCTTGCGAAATTCTGTGGAGCCAAGATAAATCAGCAGAAATATCCGCAGCTATCCCAGTTCTAGCTGCCGTCTAAGTCCGTTTAAATAAATTATGTT
>JAYUSR010000168.1:0-13352 GCA_043755575.1 Synechococcales cyanobacterium
CAAGATAAAGGCTTTTTCTAAGATCAAGGCCTAACGGTGAAGCTGGTTAAATTCCCAACTTGGGAAGCCCTGCAAGAAGGTTTAACCAAAGGTCAAGTCGATGTCGCTCAGACCCATTTTGCAGTGCCGCTCTGGTCCCAGATCAAAAAAGATAAATTGCCCATCGTGGCCTTGATGGGGATGACTCTCAACGGTAATAGTATTGGGTTTAGTAAACAAGCCTGGGATGGCGGTATGCGTCCTAGTCCCCAATTCAATTATCGGATCGAATTTGGTGAACTTTACAATAACTATGTGCGCAGTTTTAAGACACTGCCGGTCTTTGCGATCGATCACCCAGCATCGATGTCTAGCTACTTAGCGCGTTATTGGTTGGGCACCATGCAGATTCATCCGGATAAGAGCTTTAAGTTTCAGGTGGTGAAAAGCCAAGACTTGTTAGCGGGGGTGCAGTCCAAAAAAATCGATGCCTATGCGGTAGAAGAGTCTACCCATCAGCAACTGATTAAAAATAAAAATGGTTTTACGGCCTATGTCGATCGAGATATTTGGCAGGGACACCCTGACAAAATTTTGGCAACTACGGCTGGTTGGACAAAAAGTAATCCAATTACCGCCAAGGCCGTGGTGGCCTCAGTATTGGCCGCTTGTCAGTTTTGTGACATCGAACGCTTGCGCAAAGACGAAGACAAAACTCCAATTACTCTGGCTCAGCAATTAGTTAAACCCGATTATCTGGATGGTGGCGATGCCAAAGATTTGAAGGCACTGTTGACGGGGAATTATCAGTACGATCGAATAAATGCGGTAGCAAAGGCACCGGTGAACATTCCAGATTTTCAGATTTTTCACTATATAGACAAGCTGGATTATCTCAAAGATCCCAATAATGCTAATTACCTGTGGCAGTCCCATGCTGTTTGGGTACTAACTCAAATGGTGCGCTGGAATCAACTAAATTTATTTGAATACCCCAAAGATGCGGATAAACTGATTGCGGCGGCTTATCCGATGGATGTTTTTAGAGATGTGGCGAAGGCGGTGGGGCTAAATTTACCGAAGGAAGTTGTTAAGAAGGAAGAAAAAAACTTTTTTATCGATAAGTTGGCTTTTGATGCTGGCACGCCATCAGACTACATCAATGGATTTGACATTCGCACTAGTTAATCGATTGTTTTTGATGTTGTAATAATTCTCGACAATGCTTTTCTTTAAATTATTTCAGACTGACTTTAGCAAAAATCACACCTGTGCTAAAGCCGTAAAACCCAAATCCTCTGGTGTGGATGCCGCGTTACCCAAATCGGCTAGGTATTGGATATGTCGATCGAGCAACTCCGTCCCACTCTCTACCGTTTCAATTAGCGCCAACTTACCGCGCAACTCTGCCGCCCCCGCAAAACCCTTGGCATACCAAGTCAAATGCTTGCGCGCTTGGCGCACACCATAAATGCCCTTATAGTCAAACAGCGCTTGTAAATGATCTTTAGCACATTCCAAACGTTCGATCGGACTAGGCGGCACAAGTTCTTCGCCAGTTTTCAAAAAATGATCGACCTCGCCCACCAAAAAAGGATAACCCAGGGTACCCCGTGAGCACATCACCCCATCAGCACCAGTTTGCTCCAGACAGTCCACTGCGGCTTGCACCGAGAACATATCGCCATTGCCAATCACCGGAATGGTCAGAATTTCCTTGACCTGCCGAATCCAGTCCCACTTGGCCGGACCATTATAACCCTGGGCGCGGGTGCGACCATGCACCGTCAACATTTGAGCACCAGAGTCTTCCATGAGCTTGGCGAAGCTCAAAATATTGATTTCGCTGTCCGACCAGCCGATGCGAGTTTTGACAGTGACCGGGATGTTAACGGCTTGTACCACCGCCCGGACGATTGCGGCGGCGGTTTCCGGATCGCGGAGTAATGAAGAACCACCACCATTTTTGGTGATTTTATTGACCGGACAGCCCATGTTGATGTCTACGGTGTCGGCTCCTTCGTCTACGGCTCTTTGAGCCGCTTCAGCCAAAAAGTCCGGGCGACAGTCGAAGAGCTGAATGCTGATTGGTCGCTCACCAGCGTCAATTTCCATGATCCGAGGCAGCTCTTTGACGTAGTGCAAACCGGTAGCGTTGACCATCTCGGTATAGAGCATTGAAGTGGGAGCGTAGCGCCGCACCAATCGCCGGAAAACCAAATCGGTGACACCGGAGAGGGGCGATTGAAACACCCGACTCTTTAGTTCAAAGGAGCCAATTTTTAGGGGAGTGGCCAATCGATCGCGGAGGGCAGGGCTGAGGGTAACCATAGGGCGCAAAAATGGAGTCAGCCTTCATTATCTATCACATTTTCTAATTCCCCGAAATTGATCAAGCGTAAATGTATGCGAGGATCGTTGCAACTTTAACTTTTGTTGCGTTTGTGCATAATTCAGAGCCGATCGACGAAATTCTAAGCAGCGGTTCGGTAGTTATTATTTTCGGGAAACTTGTCTATGTTTAACAAAATCTTTAAACTTCCTCTCTACACGCAAATCGTCATTGCCCTGGGTCTTGCGGTGATTTTAGGAATAGCATTAGGTGCCGGTAGCCCCATTACGAGTAAAGAAAACCTCGAACACTTAGCACTACCGGCCAAGTTAATCATTCGTGCTCTCAGCACCTTGGCTACGCCGCTAATTTTTCTATCGATTATCAACACGCTGTTGACGGCTGATATTCCGGGAAATGCTGCCAAACGACTGGGAGTATTGCTCACCACTAACACGGTGGTAGCAATCGGCATCGGACTGTTGGTGGCTAACATTATCAAACCCGGCAGCTATGGTAAAAACTTAGTGCCCGATCGAACTAGTGACTTGCTCGAAAAGACCAAATCCTTCGATCCTTGGCAGTTATTGGATGGAGTGGTGCCCGATTCGATCGTGAAGCCCTTTGCCGATAAAACCAGTGTGATTTCTTTGATCTTGTTGGCACTGGCCGTGGGAATTGCCGTTCGATCGATCAAGCAGCACCAAGTTAAAAACCAACAAACCGACTATCAGCCCTTAGAACAGATCATCACGATGCTGTTCAATACCATCATTAAAGTCCTGCATTGGGTGATTGCTCTAGTACCGCTAGCTGTATTTGGAATCGTGTCTAAAACGATCGCGATTCAGGGTTTTGCACCCTTTCAATCTCTTTTTGCCTTCATTCTGGCGGTGATTTTGGCGCTATTTTTGCAAGCCGTTTACTACATGGGGAGAATTAGTTTTGGTTCTTGGGTTAGTCCCCAGCGGTTTTTCAGCCAGGGTCTTAATCCGCTAGTGGCCGCTTTTTCCACCGCTTCTTCCACCGCCACCATGCCGATTACCTACGAGACCCTTATTAACAAAGTCGGGCTGAGAAGGTCTTCCGCATCGCTGGGTGCCTTAGTCGGTTCTAACTTTAATAATGACGGAACGGCTTTATATGAAGCAATTTCGGCGCTGTTTATTGCTCAGGTCTTGAACCTGAATTTGAATATCGGCCAGCAGGTGATGGTGATGCTGACTTCGATTTTTGCTTCCGTCGGGGCAGCCGGAATTCCCGAAGCGGGCTTGGTGACAATGAGCTTAGTATTTAACTCGGTGGGACTGCCTACTGAATACATCACCATTTTGTTGACCGTGGATTGGTTTCTCGATCGAGTGCGCACCGCCATTAATGTGATGGGGGATATGACGGTGAGTTCGCTGATTGATGGCAAACAGCGATCGCCTGCTACCGCAGAATTATTGGAGGAAGCGATCAATAATAGCTAAGACCCATTGGTGTTGCTGAATTCAAGTATGAAAATCGATTTTGCCCTCACCCCCAACCCCTCTCCCAAAATTGGGCGAAGGGAGCAATAATCCGATCACCCTTCTCTCAGACTTGGGAGAAGGGGCTAGGGGATGAGGGCGATTCATTTTTCCGATCAGCAAAGCCATTGAACTGGTTGAGTTAGGATGGGGGTTACATAAAGGTTGTGATGCTGTTATGAATTTTACGAAGCCAGCAACTGGTTTATTGACTGCTGATAAAGATGTTGAAGTATGGGCGCGTCGGCTGGAGGAGAAGGTTGATGGGGTTGGGAAGCGGCTAGAAAACCAGGAGTTTATTAGTCGCGGGGTTTTGGTGACGTTGATTGTGGCGATTCTTGGTGGTTTTGCGAAGTTATTTGGTTTTGCTGGCAAAATCTGGCTGGATGTATTCAATTCGTCTATCAGGATACTGACGATCGGGGTTCCCATTATTCCAGGTTGTTATGGGTAGACCCATTCAAAGTGAATCTGAGGATTCTTGCTGATAAATCCGAATCTGTCCGCGCTGGATAATCCAGAGCTTGCCTAGAATCACTTCTGTCTTTAGAGCATTAATCAATGTCACGATCGCATCAATTAAATCTTGAGGTGCCGATCGCTTGGGTAATCGCAACACTGCAATGCCGCTATATTCAGCCGGATTGAACTGAATTGGATTACTAAAGTCCAAATCTAAAGTCACCAGACAACGCTGTTCTGAACGGCAAACCTCAATCACAGTTGAATCAGGAGCAGATTGCAGATTTTGTTCCAAAATAGTACAAACTTCGTGTCCGGCGGCGCTCAGCAATGCTTTTCCGCGTTGCCCAATATTTTCATCCAGTTTCATTCTCATGCAACTGATTCAATGGCAATATCCACGAAGCGTTCCCGTGACATTTCGGCTCCGTAAGCGATGCAAGCGAGGATGTCGTCTGTTTGCAGTTGGGGATATTCTGTCAAGATTTCTGGGATGGTTGTGCCGCTGGCTAAAAAGTCGAGGATTAGTGACACCCAAATGCGGTGCCCTTTGATGCAGGGTTTGCCAAAGCAAATGTTGGGATTGATGGAGATGCGGGACAGGAGTTGGGGATTACTCATGGTTTAACCGGCTCTTTTGTATTTGTTAGGTTTATTGTGTCACGTTCTGAGGGTGCCTGTGTGTACTGCTGCAAGTGATGTTCTGGTGTTTATGGAGTCTTGAAATCGAACTGGTTGAGGTAGGCTGAAGCCTTAGCAACTGTTTTAGCGATCGGATAGACTTACAATCTCTAAAGTTTTGTCAAACTCGATGTTCAAGTTTTTCAAAGCTGGAGCATGAAACCCTTATTCTTCGTCATCAACCTTCCTAAGGCTAACTGCTGAAACCAGCATTCTGTCGTTCCAGGCAATATTCTCTCCGTAAAAACTTGAACATCGAGTCAAAGAAACCATTACGCCATCTGCTGCAATAGTATGGACGTAATTTCGTTGTCATTTAATAATTGCAGCCAAAGATGACTCAAAAGTATGGTAAATCGCACTGCAACGATAGTGTTTCAGATTTATTTAACTTTATATTAATAGAATAGATTGCGTTGATTATTTTCTTGGATTTAGATATTATTAGTCAAACAACGTTTATTTATCTCCAAAAGTATTTTGTCATAGAACAACACAAAGCACATTCTCAGGATAAAAATATATGTTTGGTAAAAAGCAGCCGGAAGAAGCAACTCAATCACAATCGATGAGTGGCATAACAGTTAATGGTGGCGTTGTACAGCAAGCGCAGGCCGGGCGAGATCTTCACCAAGTGCAATCGGGGAATTTGGAAACTGCGCAACAAATGACGAGTGCGGAAGTGGTGAGGCAGTTGGAGGTTCTGGAAGCGGCGGTAAAAGAATCGGCATTGGGACAGGAGCCGCAAGATGAACTGTTAGATGGTTTGCGTCAAGCGAAGCGTGAAGCAGCAAAGGATGGTGGCGATAAGGAATTTGCTGGGCAGAATCTTAAGCGGGTTAATGAGACGCTGAAGATGATGAAGGATTCGACGGAGGCTAGTAAAAGTCTTTGGCAAACTAGCCAGGATGTTTTTAAGGCGATCGCACCTTGGCTGGGAGTTGCGGCCAAATTTATCGGGATGTAGTTGGGATTTAGGAATGAAACCTAGTTGTGAGCGAGTGGAATTTATAGTGAGCATCAAGAATGGCTTCGCAGAAACAAAAAATTGATAATAGCTCGATCAAAAACAGTATTGTTTGGCAATTACAAGCTGGCAAAAATCTGATTGTCTTGTCGCTATTTGGTAAACCGGAACCGCCGCAGGTGGATTGGGATTGGGGCATGAAATTGCTGGAGAATAAGCAGTCGCCAGAAATCTGTCAGCGATTGACTGATACCTTGGGAAGCGATCGAACTCTGATGGATGTATCGATCGAGGATCAGCCACATTGGGTCAATCGACCATTGCAAGCTGATCGAGTTTTGCAAATTGATGGCAAAGATTGCGGCGCATTGAATGCTGACAAAATGCTGATTGAGGCTTTTAGGCGAGATGACATTGGGGGAAAACTACTGATTTTAGGTGCGCCAGGAGCGGGAAAGACCACGGAGTTACTAAGTTTAGCGCAGCAATTGGTGGAAGAAGCGATCTCTAATTCAGAAACTATGATTCCGGTAATATTTGAGCTTTCTACTTGGCGGGATGACAGCCAAAGCATAGAGTCATGGCTGATCAAGCAACTTTGTAATTTGGATGGAAACAATCGCAAGACCAGAATCTATGAGCAATGGTTGGAGCGGCAAGTGTTATTGCCATTGCTGGATGGGCTGGATGAGTTGGGGCTAGAGCGACAGAAAAAATGTATTGAAAAGCTAAACGAGTTTGCTGAGCGCTACCCAAAATTAGTGGTATGTTGCCGCGTCAAGGAATTTGCAACAGCAGATATTATGTTGCCAAATCTTAAATGGGCAGTGTGTCTTCAGCCATTATCTAATTTGCGAATTAAGCATTACTTTAATAGTATTGAGCGCCCGGAATTGGGGTTGGCAATTCAGGTTGATCCATCTCTCCAATCCCTAATGAAAGAAACTGAACATGGTGAGCCTGGATTGTTGCAAATCCCGCTATTCGTCAAATTAATGGCTGGTGTTGGTATTTATACTCAAAGACAATCGATTAGCAGTAAATCTGATTTGCTAAATCAGTATATTGATGAGCAGTTATCACCTAAAAAACGAAATGCAGATCGCCACAAAGGATCAAAAAAATCTAATTGGGCATACAAAGAAGTAACGTTAGAACCGAATAATAATAAAACTCGCAGTCACTTGATATGGCTAGCAAATAATGTTAAAAATAATGACGGCGGGATTGAGTTTCTTATCGAGCATATGCAGCCAAGTTGGCTTAATTCTGACCGAAATAGATATTGGTATCGGTTTATTTTTGGATTCATTTTGTTTTTGTTTTGGATACCTTTTTCTCTTTGGTTGTCAACTTCAATACCTCCAGCAGTTCCTTTCTTATCTTCCTTGAAAGTTTCATTACTTCTTTCACCAATTATTTCATCTATCGGTGGTTTGTGTTTTGGATATGCCAAAGGTCTTACTAAAATAGAACCTGTAGAATCTTTTGAATTTCCAACATCTAAATGGATTTGGAAAGAATTTAAAAATTCAGTTATTTTCGGATTAATTGTTGGTTTCTTATCCTGGTTAGCTTATACAATAACCCACGGCATTTTGCCAAGATTGAGTTATGACATAATAATTGAAGGGTTTGTTTACTCTCTGGCTAGTGTGATGGTTAGTACAATTATTGGATTTATCGCCACACAAAAACAAGGCTTGAAAGAAAGATTGCGACCGAATCAAGGTATCTGGAAATCATTGCAAAATTCACTGTGGTCGATCATTCCTTTTGCTTTTCCCATGTTACTTCTTTTAATGCGATTTCCTGGGAATACAAGCCGATTTCTCGCACTAATAGTTACCTTGCAATGCAGTTTCCAGGTAGGTGGTGGGATGGCTTGGTTGCAGCACTTCTCTCTACGCATCGTCCTGTGGCTAAAAGGCTTACCCTGGGATTTAGCTAGATTTCTCAAGTACTGTGAAGAGCGAAAACTAATTCAGTCTGTTGGTGGACGTTATCGCTTCTTGCACCGCGAACTACTCGATCATTTTGCTTCACCGAATCACTAGAAATTTAAAAAAAATTCACTGAGTTTGTACAAATTTGTACAAAAATTACTTATCTTCACCCCTTGCAGACTGATTCGAGCCTGAGCCTACCCAAATCAATGTTAAAAGCTTCTCTTGATAGATCAAGCAAGACAATAACTCGATCGCTTCAACCAAAAACTTCGGCGATCGATGTTAACTAAGCTATTTGTTCAGGCGACAAGTACTCCGATAACCATCCGAAGCTGGTTCTTGCCAGGAGTAAGAAAAATGACTAATCGCATTAATCTGTGGTGAAGTGCGATGAATCTCAGCCAATTGCAGCTCCATGGCTGGCCGATTTTCAAAACTCTTCCCCCATACTCCCGCTAAGGCTGGCACCACGGTGGTGCCACTTTGTGCAGTTTTAAGCACCTGCGCCACCTGTTCGCCAATACAGCTACTCTTACCACAGATGGCATAGGCCATCGGATGCCACTCCATACTGGGTGAGAACTTTGGCCAATGCTGGAGCCGGGAGTCAAAACCTTGGCCGATCGATCGATTACCTTCGGGGAAAAAAACCGTCCCAGACTTCACTCCAGAGCGTTGCGCGACATTGGCCGCCTCACTCAAATACTGCACCACACCGTCACCGGCATAGTTTACCGCCAAGTTCCATAGTTCTTTTTGGTACAAAGCAGCTCGATTTTTTGGTGGCAGTTTCAGCTCATTAGCCACGGCCTGACGACCATCCCACAGAGGTTCACGCTCCTCTGGAAACAGGATATCCAATTGAGCAATATTGGCTGGCCGGACATTCCCTTGGTCAAGAAAGAGTTTAATTAGCTCCGCCCCTTTTTTATTTTGGGACATCCCTTCCAGGTTCTTGCGAGCGTCTTCCCCGTAGATCCACAGATCCTTGACGTTGGACGCGATCGATTGGCCGCCTTGTCCTTTGGGATAACGAATATAGTCAAACAAAATGCCGTCGGGCTTCCGCTTGGCCACTTCATTCACTAACAGATTAAAATCGGTACGAGCTTGCTGGCTATGCGGGCTGACAAACAACACTGAAGCCGGACCATCTCCGATTGGTTGACTGCCTTCATCTCCAGCAAACCAACTTTTTTCACCCCGGCCATTGACATTAATCGCTGTGTCGCGACTGGCTTGCAAGGCGTAGTTCGAGCCAAAATTTAGACTATACACCCAGGCATAAACTTTTAGGCCCCGTGCTCGGCCTTTTTTAATCACTTCGGCCAATAGATCAGTCTGACGCACGCTGCCAGTAGCCAAGACTGATGGCCAAATGGTTGGATTACTAGCTTGGGGCAATAACACCTGGCCAGCATAAAAAGTAGCCAGATAAACTTGGTTGTAGCCCCGGTTCACAGCATAATCTAGCAACTCATCGATAGCACCGGGCCGACTGTCACAGGGATACATCCGCAACCACAGAGCTTGGGTTTTTAGCCAGCTCCGCTGCCGACAGTTCTGAAGCTCTTGGGCGTGTTTATTTGTGATTTGGGTGTAGCGCTGTTGACTAATCAGATCACCTTGAAGCGCTGTCGATCGCCATTTATTTTTCTCACTAACGGCGGCTGCGGGTAAAAAGCAATATTCGTTATCGGTAACGTTAGTTGCTGTTGCTTGGGCAATGGCTGGTGCGATCGCCAGGCAAAGTTGAATTGTGGCAAAGATTCCCGCCGAGAGCTGGGGAAGACGCCAACCAAGGATATTTTTAATCAGCGTCATACAAGGGCAGCATCAGACATATTGGTGGAGAAAGAAATACTTGTGGCAAAACGGATATTCTTCTTGGAATGCCAATCTTAGCAAAGTGTTCCAATGTATAGGCAAAAATAAACTGCTTACGGATGTAAAGCAGTTTAATGGCTGAATTTTGGCCAACTAGTTAAGCACCGCGTTCCAAAGCAGATTCGATCTGTTTGAATTTTTGGACTAGGTTTTCTTTTAGTTTGTCGGGGACAGGACGATTCGGATAGGCGGCATAATGAGCTGCCAAAGAGTTCAAGGCCGTCCGCATACTGGTATAAGAATTGAGCTTGGTAAGTGCCGCATCTGTGCGATAGCGAGAAGAGAAGTCATTAATATTCTGGCGAGCCAACGATTGAGCCGTGGCTTTTTCGGGAGTTTCTTCCACAGCATCCAAAGCCGACCGTAAACTACTGATCACGGTCAAACTATCCTGACGATAATTGCCCACCAACCCTCCAGCAGTTTCTGAAGAGCATCCAGTTAAACCAATTACTACTACTAATACTAAAGCGATCAATTGTGACCACAAGCGCTGCATAGACATACTTTATAAGGAAATTATTAAATTGCAAATTCTTGTTTATCCTAACCTGTATTTTGATTTTTCTGGCACAAAATAACCAGGTCAGACGGCAAATGCTAAGATTTTTATAATCTGAGCCTCCGTTTAAACAATTAGCCCATGAGTCAGCGATCAATTACTACTTTGCCCCGTTTTTATGAGCTGTTGTGGGCGATTGGGGGATTATTATTGATGGTCTGCGCCAACTTCATCCTAGTCTACACCGTTAATCTACCCTGGCAGTGGCGGCCAGGAGTAGGAGTACTACCACTGAATATTAGTTGTCAAGTGGCCGCCGTGCTACTGATTGCCTGTGTCGGTGGTCGGAATGCCAGCACTTTAGTACAGCTGATATATATAATTGTTGGTCTGTCTGGTTTCTATGCGGTATTTAACGAAGGTGGGGGTTGGAGTTATTGGCAAAAGCCGGTTTTTGGCTATATTTTAGGCTTTATACCGGCGAGTTGGCTCTGTGGCTCTTTAGCTTTTAGAATGCGCCCAAATCTGGAAAATATTAGCCTGAGCTGTGTGATTGGACTAGCGACTATTCATCTAGTGGGAATATTTTATCTATTGTGTTTGCAATTGTTTAGCTGGGCGGCAGGCAGTCCATTTGCACTGCAAAAATTAGTGTTGCAATATTCTTTTAGTCTTTTACCCAGTCAGCTGATCGCCGTTTGTGCCACGGCGTTGATCGCTTTTGGGCTGCGCCGGATCCTGCTTTATTAAAACTCTCTTTTATCAAAAATACTTAAAGACACCAGCGATACATGTTAAAAAATCATTTGTTTTGGGTAGCGGCGGCGACCAGTTTGGCGATCGATCAAATCACTAAATATTGGGTGATTCAGGCGCTGCCGATCGAGACATCCCACGCCATTTGGCAAGGCGTGTTTCATTTTACCCATGTGGTCAATGATGGGGCGGCGGGTAGTTCATTTAAGGGAGCCGTTTGGCTCCGCTGGTTGTCTTTGGCAGTCAGTGTTTTTCTGATGGGATTGGCAGCGTTGGGACCAAAACTAGTCAAGCTGGAGCAACTAGCCTATGGCTTGGTGTTGGCCGGAGCTTTGGGCAACGGCATCGAGCGCTTTGCTTTAGGCTATGTCACCGATTTTATTGACTTGCGGCTAATTCATTTCCCGATTTTCAATTGGGCTGATACCTCGATCAATCTCGGAATTTTGACTTATTTGATTTACATCAAGGTCAGCTCCAAACAAACGGTTTAGGAGTCCGGACTATAATCGATATAACCATCTCAATTACCGCCATGTCCTGGAGCCAAAGACTAGCCTACATTTTCACCAGCGCCTTGGGCGCAACGATTTTGTTCTATTTGCTGAGAGGCTTTAAGATTCTGACTATTTTTCCGGGGGGATTGATTTTGGCCTTGATGGTACTGTCGATCGCCAGTGGCTTGCTGTACGGAGTGCTCAAAACCAAACGCTGAGAAATCATGTCATCTTTTGCCGAAAGCTATCTCGATCCCTGATAATAAAAATTCCTCCTCATTGGTTAGGCATCCTTCCATGACAAACCTCACTCCTAATCCTTCTTTTAGCATCACAATGCGCCTCGAAACTCCACACAAATCGGGGATGCTAGCCAGTATTGCTCAAGCTATCGCCTCAGTGGGGGGCAATATTAGTGCGATCGACATTACCGAACAAACCCGCGCTATTTCCATTATTGAAGTCACTGTTGATGCCACTAGCACTGAACACGGCGACCAGATCGGCAGCGTGGTCAAAGGACTGCCCGATGTTAAGATGCAGAGTATGTACGATCGCACCATGCAGCTGCATCGTGGCGGCAAAATTCGGATGGAAAGCAAACTTTCTCTCGATCGACAGTCCGACTTGGCGATGGCCTACACCCCCGGAGTTGGTCGCGTTTGTCAGGCGATTGCCGCCGACCCTGCCGAAGTTTATAACCTGACTGTCAAAAGCAATATGGTGGCAATCGTCAGTGATGGTAGTGCCGTTTTAGGACTAGGCAACCTGGGCGCAGAAGCCTCGATCCCCGTGATGGAAGGCAAAGCGATGCTCTTCAAAGAATTTGCCGGGATTGATGCCTTTCCCATTTGCCTGACCACTCAAGACACTGATGAAATCGTCAACATCGTGATCAATTTAGCTCCAGTCTTTGGCGGCGTGAACTTAGAAGATATTGCCGCCCCCCGTTGTTTTGAAATTGAAGCCCGCTTACGCGCCGCCATGGATATTCCTGTTTTCCATGATGATCAACACGGCACGGCGATCGTCACCCTCGCTGCTTTAATTAATGCTTTGAAGCTGGTGAAAAAGCCGATCGAAAAGGCCAAAATCGTTTTCAATGGGGCAGGCGCTGCGGGTATTGCAGTAGCGAAGCTACTGCAACGGGCAGGAGCAAAACATCTCTGTCTCTGCGACTCTAAAGGAATTGTTTCCACCCAACGCACCGATCTCACCCCCGAAAAACAATCGCTAGCCGTGGCCAACAGTGGCTCTTTAGCCGACGCAATGGTGGGAGCGGATGTCTTTATTGGCCTCAGTGCCCCTGGGGTGGTAACGCGGGAGATGGTACAAAGCATGGCCAATAGTCCGATCGTCTTTGCGATGGCCAATCCAGTACCAGAAATTCAACCAGAGCTGATCTCCGATATCGTGGGGGTGGTTGCTACTGGTCGCAGTGACTATTCCAACCAAATCAACAATGTATTGGCCTTCCCTGGCATGTTCCGAGGGGCTTTAGACTGCCGCGCTAAGGAGCTAACTCCCAATATGTATCTAGAAGCAGCGAAGGCCATCGCCTCTTTGGTTAATCCGAACGAACTCAGTGCTGAGTACATCGTTCCCTCAGTTTTTGATAAACGGGTGGTGACGGCTGTAACAGCAGCGGTGCAGAAGGCCGCACGGGAGGATGGTGTTGCTCGCTATTAATCAGCAGCTTTGCCAATTATTTAAAGATTCACAATCCAAATATCCCTGATTTGTCACTCTCGCTAGAGCCTGAAATTTCATGAAGCCTTAAGTGCCTTTGCGACTTAAGTCTTGAGATCTATTTTCTAACATTTAGG
>JAYUSR010000169.1:0-13315 GCA_043755575.1 Synechococcales cyanobacterium
TAATCTTGCAGTAATTGGTGCAAGTTGATCATCGCTATCTTAATAATATCGGCACTGGAACCCTGAATGGGGGCATTAGCAGCTTGGCGCAGAATGCTGGCATCATTGTTACTGATTTTGCCTAAATCATCCAAATTAATATCTGCGATCGGAGTTCCCTGTAACCGCCGCAGTCTCCCACTCTCAAATCGAAAGTAGCGGCGACGACCACAAATGGTTTCTACGAAGCCCTGACTAAGCACCTGTTTTTTGACTTGCTCTAAGTATCTAAAAATCCCGGCATATCGATCGTAGTATTTTTCAATAAATTCTTTGCCCACTGCATTAGTTACATTGGCCTCCCGCGCAAACTTTGCGGCACCCATGCCGTAGATCACGCCAAAGTTGATGATTTTTCCTAAGCGTCGTTCTTCTTTACTGATTTCTGATTTCTCAAATAGTAATCTAGCGGTGACAGCATGGATATCCTCTTGCTGCTGATAGGCTTGCACCAGCACCGGCTCTTGGCTGAGATGTGCCAAAATACGCAGTTCAATTTGAGAATAATCGGCACTTACTAGCGTCCAGCCAGCTTTGGGCAAAAAGGCTTGGCGTAGTTGCCGACTAAATTCGGTACGAATCGGAATATTTTGGAGGTTTGGTTCAGAGGAAGACAAGCGGCCAGTACTGGTGACGGCTTGGTTAAAGTCTGTGTGCACTCGACCGGTTTGGGAGTGTACCAATTTGGTCAAGGCATCAGTATAGGTAGATTTCAGCTTGGATAGAGTGCGATGCTGAAGAATCAGATCGACGACCGGATGTTGACCTTCCAGTTTTTCTAGGGTCTGGGCATCGGTTGATAAGCCGAACTGAGTTTTCCGAATACCCTTGGTGGGCAGACCCAATTGTTCAAACATTAACTCGGCCATCTGTTTGGGCGAGGCCATATTGAATTCGCTACCGGCTGCGGCATAAGCCTGTTGTTCGATTTGCTCTAATTCGAGCGCCAACTGCTGGGAAAAAGCTGCCAAATATTCCACGTCAATCCGAATACCTCGGTCTTCGATGTCGGCCAATACTGGTTCTAAGGGCATCTCGATCGCCTGCCACAGCTTCAATAAAGTTGGCTGCTCGTTTAGAGCTGCTTTGAGGTGGGCAAATACTCCTCTGGTGGCGTAAACATCCATGCCACAGTATTGAGCCACTGCCGGAATGTCAATGTTAGCAATAGTTTGGTCTCTCGGGACTAGCTCTTTGTAGCTGGTGGAATCCAAACGCAGATAACGTTTAGCCAAGTCAGTGAGATTATTTTTCTGGTCAGGATTGAGAACGTAGCTGGCCAACATGGTGTCGGCCACCACTCCGGCTAAGGTAATTCCTTGATGGCGCAGAATCAATCGATCGAACTTAGCATTTTGTAAAACCTTCGGGTACTGCTCACCTTCTAAGATTGGTCGCAGATGCTGAAAAACCAATTCCTGACTAAGATTTTGCCCCTCTAGATGATTGATCGGAATATAGGCCACATCTTGAGTTTCGGCTCCCCAACAACAGCCGATGCCCACTAACTGCACATCCCTAGCAATCAAGCCGGTCGTTTCCGTGTCCCAGGCTACTGGCTGCTCCGGGTCTTGCTGCTGTTCGAGAATAGCTGCTAGTTCTTGTAACTTATCTTCGGTATCAACCAGCATTAAGGGTAAGAATATTTTTTTCAGCGGGGGTGGAGCATTTAATTCGTCAGCGGCACTGAAAAACCAAATGTCATCATCATCTTCATCACTAACTGCTGGCGGTTGCTTTTTGGTCTTCGTCGCCACCCCACTCAAAGCAACGGCAATAGATTGGATGTCTTTAATAAACTTTTGCAGCTCTAGTTTCTCTAGCATCGGCAACACTCGCTCGGGCTGGAAACCTTGGAGTTTAGTCTTAGCTAAGTCAATGTCCAGCGGCACATCGACTACAATTCTGGCTAAATGTTGGGAGTGGTAGGCGCTGTCTTTCCCTTCTTTGAGTTTGATTTGCTTGCTACCTTTAACTTGTTCGATCGACTCATAAACCCCATCTAAGGTCTCAAATTCCTGCAATAGGGGAGCCGCACTTTTGGCTCCAATGCCGCGCACCCCAGGGATGCAGTCGGATGGATCGCCGCATAGCGCTTTATAGTCCACAATCTGGTCAGGACGCACCGCCATTTTGTCAAATACCGCTTTTTCGTCAAAAATTGCTGGTCCCCCACTACTGCGCTGATAAGGACTTCCCGAAAAATACAAAACGCTGACTTGCTCTTGGTCGTTCACTAGCTGAAACATATCCTTGTCGCCAGAAACAATTTTGACCTGATAACCCTCGCTACTGGCGCGGGTTGCCAAAGTACCGAGCACATCATCAGCTTCGTAACCGATCGCCGTAACCATCGGGATATTGAGAGCTTTCAAAAGTTGGTAAAGGTTTTGAATGTCTGGAATAAAGTCTTCTGGGGTTTCTTGTCGATCGCCTTTATAGTTGGCATCCATCTCATGGCGAAAAGTTGGATTGGGCAAGTCAAAGGCAATCGCTAAGTGCTGCGGCTGATAGGTATTCACAATTTCCAGCAGCGACTTCAAAAAGCCAAAACAGATGCTGGTGGGAATACCATCAGTAGTTTTCATACCGCCATCTTTGTTCTTGGCGTAGGCATAGAAAGATCTAAATGCTAAGGAATGGCCATCAATTAATAGCAATTGAGGAGAAGATGAGTTCATTATCACGCAAAATAGAACCGTTGTATTAATATAGCAAAAGCTTGGCAGTTCTGAAAAATACCATGACCTTCCTTATCACAGCAAATTGGGCACTGATCGATCGATCAGTGCCCAATTTAATTTGTTGATCAGCAGATCCCAATTCCCCTTTCAATTAGCCAGTTCTACCGCCTAATCGTCTAGCCTTACCTAGTTTGGTCTCTCCAGACAGCCCCGTTAACTCTTTATTAATTAACTTAGATAATTCTTTACTATTCATCAAAGACACATCCATACTACTGAAATCGGAAACGTCCCAGATGTTTAGGTCATCAGAAAAGTCATAATCGTTTTGGTGGCGACTTCTGACCAACTGCATGCTAGAGCTATTGGCTCGTTTCTTGTCTCGTCTAGCTAGAAACAGAATCATACTACTTGCCAAGAAAAGACCACTTAAGCCACCGAGCAATAGGAACAAAGTCTTTTTCCCAGCCGCTGGAGTATTAGGAATATCTGCTCTAGAAATAATCCGGGCAGAAGACTTTTTGTCGTTTTCAGCCAACTGCAATTCTTCAGATTTTTTCAGTAGATTCTGGTAAGTAGTTTGTGGTATCTCTAGTCTTCTTTCTAAGTCACGCAGCTGTTGTTCCAGCTGCGGTAAAATTTTCAGCCGGGGTTCATAAACTGCCTTCGAGTTATACAGAGAAGCCAACTTTTGAGCTGTTCCCAATCTTTGAACCTCTGATTGGAGGAAATTCGAGATCATCGTTTGCTTCAATTCCCCCATCTCAATCAGCCCCATTTTGGCTGGCGCCTGTGACCCAGCAATTTGGACAACCTCTTGCTGTAAAAGTTTGCTCAAACTAGCTTTTTTAGCTGATAAATCAACAATTATCGGATTTTCATCTTGAAATTGACCCCGAGCCGATGCTATTTGTCGCTCCAAATCTTTCAGTTGTAGCAATGTTTCTTTTACTGTGTTCGATTGGCTCAGAGCACTAGCCACCATCGCATCTTGAGCACTCAGACCTACATTCGATCGAAGTTGATTAGTTTGGGCGGTGATTTGACCCAGCTCAGATTTGGAAGCGTCAATTTGGTTGTCGATAGTTCTAAGAGCGGCAACTGCGGTCTTCTTTTCCTCAGCTAAATCTACAACGCTATACTTTTGTTTGAAAGTGCTTAGCGCCACCTCTGCTTTCTGGACAGCCTGACTATATAAAGGCAGCTGCTTACTGATTAATGCTAGAGTGCCTTTCGCATCAGAGCGATTTACAAAAACATCATTCTCTATATACAAATCCATCAACGTATTGACTACTGCGGCGGCTACTTCTGGTTTTTCATTTTCATAGTCAATTGTTAGTACATCTGTGCCGCCGATGACCTTGATCTTGAGAGCTTTTGCTAGGTTATCAACTAATAAGACTTTCCCTTGAGCATCTTTGGGCTGTAATTTGTCAATAGTTTTCTGTAGTAAAGAATTAGATAAAATTACTTGTACCTGCGTATTAACAGGACTTTGGTTTTGCACTAGTGGGATCAAATCTCCTTTGGCGTTAGCCGAATCTTTGTCTGATGATGACAAGGTAAAGGGGGCAGCTTTAAAAAGGAGTTTACCAGTTGTTTCATAAGTGGGCTTAAGCAGAGTTGTGGCCCAGGCACTGATGGCCAGAGATGAAAGAAAGATGCTGACAGCAGGGATCCAATGACGGCTGATCGTTGAGGAATAACGATTTAAATCTACATCAATAGTATCTCTATATTCCTTAGCAGATTGTCGAATGAACGATTGGCGTGAAAGTGTCATTTAAGCTACCTTATACATCTCTCTAATATCTATTAATTCATCTGTACCGAAAATGCGGGAAATTTAGGCTAGACTTGGTACTACTATAACCGGAAGCTGTGTCTATGAGACACGCAAAAATAGCTGAAGTTAAATAACAAGATTTTACTATAAATTGCTGACATTGAGTTTTGGTAAGTTGAGAGAAATATCTCTCGTCCCAACTTGAGAGTAGCTATTTTAGGTTTCATTTAGGGAAAGCAGCGTTAAAAATTCTTTAATCCAAGAGATTTGGATGTAATTTAAAGGCGTTCATCTATACCTGAAAGTATAAATTCAGATGCACTAGACCGAGAAACTTTATTTTTTTTAGCCTGATGCCAAAAAGTTGCTAGTTCGGCTTCGATCGGTAGATTGAGGGATAAAAGCAAAGATGTTTGAATAATATAAAGAAAACTATTAGCTTGAACAAGTCCACTTTCAGCAATATTAGATCCCAGGATAAAGATAAAAAATATTGCTGGCCACAAACCATCGGCTGTTTTCACCTGCTTAATATAAAAAAGTGCGCGTTTCAAACCAATGAAAAATACAAACATGTACATTAAGAAACCGATTAGTCCTACATCAAGAAAAAGCTGTAGATAGCCACTGTGAGGATGCATTGCTTTAAAAGGTTGTGCTAACCAAACATAAGCAGATGGACCATCAAAACCTTGCCAAAAAGCACCATATCCGTAGCCTAGCCAAGGACTCTCTTGGATCTTATCCATTACAGAAGCCCACAATTCTGTTCGACCGGTTAACGATGAATCTTTACCCAGTACGTCAAAAATTACACCACTATTTGATGAGGCCATGGTGTATAAAATAAATGAAACCGACGATATACCAGCCAGTACGGGAATCATTAGTTCATAGTTTAAGCGTAGGATTGGTAATAAGAAAAGAGCTGTGCCCATAATTAAAATATTTATGACAGCTGATGATGATCTAGATAAAACGACCAACAATACTGAAACGCCAGCTAAAGCCCAAAGAAACCAAGACTTTTCAGAGTTTTTCTGAGATTTTTGAGCTAGTAGGAGAAAAACAGTGGCGGCAATTGACATAAATGGACCAAACGCATTTTTATGCATATATATCCCCCTCCAAGCTCCGGCATGAACGCCAGACATAATTCCGTAATTTGGTAAACCGATAACGAACAGAAAGCTCATCACAATAATGACAGAAGATACCCATCCCAACAACTGCAATTGTTCTTTTAAGCTGTAGCGACTGGCTAAGTAAAATGCAAAAAATGTTGTGCCGGTGAAGAGAAGTGTATGGTTGAATGTTGCTGATGGTGTTTGAGACCATATATTAGAGAAAATGATGAAGCCAGTAAAGAGACAAATTGGCCAACCTCTTACCACCAAAGGCAATACCTTTTTCCATCTCAGAATTAGCAATAAAAAACTAATAGCATAAATTACCAGATACAAAAATATTACCAACGGCATACTAGTAACGCTGTCAGTGCCATCACCTTCACTGGCACCTCCATCCAAAATAACCATTAATGGTCCACCAGATAGATGAACTAAAGCCAATATGGCGAAAGATTTTTCCAGTGACAATAATACTTTTCGCATGAGTTAATAGGTCTATTTAGCCTCGATATATTAACAATTTCGGAGTGAATAGAGTAGTTGCTACATAATGATTACGAAATGTTTTAACTAAATAGTATCTTTGCCTTTTAATTCCTGAATTATTTTTTAGCATTTGTCATCTTGTGGACAAACTACTGTTTGGGCGTATGACTAGTTTACAATTTTGCCAAACTTCCACCAAATTAAATAAATGAGGCATGTGTAACTAGACAGTTTCTCTTTAGAAAGACTATTTGATTATTTTTCATATGTATTTCACCTCAACACTCAGCTATTTGTGGGCGATCATATCAAGGGAAACTGATCGTGGCATCAGTATTTTGGCCATAATTTATTTTTTCAGTATAGAATCAGGCTATTGCTAGTGATGAACTGTTATCACAAATACTCTGAAAAGAAAGATCATTTTAGTAATAGATTATACATAAATACTCTAGTTATCCGGATTATTGAGAACTGAATTGATATGTAGAATTTTGTCTGTCAATAATTCAGTTTTCACGCCTTGTTGGCACAAAATTTACGGGGAAGTTGCAAATCACTGAAAGTATTATCTGGTGTCGGTTGTCATGTGTCTTCAATAATCAGAGCGATCGAACTGATTCGACCCAACTACTGACTAGTAGTCTTTGACAAGTTCCATTGGGTTGCAAGCAATAGATGCCACTGCCGTTGGTATAGACGATCGAACCATCATGGCTAAGATCATATGATAGTACTCCTTGAGCTAGCACTTGTGATTCACCACCTTGCAATGCTTGGCGAACTAACTGCCAGCTAGCTGGCACTAAGGAGGGAGCATCGGGTTCGCTAAAAGATTGTCCTTTCATCAGATCTGGATTGAGATATTCGCCCCAAGCTTTAATACCCTTGGGTTCGACCTGTTGGTTTTGATTGCTACGCAGCAGAGGTTTACCTGTATACATTTGGGTGAAAAAGTTGAAAAAACGAAACATGGCTTCAACTAACTGAACAGGAATCAACAAAATGCTTTTAATTGTTTGCCACAAACTTGTCTGGAGCTTAAATTGATAGGGACGGCGAATGTAATACAGTAATCCATCGGCACCAATTTGAGGTGATACCAAATCGGACTTAGGATCGGCGGCCAGCGTATTCATCTCGGCGGTGTCAAAATCTAACTTCTGGATCGTAAAAGGTGCCCGATCGCTTACAAAGCCATCACTGGTACGACCAATCCCGGCCGATTGATATACAATTGCCTGGCGCTTTCCTGGCACCCACCGTGGGGCTAAATCTAGGGAATCACCTTCAGTTATTTCTTGCAGCTTAATGCTGTTGCGGGGCATGGTGGCAATATTAGCAATACCAGTACGGTGAGTTTTGGTGCAAACAATTAAATTATGGCTGGGATGAAAATCCGGATCTTGCACCTGAAATTCAGAATTATGAAAGAGTCGATCCTCTCGATCGGACTCCGGACTATAGGCAAATAAACCGGACACCTCGCCAGCACTAAGGGCATAAAGCAGCTGTCCACCGGCAACTTGACAGATGCTAGTGATGGCAATATTGACGATCGATTCAGCCGCTTGGTCGAGCTTTTGTCGTAAACCTTCTGGTACTGTCGTATTGTTCAAACTTTTATTTTTCCAAGCTTTCTGACGTTGCGTCTGCAAGCTGCGAACTTGAACTGACTTACCAAAATCACTCTCCACTTCCTGATGGTGATTAGCATGGTGTAAATAAAGTTTGCCCTGAGACAAGTAAGCGAAATTTGGATTCATACGTAGAGGCGGCAAGCTAACATACTGTTCATTATGCCCATAATCTTAAGTTTCCAGACATTGATTTTTGATCAGTTCTCTTGCCGCCCAAGGTAGTCTCATGACATAATAAAAAATTGTGTTTAATTTTCAATCCTTTCTGGGATCTAGGAGTCTATGGCAGCCAAAAAGGGAGTTCGGATTATCATCACGCTCGAATGCACCGAGTGTCGGACTAATCTAGCGAAGCGCTCACCCGGCGTATCTCGTTATACCACCACCAAAAACCGTCGCAATACTACTGCCCGGTTAGAGGTCAAGAAATTTTGTACGCACTGTAACAAACACACAGTCCACAAAGAAATCAAGTAATTAGCGGCATTACCGTTTATACCAATTCACTAAAATTTTAATTAATTATCATGGCTTACTTTCGCAAGCGCCTTTCTCCCATTAAACCGGGCGATCCGATCGATTACAAAGATGTTGAACTGCTCCGTAAATTTGTGACTGAGCGGGGCAAATTGTTACCGCGTCGCATTACCGGACTCACTGCTAAACAGCAACGAGACGTGACTCTAGCCATCAAACGCTCGCGTCAAATTGCCTTGATGCCCTTTATCAACGCTGAAGGTTAATTTAAGTTGATCGTGCCGATCGATAGGAATGCCTAGCTAGAGCTAAAATAAAAGCTAGGCATAGCCGCCTGCATCATCACATCGTAAGGTAGTTAACTGGGTGGAGAAAGGTACTTTAGTAGAATTTTGGCATAATGGTGAACGACGCTTAGGGATTTGCGATCGACCAGAAGGCAAAAAACTTTGGGTTGTGATTGATGCGCGTCAGCAGTCGCACAATCTTCATCCCACCAAAGACATTACCTACATCGTAGCCGGTGTCAGTTTTAAGCAGCCAGCCGAGATTGACAAATTCTTAGCAGCAGTCACTCCCAACCTCGATCCGGACAGTTTGTCGGTAGCTTGGGAAATGTTGGTAGATGACAGTGAATCTGTCGATCCAGCTGCGATGGCAGATCTACTCTATGCTGAGCAGTCGCCCAGTCTCTGCTACGCTGCTCACTGCCTGTTGTCAGCAGACAAGATTTATTTTAAAAACAAGAAAGAACAGAACTACGAACCCAGGCCGCGCAGTCAAGTTAGCGAGATTCAGCACCAGCTAGCAGCCAAAGAGCAGAAAGAACAAGAGTCGCGTGGTTTTGTCGAACGGGTACAGACCAAAGCCCAAGGCGAAGAAGTTGTGTGGTCAGAGATCGATCGACTACGGTTAGAGACATTAGAGAAGTACGTCCTCCAGCCAGATAATCCGCCCAAAGGCATTGCCGAACTATTGGCGCTCCTCCATCTTACCCAAACCCCTCAGCCGGTTTTTGATTTTCTGGTGACGATGGGCTGGTGGGAACCGCACGAAAACTTGTTTTTGCGGAGGTCTCAAGTTCCCATCAATTTCCTTCCCAAAATTACTGAGGCGGTCGATCGCATGTTAACTGACTTTCCTGCCGATCTCGATACCAACCGCCTCGATCTCACTCACCTCAAAGTCTATACCATTGATGATGAGAGCACCCTGGAAATTGACGATGGTCTCAGCCTGGAAACCCTGACCGACGGTCGCTGTCAGATTTGGGTACATATTGCCGACCCTACTCGTTTTGTAGCTGTTGGTGACGAACTAGATTTAGAAGCCCGGCGGCGTGCTACCACCATCTATATGCCCACCGGCATGATTCCAATGTTTCCAACCTCTTTAGCTACCGGGCCAATGAGTTTAGTCCAGGGGCGAATTTGCTGCGCTCTCAGCTTCGGCATCATCCTAGACGAACAAGGTGCCGTTAGTGAATATAAAATTACCACTTCCTTAATCAAGCCTACTTACCGTCTCACCTACGAAGATGTCGATGAGATGTTGCAGTTGGGGATTCAAAATGAGCCAGAAGTTGAAGCCTTTTTCAAACTAGCCAAGTTACGTCATCAGTGGCGACAGTCCCAAGGTTCAATCAATATCAGTATGCCGGAAGCCTCCATTAAGGTGAATGGCGGCGAAGTTTCGATCTCGATCGTGGAAGACTCTCCGTCGCGGCAGCTGGTAGCCGAAATGATGATTATGACCGGTGAGGTAGGAGCCAAATATGGCCAAGATCATGATCTGCCCTTGCCCTATCGGGGTCAGCCCCAACCGGAACTGCCCCCCGACGAAGAACTAATGTTGTTGCCGCCAGGACCAGTGCGCTTCTGTGCTATCCGTCGTTGTATGCCGCGCAGTGAGATGTGGGTAAACCCAGCTCGTCATGCCAGCCTGGGCTTAGATACTTACTGCCAAGTTACATCCCCGATCCGGCGCTATGCTGACATGCTGGCGCACTTTCAGATCAAAGCTCATTTGCGTGGTGATGCACTACCGTTTGATTCTGAGCAGCTGCAAGACATTATGCAAGTGATGGTAGCGACTAGCTATGAAGGTCAGCTGATGGAGCGGCAGACGAATCGCTACTGGGCATTGGAGTATCTCAACCGCAACAGCGCTCAGCCGTGGGATGCGCTGATGCTGAGGTGGCTGCGCGAAGACGATAGCTTGGGTTTGATTTTACTAGAGGAATTGGGATTAGAGTTAGCGATGCGCTTTAACCGCTGGATCAATCCTGGCGATCGGATCCAAGTACAAGTTACTTTTGTCGATCCGCGCCAAGATGTCATTCATCTACGCGAAGTTGCTAATCAAGAAGCGCAGGCTCTTTCTTGAATTTATTCTTCAGCGAAAAATTCTTCTGCATACTCACTTTGTTCTAATCCCAGAGATAAAAACGTTGATAACTGAAAAACCAAAAAAATGTTGTTTTGAATAAAAAGACCACTTTCGGTGAGATTAGACAAAACAATATAAAGCAGTAATAAACCTGGCCATAGACCGTCAGATGTTTGATTGAATCTAATATATGTTAGGGCATTTACCAGACAGACAAAAAACTGAAGAGCATAGATTGTTAAACCCACTATTCCTAGTTCTAGTAAAATATCTAAGTAACCATTGTGGGCGTTGGGTGCCGCAAAAAAGAGCGCGTCCCAGACATATTTAGATGGCCCATCAAACCCATTCCAAAATGCTCCAAATCCATATCCTAGCCACGGTTGTTGCTCAATCTTATCTATAACAAGTGGCCATAAATCGGTGCGGCCACTGAAAGTTAGATCTTTTTCAAAGATGCCCGCGACCAAATCGGCATTGGAAATAAGTATAAAATGCAGTACAAAACCGATTAACGCCATGCCAGATAGAGCTGGAATCATCAGAGCATATTGCCAACGAAAAGTTTGCAGCAGAAAGAAAGCTATAATCACAACCATCAAGTTGATTAATGGTGATGATGCTTTAGACATAATCAATAGAAAGATTGATAAACCCAATAGACCCCAATAAATCCATCTTTGTCCTTCTTTTCTCTGTGCCAAAATTAAGAAAATCACAGCAGCAATACCCATGGTTTTGCCTAAACCATTTTTATTATAAAAAACCCCTCTCCATAGTCCCGCATGAATGCTGGCCATTTGTCCATATTGCGGCAAAGCCAGCGCAAATACCAAACTCATTATTGCCCCAATACCCATTGTCCAGCCAATCAATTCAATCTGCTCTCTAATGGTGTAGCGGCTAGAAAAATAAAGAGAAAAGAGGGCTGTGCCACACAAGGCAATAAGGCGATTGAAGGTCATGTTTGGTAAAGCAGACCAGATAATAGATGTTATGGAAAATCCGATCAATAGCCAGATTAGCCACCCCTGCAAAATAGTATAGAGTGCTTGTCTCCAGCGCAATACAAGCAAGCAAAATGTAATGAAATACAATCCTAGAAATATGATATTGATGGCAGCAAAATCAGCTTCAGGAGCGTTATCTCCTTGGCTAGCCCCCCCCGATAAAATTACTGCTAATATTGCTCCAGAAAAAAGAGATAAAGTAATGACAGAGAAGGCTTTTTCTAGCAATCCTAGCTTGTTCATGGTCGGAATTAAGGCTCTGGGGTGATTGAGTTGGTTGGATGTTATTAATCTACGGGCGACGTACTTGTAAATATATTGCCCAGAAATACTATGACGGAGAGCTTTTCATGTCATGAATTACTAATACTTATGGTCATTTCGTTATTTAAGGACTTGCTTATTGCGAATATTGTTGCTTTGGAAGCTCTGCTTCTTTCCTCGCTACAATATTTATGAACCTCCAGTGGTGATATCTATGTCTGACTTATCTAAATCCCAATGTGTACCGTGTCATGGTGGTGAAGTCGCAGCTACTCCAGCTGAAATTGATGCTCTTTTACCCCAAATCCCAGCTTGGTGCCAGTTTCAGGTGAATGGGGTGGATCGGATCGAACGAGTTTATTTATTTAAAGATTTTGTGACGGCTTTGGCTTTTACCAATGCTGTGGGTGAGATTGCCGAAGCAGCCGCACACCACCCGGCTCTAATGACCGAGTGGGGTCGGGTGACAGTGACCTGGTGGACGCATACGGTGCAAGGTCTACACAGAAATGATTTGATCATGGCTGCTAAAACTGATGATCTAGCTCTGAATTTCGTCTAGGGTTTATGTTCGATCAATCAACTATTGACGCAGCTGTTGATGTCTTAGTTCAGCACAAAAGAGTGTGGCTGGCGGTAACCTTGCCGCAGCGGATGGTCTACTTACAAAGATGTATGGCTGCCGTCCAGCTAGCTAGCTCTGCTTGGGTGACAGCGGCTGTCGCGGCCAAGGGTGACGAGCCTGCTGATTTATTGAGTAGCGAAGAGTGGGTCGCTGGCCCAATGGCTACACTGCTGTACTTACGGACAATGTTACGGACGCTGCAATCTCAAGGACGGCCGGTGGCGACTCGTACTGTTAATAAGCAAGTGGTAGCCACGGTGTTTCCGGATCAATTTATGGATCGGCTGCTCTGGCCAGGATATCGCGGCGAGGTGTGGATCGAACCGGATCAACCGGCTGCTCAATGTGGATCTGATGGTCAGCCCTCTGATGCTTCGCTGGAGGCTTTCCGAGGAAAAGTAGCATTGGTATTAGGTGCTGGCAATATTACGGTGATCAGCATCTTGGACAGCTTACATAAACTGCTGGTGGAGAATCAGGTGGTGATCCTGAAGATCAATCCGGTGAATGAATATGTGGGAAAATTTGTCACCCAAGTATTGCAGCCCTTGATTGCTGATGGCTTTGTGGCAGTGGTTTATGGAGATGGTGCCGTGGGCAGCTATCTTTGCCAACATCCAGATATTGATACTGTGCATATCACTGGGTCGCACCATACCCACGATGTGATCGTCTGGGGTGCGACACCTTCTGAACAACGCGATCGCAGGGCAACCAATCAGCCACTTTTGCACAAGCCAATTACCTCAGAACTAGGTTGTGTGACCCCAGTGTTGGTGTTGC
>JAYUSR010000170.1:0-40255 GCA_043755575.1 Synechococcales cyanobacterium
TGCCGGAGAATTTCAAGAAACCGCCGACCCAACCGCCGCGAAACGCGCACGCCTTCGTATCGTAACAGACCGTCGCGGCGTTCGTGCCCGTCGCCTCCCATGTGCCCGGATCAGAACAGGTCAAAAAGCAAGCCGAAGCCGAAGGTTTAGACAAAATATTTACCGCAGCTGGCTTTGAATGGCGCGAAGCGGGTTGCTCCATGTGTCTGGCGATGAATCCTGATCAGCTGGTTGGCAGTCAGGTCAGTGCTTCTTCCTCCAATCGCAACTTTAAAGGCCGTCAAGGTTCTAAGTCTGGCCGAACATTGTTGATGTCGCCAGCGATGGTGGTAGCTGCGGCGATTACTGGTCAGGTTACGGATGTCCGCGATTTAATTTAAAAAGTTTAACTTGGTTTAAATTGAGTCTTGCTACTTTCACCTTTATTTTGGTTTTCAAGAATGGCTAACGAACAGATTAAATCTATTGTGGGCAGCGGTTTGCCCTTAGTAGGTAATGATATTGACACCGATCGCATTATGCCCGCTCGGTTCCTCAAGTCCGTGACCTTTGATGGCTTGGGCGATCACGTTTTTACAGACGATAGGCAGGCTCTAGCTGGTCAACATCCTTTTGAGTTGCCTGTCTATCGATCAGCCAAAGTACTAATCGTCAACAAGAATTTTGGATGTGGCTCTAGTCGCGAACATGCCCCCCAAGGGATTCTCCGCTGGGGAATTCAGGCGATCATTGGTGAAAGTTTTTCAGCGATCTTTTTTGCCAATTGTCAGGCAATTGGCTTACCCTGTGCCACAGCGGCTCCCGAAATCATTGCCCAGTTGCAATCTGCTATTACTGCCGATCCCACTGTGATGGTATCGATCGATCTAGAAAATCAACAAGTGCAATGCGGTCAAATCGCGGCTGCCATTAATCTGCCATCTCAACTGCGCCAAAGTTTTTTAACTGGTGACTGGGATGTTTGTGGATTGCTAGTCAATAATCAAGAGCAAATTAAGGCTACTGCCGACGGGTTGCCATATATCAAAACTACTTATAACGTCATTTCTTAAACCTGCTATTCACGGTTTTAGTAACTTGCGTAAATCTTTAATCGGCTGGTGGGTATATTGTCTCAGATAAGAGCTACAAGTATTTGTGGCCTTGTGGGCACAGCAGCCTCAATAAATATAGTGGAATATTCGTGAACGTATTAATTGTCGCAGGTATCTTAGTCTCGCACTTTCTGGCCGCTATTCCTTTTGCCTCAAATTTGCAAAAGGGGAAAATGCCCAATACTTCTCACTTTGCAGCTATTTCTTTCATTCTTTACTACGATATTGGACTGTTACTAGAAGTAACTGGTCTATATATCGGCAATGAATTTTTCATGCCATTTTTCAATACAAACTACTGGTTAATGTTTCTAGAGATTATTATTGTCACAATCGGCCCGTGGTTATTTCATCTGGGTTCCAGTTTTACCAGCAAAACAGATGGTTACGATACTAATAATAGCTATGCCCAGCTTAAAAAATCGGCTAAACCCTTATTCTATTTCTTAATAATATCTATTGCTGCTTATTTTGCTGTTACTGGTTTAGGTGAAATGATGCAAAATGATCCGATTTGGGTAGTAAGAGAAAGACTTGGCCAAAAATGGGGACCACTAATTTTGCTTTTATACCTACCCTTACATTTTTTAGCTTTTTATAGCAGACAATCTGACTCCAATACCAAAATGGGGCTATTAGTGTCTTGGGGGTTAGTATTAGCAACTATTTTATCAACATTAGGCATTGGTCAGCGGACAAATATGTTGCTACCGATGCTAATTATGGTTTTATTTAGAAAAAAAATATCAGCTAAAAAAATAGTTATTTTTCTAGCCGTAGCACTAATAACTGCATCCGCTTTACTACCTTTTTTCAAGTGGCAAAAAGCTGATAGCCAAGAACTATCACCTACTTCCATTGGAATTTTAGTTGCTGAGACAATTGAAACTGACTTTTATAGAGGTGATGTTCTAGCATCAATAATGGAGAAAACCGAGATTTTAGGAACTAAGGTTATGCCATACCCAATGGCTGGCTATGTATACACCCTGCTTTACTACATACCACGTAATGTAGTTCCTTTCAAAGGATCTAGTACATCACAGACTTTGACTGCTGACATAGCAAAAACTCCTGTTGAAGATACTTTGTGGGCATTTGGAGTAGGAGTGATAGAGGAATCCCTATTAAACGTTGGTTTTATATTTTCCGTACCGTTATTAGTTATATATGGGGTAGGGATGGGGTTATTGGATAAAGTTTCAGCGCGGGTACCATCAATCTTAATTCCCACAAGGCTTGCTTGTATTTGGATTTGTGGTTATGAGTCCTCTACACTTCTACTAATGTTTGGTACGATGGCGCTAGTCGGATTCATATTACATAAACTGTTTGTAAAAGAACCTATAAAACAATGGTCGTAAATGTCAATTGAAAAGGATTCTTTGGACTTTTGCAACCCGTAAAAAAAAATATATGGAGATATTATGCAGCCGCTTGTTAGCATTGGAATGCCGGTATTTAATTGTGAAAAAACACTGAAGTCATCAGTTCAGTCTATTCTAAATCAAACTTATACTAACTGGGAATTATTTTTAATTGATGATGGCTCTAAAGATAAAACACTAGACATTGCCAAGAGTTTTCAAGATCAGCGGATTAAGGTAGTTTATGACGGTGTTAATCAGCAACTACCCAGCCGATTGAATCAGGCGATCGACCTCAGTAATGGTAAGTATTTTGCACGGATGGATGGCGATGATATTTCTTATCCGGAGCGTTTTCAGCGTCAAGTAGAATATTTAGAAAGCCACCCAGAAATCGACTTATTAGGAGCGGTCACTATGATTTTTGATGAAGATGGACAAGCTACCGGTGTTTCAGCTCGTCAGGAATCTCATGCTGCCATATGTGCTCGTCCTTGGTCAGGATTCAGTTTAGCTCATCCGACTTGGATGGGTAAAACGACATGGTTTAGTCAGTATCAATATCGACCAGATGCCATCAGAATGGAAGATTATGATCTGCTACTACGCTCTTATCAAAATAGCCGTTTTGCGGCACTGCCAGATATTTTGCTTGGTTATCGGGTGGCATCTTTATCGCTAAATAAGATTTTCAATGCTAGATATCACCTAGCTATTACCCTAGGTAACAAAGCAATCGCCAATAAAAATCATATGTTTGCCTATGGAGCCTTAGAACAGATTGCTAAAACTCTACTAGAGACTTTCGCTATTACCACTAGACTAGATTTTCAGATTCTACCACACCGCACCGGCGGTCCGATCGAAGCCACCGAGTTGGCACAGTGGCAACAAATTTGGCATCAATGTCATAGCAAAGACCCAATGTTGTAGTAAAAGTGAAGTGACTTTGTGCCTTAATCAGCGATAATCAATCACAGTGAAAGAATAGAGCTTGAAGATACCCATGAAGTATTTGCCTAAATTATTTTTGACTGTGGGATGCACCTTACTGTTAGTCACAGGTTATCAAAGAAAACTAGCTGGTGCCAAGGATACAGCAACTGTTCGGACAACGTATCAACCTAGCGATAAAAATTTCCCCAATCCCGAGCGGGGCTTTGCCACCAATTACGAAGCGCCCTGGCCAGCAAATCTTAAAATCGCATGGGGATTTTGTAATGATTCGCCGGAAAGTGCCAAAAAATATACCTACACAGCCTGGAACAAACCTCTCGATATCGAATTGCTAAAGGCGCAGCGTACTAAGGGTGAATCTTTAGCCATGGTACGTTATCACATTGCAGATTTTCGCAATCGGCCGCTCTCTCCCAAGTTTTTAAAACATCTAGATACTGATTTTGAAGCTGTGCGGAAAGCTGGCCTAAAATCAGTGATTCGCTTCGCCTACAACTGGCCAATGGGCGGGCCAGATGCTCCGATCGATAAAGTGCTGATGCATCTTGATCAGTTAAAACCAGTACTCCGAAAAAATGTAGACGTGATTGCCTTTATGGATGCTGGATTCATTGGTTGTTGGGGAGAAATGCACACCTCTAGCAACAATTTAATGGGCATAGATAAGGAAGGCCAAGCGGTGATGAATAATAATTCACGGCTGATCATGAATAAAATATTTGAAGTCTTGCCCAGAGAAAGAATGGTGACTGTGCGCTACCCCCGCTACAAATTTGATTATTTTGGCTCCAAAGACTGGAAGCCAATTACTCCAATTAAAGCATCAGAAGCTTTTTCTGGTAGTAAAAAAGCAAGATGGGCTCACAATGATGATTGTTTAGTATGTGGTGAGTGGAATGCTAGTACTTTCTGGAGCCTCCGAAAAAATGAAAAAGAAATAAAAAAATTCCTTAACCAGGAAAATCGTTATGTGGTCCAGAGTGGTGAACCTGGAGATATTCCAACCAAACCCGTCACCGTAGATGAAGACGGAGATGGCTACACAAGCAACTATGAAAGCTGTGAGCGATCTCTAGATATTTTCAAGCAAATGCGATGGAGCACCATCAATGCTGGTTTTAATTTGTGGTCTCCAACTTCTTCATATAAACGCTGGAGAAAAGATGGCTGCTACGAAAAAATTGCCAAGACTTTTGGATACCGCTTTCGATTACTAGAATCTTCCCTCCCCCGGCGAGTCAAGTCTGGTGGTCAGTTGCTTATGAGCTTCAAGATTACTAATGATGGTTGGGCTTCCCCTTATAACCCCCGGAAGTTAGAAATTATTTTACGTAATCGTAACAGCGGTGTCATTACTCGTTTAGGGTTATCCAACGATCCTCGCTTTTGGCAGGCCAGAGAAACGCAGCTCATCAAAGTCCAGCAGCGTCTACCTGCTAACTTAGCTGCGGGTGAGTATGATGTGCTGGTGAATTTGCCCGATCCGGCTCCCAAGTTAAAAAACCGTCCTGAATATTCTATTCAACTGGCGAATAGAGATACATGGGAAGCTTCTTCTGGCTACAACTCTTTGTTAAAAAGTGTCATGGTAGAAGCCAATAATTAGTTAACTACCAAAATTCAGATATTGAATAGTTGAAACCTAATCATAACTCATCGGATTAAAAAACATTTTGGTGAGTTATGAGTTCGTTTTTTTGGTGTTGATTATGATAAAAATTAATGTTTTAGGATAAACAAAAAATGACAGCTTTAGATCAAGAAAAGGTGCTAGTAACCGGGGGCTGTGGATTTATTGGTTCACATATTGTCGAAGCCTTAGTGAAAAGAGGTGAGCAAGTCCGTATTTTAGATAATCTTTCGACTGGTAAATTAGAAAATATTGCTGCTTTTGACCCTCAAGCTGTAGAAGTATTAATTGGTGATATTTCCGACTGGCCGACAGTGCTAGAAGCCATGCAAGGTTGTAGTAATGTTTTTCATGAAGCTGCTATTGCCAGTGTGCCAAGATCCGTGGCTGATCCGATCGGCACTGGCAAAGTAAACTATGGTGGCACCTTAAATATATTAGAGGCAGCTCGCCAGGCCGGAGTTAGGCGGGTATTGTTTGCGGGTAGTGCGGCTGTCTATGGTGATGAACCAACTTTGCCGAAACAAGAAGCGATGCCGACTAAGCCCATTACTCCCTATGGGATAGATAAATTAGCTTCTGAGCTGATGGGACACTGCTATGCCAACACCTTTGGTGTGGAGTTTGTTTGTTTGCGATATTTCAATGTCTTTGGTTCCCGCCAAGATCCTTCCAATCCTTACTCTGGCGTGATTTCAATTTTTGGCGATCGACTCCATCAAAAAATCGCTCCGACTATCTACGGTGATGGTTCACAAACTCGCGATTTCATCCATGTTTCAGATGTTGTTCGGGCAAATTTACTGGCGATGGAACACCCGGCAGCTTCTGGTAAAACATTTAATGTTGGTCGTGGAATTGCCACTTCGTTGTTAGAAATCATCTCTCTCTTGAATGATATAAACGGTACCAATATCACCGCAACTCATCAACCTTTTCGATCTGGAGATATTCGGCACAGCTTAGCTGATATATCGGCCATGCATTCTTTAGGATGGTCGCCAAGCGTCAGTATGCGGGATGGTTTAGCCGAATTATTACAAACAGCCTACTCACAACATGTCAGATAAAACAATGAAAAAAATCTTGATGGTTACAACAGTGCCAGTAACACTGTGCAGTTTTCTATTTCCATTTATTCAACATTTTCGGTCTCAAGGTTGGTTAGTAGATGGGATGGCTTGTGGCATTTCAGATAATGTTAAATGTATAGAAGCCTTTGATCAGATCTGGGATGTAGAACTATCTCGGAATCCTCTAGATCCTCGAAATTTTTTGCGTGCTCCAGACACCATCCGTCAGATCGTAGAAAAAGAACAATACGATATTGTGCATGTTCATACTCCAGTAGCTGCCTTAGTAACTCGCTACGCTTTAAATGGTTTGAGAAAAAAAAATAAAGTAAAAGTCATTTATACCGCTCACGGTTTTCATTTTCATATTGGTGGTAATCCGGTTACTAATCAAATTTTCAGAACCATTGAAAAACTGGCTGGTGCTTGGACAGATTATATAATTGTTATTAACAAAGAAGATCAAGAAGCCGCTCGCCGGTATAACTTTCTACCAGCAGAGCGCATTCGTTATATGCCAGGTATTGGGGTGAATACTGGTAGTTACGATCGACAACAAGTGGCCGAGGCTGATATCGATCGGGTGCGTCAAGAAATGGGCATATTACCAAGCAATTCGCTCTTGTTGGCGATCGCAGAATTCACGCCTAACAAACGCCATAAAGATATGATTCAGGCGTTAGCTAAGTTGCAAAGACATGACGTTCACCTGGCTTTCGCCGGAGAAGGGCCAGCAGAATTTCTTGCCGAAATCAAGCAACTGATCAATGAATTGGGAGTGAACAAGCAAGTACACTTCTTAGGATTTCGTAGCGATATTCCGACTTTAATTTGTGCCTCCAATGTCCTTCTTTTAACTTCTAAGCGAGAGGGATTACCGAGAAGTATTATGGAAGCATTGTGCTTAGAGACTCCAGTAATCGGGACGGCAATTCGGGGCATTAGTGATTTATTAGCAGCGGAATGTGGTCTGCTCGTAAACGTAGGAGATACTCAAGCTTTGTCCGATGCAATGGCTCAAATTTTAGACCATCCAGCAGCAGCCCAAGCCATGGGTGAACGAGGCAAAAAACGGATGGCCGACTATGATCTTAAAAATATTTTAGATTTACATACTAAGCTGTATGCAGAAGTATTAAACCCATAGTTGTTTATAAAACAAGGTGTTTGGCGAATCTTCGTTGCTTCAACATGAGTTTAGGTTAATACTAGTTATGAGTAAGCGGCAGGGATTGAATACTTCTAACATAAAACTTGGTCAGTTCTTCGACACTTACTTTAATATTAAAAGCACTGTGGGAAACTGTCTCCCAAGCCTGCTCATCGGTAACTAGCTGCTGCTCACGAGTTGCCAAAACTGCTTCAGACCAGTCAGCAACTGATTTTGATAAAGAAACTCTTTTCATTAATGGTTTCACTAAATCGGCTTCTACCGGGACAACATCGGAAAAAACACAAGGTAAGCCAGCAGCCTGAGCTTCCACTAATACAATTCCCAATCCTTCATAGCAAGATGGGAATAAAAATAGGTTCATAACTCCTTTCATCAATCGGGGGACATCAGGACGGGAGCCAGCAAAAATGACCCGATCGGTTAAACCAAATTGAGCTACCTTTTCTTCGATCTCAACCCGCAGAGAACCAATACCCAGTAATAACAGGCGCATATTTGGTTCCCGCTTGGCAATTTCAGCAGCAACTTCGATTAAAAAGTGGTGATTTTTTTGGGATTCAAATCTACCAACATGACCAATGACCAAAGCATCGGCTGGGATGTTAAATTCAGCAATAATTTCAGCTCTTTCCACTGGCTCATGAAAAGGTGAGAGGTCAATACCATAGTAAATTAATTGCCAACGGGAATCATTTTCCCATCCTGATCCAAGCAAATCGTCGGCAGCCATTTGGCTAGCAGCTAGGCCAACAGTTGCATTGCGATCAATCAACCATTTGGTGAGAGACGTATAAATTTGCCTTTGCCATTTAGCCGTGGAT
This sequence comes from Synechococcales cyanobacterium, assembly GCA_043755575.1. Lineage (GTDB taxonomy): Bacteria > Cyanobacteriota > Cyanobacteriia > Cyanobacteriales > Chamaesiphonaceae > JAAFHZ01. Next base: position 8,117 of record JAYUSR010000170.1, read on the forward strand.
TCGATCGAAGAAGTGTCGATATGGCTATGGATTACCCGAACTGGGATGCCCGCTTGCTTAGCTAGATAGAGAACAAAACCACTAAAATGATGCAGATGAGTATGGACGATATCGTAAGAACCATACTTTTGGAAAATTCTCTTAAAATTAGAGGCGTATAGCCAAGGTTGAGATTGCCCAGGACAGATAATGATTTTGCTCCCCAGCAATTTTACTTCGTCACTATAAGCATAGTGCTGGTCAGTATGCACTAAAAAATCCATCTGAAACTGTTGTCGATCGATATTGCGAAGAATGTGCATCAGCCAAGTTTCAGCTCCACCTCGATCCATGCCACCCACAACATGTAAAATACGAATTGGTTTACTTAAAGGGGTCAATTCCGGTGGAGCTGATTGATCCGTCAAGTTTTTGTAAGGCATAAAAAATAACTCCTAAACTGAATATGGCTTGGACAATTGCACCAATGATTAATGCAATTGCAGCTCCAATAAGTCCTTGGCTGGGAATCAACCAGAAGCAGACTAGTGCTGAAATGCCAGTAACTACCGTAAATAGTGGCATTTGAACTCGAAAATATTGTGCTGCCGTCATGGCATAGCCCAGAAATGAGGCAACATATCCAATCCCGGCAGCTACCATTAACAAAATGAATAAATATACTTGCTTAGCATACTCAGGTCGATACAAAATAGTCAAAATTTCTTTACCAGCAACCGTCGCCATCAAGACGGCTACTCCGCCTAATAATAGTCCAATTAAAAATAACTTAAATAATAAACTTTGAAAATCTTTGCGATTGCCTGCTGCGAAATATTTGGCTAGACGGGGACTAGCTGATTGTCCCAGCGCATTTACCACAATTCCACCTGCAACTATTAGATACGATAAAGCAGAAAAAATCCCCAGTTCGCGCACACCGAGATGATGTTCGATAAAGTACCGAGGAATATTTGCATTGAGAGAAATTAGCATCATTACAAAACCCAAAGGCAAAGATAATGTGACTAGGCTACGCAGATTCACAAGGTTAAACCTAGGCTGCAATTGCAAAATCTTGGCTGTAGGGCTTTGGTTAGATATTTCTTCTGATGGGATATTTTCTCCTAGAGGCACAGCTCTCAATATCAAAAAACTGCTAGGAATATCATAAAATATTAAGACTAGCAGCCAAACAGTTACTAGTCCGATCGCCCCTCCTAAAGCGGTTTTACTCACGTACACTCCGATCGCTAGAGCCAACAAGGACATCAGACCTTTAATAATCAAAGAAAAGGCGATCCGATCCATTCGTTCGTTGTATTGAAACAGCCCATGAAAAATATCACTAATCGATTCTACCGCTTTAGATAGACCAATCACTAAAATAACCAACGATGTCTGAGGCGGATAATGAGCGACGAAGGTAATAATAGCGATCGCCACCAGTGAGAGCATAATGCAGATTAGTCTCAGACCTAGATAATCCCCAAACGAATACTTTTGGTTGACATCGGTGACTTGAATCTGGCGTAATTGAAGAGCAGCAAATAAGATAACAGGAGCTGTTACAGCTAGTCCCAAGGTAAATTGCCCTACCATTTCGGGGCTACCCAGTTTGGCCAACACTACCAACATCCCCCACTGAGATGCGGCATAGACCATATTGCCAACAAAAGTCCATGAAAAATTCTGGCGAAGTGTAAGTGCTTTGAGTGGTTGCATTGCTGCCATTTTTAATCAGTTAACATCCACTTTAATCTATCTTCGTTCACACAACCTATTGTGATATTGAATTTTTAATGCTAGCAGAGGGTTGCCATTGTAAAAGATTTTTAGCCTTACTAATATCTACCACTAGTGAGCCAAAAAGTTGATTGTATAGGTCTTGTTTACCTATCAATCTTGCCCCAAAGCGAGCAAAAATTGGTGGAATAGGCAGTAATATGTTCTTTTTACTGGTACTTTGTCCTAGTAATCTTACTAACTCTTTGGTCGAAATTGAATGTTCATCTCCTACTAGAAACAATTCTCCCGCCGCTTGGGGATGTTCTACACAACGTAATAAAAAACTTGCCAAATTATCAACACTCACTAATGTCCGTTGATTATTGGCTAAACCAACCGGCAAAGGTATCCCCTGGGCTACTAACTTTTTTAACTTAGCAAAATTACCTTTTACTCCGGCTCCATAGACTAATGGTGGTCTCACTATCACCAACTCCATTCCAGATTTAGCTACCATCGATCGCAATAATAATTCAGCTTCGTACTTGCTCACAGCATAGGGCTTATGGGGATTGACAGGACTTTCCTCTGTAAATCCAGTACTGGGCGAGATATCACCGTTGACCCCAATACTACTGACAAAAACAAATCTTTTTACGCCTGCTTGGGCGGCAGCAATCATCAATTGTTTGCTTCCTGCTGTATTTACCCGTCTAAATTCTGTGATTGGATCGGCTACTGTCTCTTTCAATACATGTGCGCGTCCTGCCAAATGTACAACGGTCTCGATTCCGGCCAATAATGGGAACCAATCAGCAGCTGTCATCGCTCCCAGATCACCGATCGCATGCAGGTGATCTTCAGCAACTGTGCTGCGGGTGGTGCCAAAAACTTCCCAGCCAGCAGTGCGCAATGCTTGACAAGTCACTGTTCCAATAAAACCATTTGCCCCAGTAACTAATACTGTTCTCATTGCCTACTTTCTCCATCAATGCCAGTATATTTCGAGGCTACTGCTGTTTAGTTAGAAGCCTTCGGTGGCCAACCTCAGCAGATATTTGCCGTAGTCATTTTTAGCCATGGTATTCCCGATCGATATCAACTGTTGGGCATCAATATATCCCATCCGAAAGGCGACTTCTTCAATACAAGCAATTTTCAATCCTTGTCGCTGTTCAATTGTTTCTACAAAGGTAGAAGCTTGGAGCAAACTGCTGTGGGTGCCGGTATCTAGCCAAGCTGTACCTCTGCCCAAAATATCAACTTGCAGTTGTCCCATCTCCAGATATCGCTGATTAACAGTAGTGATTTCTAATTCTCCCCGGTCTGAAAAATCAATATCATGGGCAATATCAATCACTTGATTATCATAAAAGTACAGCCCAGTCACTGCATAATTAGATTTTGGATATAGTGGCTTTTCTTCAATTGAAACAGCTGCACCCTCAGCATTAAACTCGATTACTCCATAGCGAGAGGCATCACCAACGTAGTAACCAAACACTAGCGCTCCTTGGCTTAGCTGTGCTGCTGTTTGGAGACTAAAGCTGAGGCTATCACCATAAAAAATGTTGTCACCCAAGATGAGAGCGACTGTATCGTTACCAATGAAGTGTTTGCCAATAATAAAAGCCTGTGCTAACCCTTCTGGCTTAGGCTGAAGCGCATAACTAATCGATAAACCGACTTGACTACCATCTCCTAACAACTCTTGAAACATTGGTAAATCATGGGGGGTGGAAATCAGCAAGATTTCCTGAATACCCGCTAGCATCAATGTAGACAAGGGATAGTAAATCATTGGCTTGTCATAGATCGGCATCAGCTGCTTAGAAATCACCCGAGTGAGAGGGTATAAACGGGTACCAGAGCCACCAGCCAAAATAATTCCTTTCATGTGCTGACTCCCAGCCGCTGTTGCTGATACTGATTGGCGGTGACAGTTTGACACCAATCTTGGTGGGCCAGGTACCATTGAACCGTTTGGCGCAAACCAGAAGTGATATCTTCGCGGGGCTTCCAGCCTAGTTCTTGCTGAATTTTGGTGAAGTCGATCGCATACCGCAGATCGTGTCCTGGTCGATCTTGCACAAATTGAATCAGCTGTTGATGTGGACGGTGGGGAGATGTGGGTAATAATTCATCTAAGATGGTACAGAGTTGCCTCACTAACCACAGATTGTCGCGTTCGGCATTGCCACCAACATTGTACGTTTCACCGGGTACTCCTTGCTCTAGAACAAGGGCAATCGCCTGACAATGGTCTTTGACATAGAGCCAGTCCCGCACATTCTGACCGTCGCCATAAACTGGCAACGGTTTGCCCGCTAAAGCATTGAGAATCATTAACGGAATCAGTTTTTCGGGGAACTGGTAGGGTCCATAGTTATTGGAGCAGTTGGTAATTAAAGTTGGTAAACCATAGGTATGAAAATAGGCTCGCACTAAGTGATCAGAAGCAGCTTTGGATGCAGAATAGGGACTATTGGGGGTGTAGGGAGTAGTCTCTGTAAATGCTGGTTCATCTGGCGCGAGAGAACCGAATACTTCATCGGTAGAGATGTGCAAAAAGCGAAACTCGTCGGGAGCATCATTGGTCAGATTGCGCCAGTATTGACGAGCGGCTTCTAATAGCTGGAAAGTACCATTAATGTTGGTATCAATAAAACTAGCCGGACTATCGATCGACCTGTCAACATGAGTTTCGGCCGCAAAGTTAACAATGGCCTGCGGTTGATATTTTTCTAATAAATCTTGAACGAGTTGTCGATCGCCAATATCGCCTTGGACAAAGATGTGTTGTTCACTAGTCGCAAACTGTTCTACCGTCGCTAAGTTGCCAGCATAAGTTAATTTATCTAAATTAATTACTGCCAAAGTGGTGGAGTCGATGATCAGTGAAATAAAATTAGAACCGATAAAACCAGCACCACCTGTTACCAAAATACAGTCTTTGTTCATTGTTATTCTTGGCCTAAATATTTAGATATAGATAACTATTGTTGTTGCTTAAGTTTTTGATCAAGACGCTGTTCTGCGCTGAGCCGCTCCAGCACATAATCATCTAAATCTACAAAGCTCATTTTAGCAACTAAGGTGGGGTGTACAGCTAGAATTTGCTGATACATAGATTGGGCGACCTGTCGATAGGTGGGATGACCCTGCCGCGCACTACGCAATTCAATCAGGTGATAGGCTTCGCGTAGATTGAGCTTGATCCGCCAGCGGGTGCGGTAAGCAAAGGGAACCAGGTATTGAGAGGCCACTGGCAAATCTTGGGCAATTATTTCGGTGGCCTGAGCGGTTTGCTCTAGTGCCTCGCAGTAAGCGGTGGCCAATCCGGATGCGGCTAGTTCTGACGGCACAATATAACCATGACGCACTGTGTAACGCTGGCGTTCTTGGGTCATAATCCGATGACGATGTAGGTCGCGGTAGGCTCCTAGATCGGCCAAGATATCGAAGGTGTAGTAGGTTTCTTCCAAAGCGCGACCAGGCCGGTGAAAACGCGACTGCCGATTACCGATATAAGTGCTAATGATTTCTAGTTTTTTAGCTGGAGACAGAGTCTTAACTTGCTCCTGGACTTGGGCATAGCTCAGGTCACTATGGGGATAGAGAATGGCGGCAATTACTTTGCTCTCGGCTGCTGGGTCGTATTCAATGAGCTGGACAGTCTCAGTAGGTTCCGGCGTAACCTGTCCGATCAATTCTTGGGTGATCTGCTGAGTCTGGTGCAGGTTTTCAGACAGATACCCAGCGTATTGCTGACCTCGATCGCTATGTGCTCGTTTAACAAAAGAAGGAATAGTTTGTTGAAGCTCTTGGTTCATCGCCCCGCCCAGTTCCCGCGCTTCAGGATGATCGGAGGCTGATAGCTTCACTAGCAAATATTCAAAGGCGCGACCATTACCAAATAGACCCACATTCGTCAAAGTGGCCATCGGGAGTAAGCCCCGCAATAAATCAAAAGTTTTGGCACGGGTGGCGCTGTGGTAAGCGCGTTCGGAGGTATTCTCATCACGCGGAGTGATAGTTTGCAGCCAGCTCAGTAACGGGTCTACCAAGTTGCTGTAAGTATCAAAAAGATGGTTAAGAGTGGCTTCGTAGAGAGCGGCGTGGGGCGAAGCCATGATTTCTGGCTCGCGGTAATAGCGGTAGCGCCCGTTGATTTTTTTATTAAAGGGCAGGTATCTGGTGGATTTTTCTAAGGGCGACAAACCGAGCCGACTATCTTCTAGGGCTTTGGCGGCAATGTTGCTAATGCTTTCACAAGCCAAATGAGCACCGCCCAGTTCAGCCACGGAATCATCGCCGTAACCAATCAGTACTCGATCATAGAAAGCTTCAGCTTTTTGAGTGGCAATAGATTGATCGTCCCCACCGAGGGCATTTGTCCCCAGAAGACTGTCAAATCCCGATTCCGGTGACTGAATGAATTCCGATAACAAAATTTGGCGCAGGCTCTTTTCACTACGGCTGTAGCGAGAGAATAAAGCACCTTTGACTACTTCTGGTAAATTTCGCAGTCCAAAAACCGACTTGTTTAAGTTGGTAACAAAGGGTTGTAGCAAATTCTGTTCAGAGTCGGTGAGGGATTCTTCTAAAAAATTATCCAGCATAAACCGTCCCGGTGGAACCAAACCCGCCACTGCCTCTGGTCGAACCATCTAGTTCAGTCACTTCAGTAAATGCACCAAAAACAACACTGGCCACTACCATTTGAGCAATTTTATCGCCGGGTTCGATCTCGAAAGGGGCAGAGCCGTGGTTGATTAAAATCACTTTGATTTCTCCCCGATAGCCAGCATCGATCGTACCGGGAGCATTCAGGACGGTGATCCCTTTTTTGAAGGCCAGGCCACTACGCGGCCTTATTTGCAACTCGAAGCCGATCGGAATCTCGACAGATAAGCCAGTGGACACGGCTAGCCACTGCTGGGGTTCAATAATGCAGGCCGTGACAGCTGTGAGATCAGCCCCGGCATCGCCAGGATGTTCGTAGCGAGGCAGCTGGGCGCTGGGCACCAGACGCTTGATTTTGACTGGTAAGTGACTGGTAGAAGTCATTTTATTGGTCTAGGTATTCCAAGATTACACGATACCAGGGTTCGGTCTCTGTGAGAAGATAGACAAAATAATAAGTCCCTGCCAGCTTTAAAAATCGTGAACGAAATCCATGTGCGCCCTTCGTGGGATGAATATTTTATGATGATTGCCAAGCTGTCGGCAGTCCGATCGACTTGCTTGGCATTTCCAGTGGGCGCGGTGATCGTCAAAGATCGACAGATTTTGGCTACTGGTTACAATGGCTCGCCACCCGGTTCGCCACATTGTACGGCGCAGGGCTTTTGTTACGAAGGTTTGCAGAAATGTACTGATAATAACTTGCCGTCTCGATCGATCCACGCCGAGGCCAATGCGATCGCTCAAGCGGCTAAACATGGTATCAGAACCGATGGAGCGACAATTTATGTCACGCTGGAGCCTTGTTTGGCTTGCCTGAAGCTGATTATTTCGGCGGGAATTAAGGAGATTTTTTACGAGACGGAGTTTAATAGTGGCGACAGGGCTACTGTCCGAGATTTCTTCTTAGGGGATGGTTTAGTGAAGATGCGATCGATTCAGGTATCAACAGCGGCAGCGACCCAAGCTGCTGAATTCTTGATGAATCCTATCTCAATTCCTAAGTTGGTTTAAAACGTGCCAAAAATTTCAGGAGAAAATAGCCAGCTCTGTTTTCTCTCGAATTTTGACCTGAAAAACAAGATCGAAATGGCTGGAATATCTATTTCGACCGTCAACTAAACACACTAAGTCAAAACCCTCTGGAGGGATAGACTTTAGAAAAAATGACTATGACCGTACTGCAAAATAAGAATATGAGGCAAGCCGACCACAAGCGAGTCATTATAGACATGTATTGGTTATTCATCGCGCCAACGAGAGCTACTGCTAATACGCCACCCAACATTCGCATGAGAGTTATTACCGAAGTATTTGAAGCCAAATTATTCGGGGTTGAGGCATCTTGAACTCGGCTTGTCATAACAGGTATTGCCCAGCCCGCGCAGAACATCAAGGCCGAAGTACCAAATACTACTTCATTTATTCCTTGCATTTTAAAAAGAGCTAGAACAGCAGCAAGTTGTCCCAGAAACGAAAAAAGAAGTGCATTTGTTGACGATGTAGGGTACTTTGACTGGATCTTTCCACCCAAGATACTTCCCACTACTGCTGCCAACGTAATTGGGATCGTATGGTTGCCAGCACTCAGGATTGACATACCCAAAGACTCTACAAAAAACACAGGCAAGTAAACAATGGGTGCCAGAAAAACACCACCTGCGATGAGAGAAAGAAAAAAATCTTGCCTCAAAGACTTCAATACATTTCTTTGTTGATTCTGATACTGAATGGCATGGCGATCAATTTGAATCGATAATTTGTTGAGGCAAGTAAAAATTAAAACAATAAAAATTGATCCGAAGGGAATATTAATATAGAAAATCCATCGCCAACTCATTGTCTCTGTTAGAACTCCGCCGATCAGCGGCCCAATAATTGAAGATACTGCGTATACAGCAGAAAGTAATCCAATAAAAAAAGGGCGTTCAGAGTGCCGGAAATATCTTGCTATTCCTGTATAACTACAAACGCTGATTCCGGCTGAACCAATTCCTTGAATAAATCTGCCGATTAAAAAATATGGCGCATTTCCTGCATAACCACAAAGTAGCGAGCCAACCAAAAATACGACAATGGCAGATATAAAAGTGCTCGAAGTTGCAAATTTATCGGCTATTCTGCCCCAAATAGTCAGGAAAAATATTGAAGCTAAAAGATAAACATTGACGATCCAGGAGTATGATGTCGCGTCAATAGACAGCTCTTTAGCTAAAACTGGACTAGCAATCGTCACGATCGTCTGCTCTAGCGATGCCAGCAACAAGGGTAATGACAATACAACAAATCGAAGAATTTTTTTCGAGTTTCTCATCAAGGCTTTCTCAACTGAACTATAGATTTTTTTTTGGGCTGCTTATCAAGATTTTTTCAACTGTCGCTGTACCCAGAAGGGAAGTTTGTCAAAATTTTTAATTTCATTTTTCATCAGCGTTTTTCGGAGCTGTCTGATCTGGGCAACTCCAATATCTGCACCGACAAGTCGTTCCGCAAAATCAGGATACCTTTCCATCGTGCAGACGATCGGCTCATCTTCACCTTTTTGAACAGTCGGTACGTCAATAATACTAAGTAGTTCGATTAGAATCTTGCCAATAACTGGAAATCTTAAAAAGTGATTGAGATACAAATTAATACGATGAGTGTTTTTATCATCAATGGGGCAATCCACCACAATTAAGTTTATATACTTACTAATACAAATGTAGCTCATGCCAGGAGTTAATATCCTTGCCTCCAAGTCATAGCCCTTTCGATTAAAAGAGCCATCGGGTGTAGGTTCTTGCAACCGACCAGTCAGTAAAAGTTCTTCATTTTCTATTTTTGTTTTAAAATTATGAGCCTCTACTTTTTTAGCAAGACTGCCTTTGCCTGCTGCATGTAGAACTGGTGCATGATGGTGGTCTAAATTCGCATCGATTGTTTTTTGAAAAGAAGATGTCCATTTAAAAGACACACGACTCACAAGATGTTCTTTAACTTCGATATCGTCGAACCAAGGTATTTTGGGGAGTCGATCTTCTGCTCTGAATTCGCCCCACCACAGCCAAATAATGCTCTTTTCTTCTTTTAACGGAAAGTATCCAGCTTTCATTGTTGCCGGAATTTTCTGCCCCGTCTCGTTACAGGGAATTTTGTGACAAATGCCCTTCCCATCAAACTGAAAACCGTGATAGGGGCAAGCTAAGGTGTCGCCAATAACTTTCCCAGCACTTAATTTTACTCCTCTGTGAGGGCAGACATCCACGAGGCAACTAGCTATACCCTGTGAATCTCGAAATAAAACTAAATCGAGACCAAATCTTTTAATTTTTTGAGGTTTGTGCCTGAGATTTTTTGAGAGCAAAACTCCATACCAGCGGTTGGGCAGCCAGCTAATTCTACTCTCGATAAATTCTACTGCTTTAACGGTTTCAGGTGGGATTTCCATTACAACCTTTCTCCTAAATTTATTTTTAGTCGAGCACGATGATTATCGATCACTTAAATAAACTGAACCGTACAGTTCAAGTTTGCCATTCCATACTAAACCGACTAGTATAGTAATGTCAACTGTAAAAACATCATGACTCAGCCCAAAATATCCATAAAGGAACCGCGTCAACTCTCCCCAGAAAAAGCTGAAGCAATCTTAACTGGTGGAATGCAAGAGTTCTTGGCACATGGCTATGCAGGCACCAGCATGGATCGGATTGCAGCGGTCGCTGGCGTATCCAAAGCGACAGTGTATAGTCATTTCCGGGATAAAGAAGGCTTGTTTACGGCTTTAATCGAGCAGTCAGTCCAAGGCAAATTTCGATCAATCTTCGAGCATAGCTCCGATTTACAAGCAGAACCAAAAATTTTCCTGCGGGAGTTAGCGATTCGCTTCTCAGACATGAGCACGAATGAGCCTCAATTTCTCAATTTTATGCGGCTGATTATCGGCGAGTCAGGACGATTTCCGCCGTTAGCACAAGCATTCGTGCGAAATGTCGAACGGACTTCTTTTCAAATGCTCCATCAGTATCTCGCTGCTTGTCCACAGCTCAAATTAGCTGATCCTGAAGCTAGTGCCCGGATTTTCATCGGTGCGCTTGTTCATTTTGAGATCGTGCAGGAGATGTTACATGGTAAAGACATTGTGCCCATGGAACGCGATCGATTAATTAATAATTTGGTGGATTCGATTTTAGGGTAGACAAGTAATATGCTAGCATTAGCATCGATTCAGGTCTCGATAGCGGCAGCGACGCAAGCTGCTGAGTTTTTGATGAATCCTATCTCAATTCCTAAGTTGGTTTAGAACGCGCCAATATTTAATCTAAAAATGGACTCCAGTGGTAGCCTAGGACAGGTACTGACAGATATAATTTCAGTAGGTTCGTTTGGAATAAAATATGCAGAAACAAACTATTCAATATACTTCTCCATTAGATGCACTGGTAGCAGTGGCTAAGCGTCTCAGTCTTTATGAGAAAGAACAGCAAATGGATTCGGCTAGTTTTATTGATCGGTATAATCGAGGAGAATTAGCCGATGATGTCATATTTATTGAGTGGGCGAATGATTACCACCATTATCTTGATATTCATCAAGAATTAGAACGAAGATTGCAATATGCTGCATGAGATAATAGCAGATTATCTGGATCAGATTGAGCAAACAGTTTTGCAGTATTGCAATATCTCGGTTGATCGATATGTGGAAGAAATTCTGACATCAGAGCGGGTCAATTTGCGAATTAGAATTCGTTTTAAGTCAGGACATTTGCTAGAGATCAGTGAAGCGGTAGTAGCCAAGAATAATAGATTGATTCATTTGGATTATCGCTATCACTGCCAAGACCAACAGAATCATTTGATTTTTCGCTACGACAATACTCCCCACTTTCCTCGGTTATCAACTTTTCCTCATCACAAGCATTTATCTGACGATGTAGTAGCCTGGGAGAAGCCAGATTTACGAATGGTCATAGAAGAAGCCGTTCAGGTCTCAGCATAAAAGTATAATTTACGTCAGATAATCTTGGCTTGCCTTGTCCAAAAAATATTCTCATCTTCTATCACCATACAAGTAACCTAGAGAATATGTTGCAAGAACTCAGTTAACGAATACCTTACTGGCTATTTCGATTTTCGCGAGTAATGGGTATGTTCAGTCGCACGCTACATGCTTGGGCTAGCCATTCTAATTCTGGCTTAGTCAGATTTTTACCTATTGTAAACTTCTTGACACCCGCCCAAATGTTAACTTGAGCAGTAGATATTTTCACCATATAATTGCCTTTTTCAATGTATTGGTAGCGATTATCAGTGATTTCTATCTGAGAAATATCTAAACGGCGAGCGCTGTTCGATCGCCAAATTGTCTGCCCACCCAGCTGACATTCTGAAATAATTTGATCTTTAGTCAGCCGTAGCTCATCCCGCACGATCCATAACCAAATTGCTTTCCCCGAAAAAAGAATGACTGGGGGTAAAAAAATCCCTAGCTGCAAAAACTTAAAAAAAGGCTCTGGCAACACATGGAGAACTTCATACAAGACTTGAATGACAAAAGCAGCGCCCATGACTGTTGCAGTTGAAATTTCCAGGCGGCGCATAAATTCATCTTGAACAAGTTTATTAAAGTTATTGGGAAGTACAATCCTGAGTTCTGTGTCGGTATTTTGCATCTGTACTTTACTACCGATCGGCTGAGTCAATAATCCAGGTGAGTGCTGGTAAGCAGACAAATTGGGACAATCCAGGGTCGCCAAGGCTTGCTGAGCCGAGCTAACTCGATTTTCCAAGCCAGTTTCAGTCAAAGATTTTAACCACATCGTCAAATTTGGCGAAAGGCTGATTTGCTGTTCAAACAAAATTCGCATTTCTTTTTGCGGCAATTCGGTGGGATGCTGTCCGGTTGCCAAATAAATCAGCGTAGCGCCTAGGGCGTAAAGATCGGAAGCAGGAGAGGTTTGGCCGCCGAATTGTTCGGGAGGCATATAGCCGTAAGTACCAACAATTGTCATCGTGCCGGTGGTGTTGATCGCAGTCTGTACTGACCCAAAATCGACCAGATAGACTTGACCAGGGCTGTGACCGCTCCTATCACCTAATAAAATATTACTGGGCTTGATATCGCGATGAATTACGGCTGGTTGACGGTGATGGAGATAGTCTAAAATTTCTAGTAAATTTCTAGCGATCGATCTAAGCTGTGCTTCATCAAAAGTTCTGCCCGACTGTACCCAATCTTGCAGAGATTGAGATTCGATATAGGTCTGTACCAGCGCAAAACCCTGGCCAAACTCTGTCTCCATACCAAAATAATCCAGATACCGAGGAATCGCCGCATGATCGAGAGACTTTAAAACAGCGGCTTCTCTCTCAAACAGTTTCAGGTCATCCCAGCCAAAATCTACACCAAACAACAGCAGTTTGATAACCACAGTCTTACCAGTTTGCTGATCCTGGGCAATGTAGGTACGCCGTCCAGCATTCTGGCTCAGTAAGGATTGAATCTGATACCTGTCAATCAAAATTTGACCAAGCAATTGGCTATTTTGTACAGAAACATTTTGTGGGAAAAAAGTCACAGTAAGTAAATTAGCAAAAAATAATTAGGTCTTCTTCTGCTAGTCTGCCCATCAATGGATCAATGATTTAAGCTGGCCATCAGGGTATGCTATGCGGTATGGATTTCTATAACCCTATGGCTGCATTAGTAGAGACCCGCAATCAAAAACAGTTCAAGTTGGTGAGCGACAAGAAAATGGTGGAAATAATCGATGGAGTTAGTATTGCGAATTTCAGTCAATCGCCATAACCATAGCAATTCCTGAAAAAGAATTATTCATCATTTAGCAACTCACTACTGCGCCGATCTTGAGGAATAAAAGTACGATCGATCGGTAAAGGTGCCACTGGTTCAGTCAAGGTAAAGTCGCCAGCCAAAATCCACTGCCTTAATAAGTCAGCGATTGCGATCGATCGATGGAGGCTAACTAGCGGCGCGACCCGCACGGTTCGGCCATCAATCTTAATTTTGCCGGTTTTGAGTTGGGCGTAGTTCACCAAGCCAAAAGTGGGTCGCACCCGCCGAGGAATTGAGAAATCAACGATTGGAGCCACAATATCCTGATCACTCACCGCACAGCCAGCAGCCACTCCCTCATTCAGAATAGGTATAGCCACGCCGACCCCCAGCATTAATGATGGTCCGTAGTTTTTGAAGTAGCAGCCCCGTACCCATTCAGCAGTCATTTGTTTGGCATCGCCGATTAAAGCCAGAGTTGCTGCCGGTCCGATCGGAGTTTGGTTCTCTAGCCTCTTTTGGAGGGGAAAATGCTGAGTGCCTTCCCAAGCAACATAGCCAATCCCCCCACCCAGAAAAATGCGACTGCCGATGCCGATCGACAACAGCTCCGGGTCATTAAAAAGCGGTGAAATTGCGCCAGCATTAGAAAAAACAGCATTGCCCAACCGGGGTTGCAAAGGACCCAAATAAGTATAAAGCGGTCGATCGCCACCATTCACGCCCACAATAAAGTTTTGGTAAAGGTTGCGCGGATTATAAAGATAAAACTGATTGATCGTATCTTTAGTGATCGTAGTGTTGAAGTTAGTGCGGGGATAGCAGTCGGTGCCCTGGCCGATCGCCTTCAGCGTGACCGATTTCCCAGCAATTAAATCTTCAATAACATGGGCACCGCCTTTTTCGTCGGATTCATTGTTGTCATCAGCCAGCTGAGTAGCACCCAAATATAAATCCACCGCCCCAAAGCCCGCATAGGCCGGTACCCCATTCAGCCAGCAACTGCGAATCTTAATCGGCGGATCGGTGTGACCAAGGTTAATGATCGCCCCGGAAGATTCCATCGGCTCAAAGCTGCCAGTAGTCACCACATCAACTTGCTGAGCTGCCGCTTTCAAGCCAATTTCGGCCACTTTAACCTTAAATTCTGTCACTGAACAAACTACGGCTTTTTTAGAAAGAATTCGATCATTAATTTCAGCAATAGTCCGCATCAGCTATCTCCGTCGGTAGGGTCTATCTTAATCATTACTAATTCAGATTCAGTTTCTAGCTCCCAGGGATCCAACGCCGCCGACTTTTCCGTTAAGTCCTGACTATTAGGGCGGTGTTGCCAGTGATTGAGAACATCTTCAATGACCACCGCATTAAACCAAACTTTGAAGACCACACTCAGCGGCAAGGCCAATAGCAATCCCAAAAAGCCAAAAGAACCAGCAAAAAATACCTGAGCTAACAAGGTGAGCGCAGGTAGCAGTGATACCTGCTGCGCCATAATATAGGGGGTGAGTAAGCTACTCTCGATTTGCTGAATAAAAAAGTACAGTACTAGCACTAGTAAAGGCTTCCAGGGGTCATCCAACAAGGCCAAACCCATTGGTAACACCACGCTAAGCGTCGGACCCAAATTGGGAATAAAGTTAAGCAGGCCAGCTAGCACTCCTTGAGCTAGTGGGTAAGGGATATTTAATGCCCATAATCCCACCGTGCTCATCAGTGCCACGGCCAGCATACTGATCGAAGCACCAATTATCCATTTACCCAGTGAGACTTCGCACTCATCCAAAATTCCTTCGACGCGGCGGCGATAGAACTGGGGAAAAAGAGATACAAACACTTTGCGATAAGAATCGGGCTGCACCAACAACATAATGGTCAACACCAATAGCAGCAACAGATTCAAAATCACAGTCAGTGAACTAGAAAAAACAGCGAAAGATCCACCCAGTAAAAACTTGCCAATCGGCTGGGCTTGTTCTTGAATGGCTGCGGCATCAGGAATTGAGGCCATCATCTGTTCTGGTAAATAGCGACCTAGCTGGTTACGCCAGTCTGTTGACAATGCAAATAAACGGGGCAATTTATCGGCAGCAATTTCTTTGAATTGGGTTGCTAACGGCGGTACAATTAGCCAAGCAAAGGCGATCATTGCTAGCAGGAAAATGACTAAAGCACCGAGGGTAGCAATCCCTTTTTTGAGATTAAGACGATGGCGAAGCATGCGCGCCAGTTGATTCAGCGATGTTGCCAACAAAATAGCGGCAAAGGCCATCAGCAACAGCTGGCGAATTTGCCAAATGACATACAAACTGATCGCTAGAACGATCAAACCCAACCATTGACCAAACTTCACGGCTGACTCCTTGCTACACCAGCTTGCATCTGTCGCCACCCCAGGATGATCGCAATCAGCAAGACTGGCAGAAAGACCCCAATTGTAGCAGTTGTGGTATTGGCCGGAATGGCCAGCTGGGGGGCCCCAAACTTGATGGCGATCGAGATAACTGTAGATAAAATGATTACTCGGAGGAGCGTACTGACTAATGGAGACATAAAATTTGGTGGACTATGCTGATATTTTCAGTTCGCCAAAAAGTCTAACACTAGCTGATTAAACCGGTGGGGAAATTCTAAGAAAGGATGATGGCCGCAGTCTGGCCAAATGGCTAGTTGATGGTTCGGAATTTGCAGGGCACGCTGGGCATGAGCAACGGGCAACACGCGATCGAGTGCGCCCCAAATGACTAAAGTCGGCGGTTGCAAACTGGGCAACTGGGCAATAGCAGTTTCATAAACAGGCAGCTGTACGCCCCAGAGATTGAGATTAGCCTGTGCCAGTGCCGCAATAGCGCGTTGGCGGTGGGGTAGCGCAAAAACTGCATACCGCCGTTCGATCCAGTCCGGCGGCAAGTTCTCGGGATGAGCAAAATTCCATTTCAGCATCGCCGGAATCATTGCTCGACTGGGCCGCAGCCAATTCAGTAAAACAGGTACAGTCAATAGACGCAAACCAAGATTAATCTCCCGCCCCCAGCCCAGCGGTGCCGAGAGTACTAACCTGTCGATCTGAGTGGGAAACAAATGAGCAAAATGTAGCGCCGCCCCGCCGCCCATCGAGTTGCCCACAAGACTGACTCGTTCTAGTTGACAGCTTGTCATAAAATCCTGAATAAACTGCGCTTGAGCGGCTAACGAATAATCCAGATGGTTAGGCAGGCTGGAGCGACCACAGCCAAACATATCAAAGGCATACACCCGATGATACTGAGCTAATGGTGCTAAGTTATACAGCCAAAACTCGATCGAACCATTACCGCCATGCAGCAAAATTAGCGGGCTACCCTGCTCACCCATTTGCCAATAGCGGGTGAGGACTCCGGCCACGTTCATGTATCGATCGATTGGCTCGGTCATGTTTTGGAACTAGCGACGAATCCGTAAATTAGTACCGTGAGTGTCGGTACCACAGGTACTAAACAAGCCATAGTGCCGAGCTAACTCTTGCACTCGTTCCGTTTCACCGGGAGTTGGTGCCCAGGGGTCAGTATTTTTGTAAGCATAAAAGGTTTCTAGCCCATCAATGCCCAAGTCAGCTACCACCTTGACCAGCTCTTCAGCCGAGCGACGATAGCGCGAAGGGTGTGCCAGCACCGCTAGGCCACCAGCCGCATGGATTGCTGTAATTACCTTCTCGGCTACGGTAAAATCTCGATCGGCTTCATGACCTCGTAGATAAGGAGCCAACTGGAGATGTTCGGGATCAAAACCATAGCCCAAAATATGAACATCAACATTGCCAATGTAAGACGTAATCTCAGTACCAATCCACAGCCGTGGCCGCCTCGCGGCATCATATTGTGCTAGCAAAGGAATAGCTAACAAGTAGCCCTGCACACTGTGATGATCGGTGATCGCCATATCGGCAAGACCAATGTCCACGGCCTGTCTAATCAATTCGGCTGGCTCCAAACGGCCATCAGAACAAATGGTATGCAT
This sequence comes from Synechococcales cyanobacterium, assembly GCA_043755575.1. GTDB lineage: Bacteria > Cyanobacteriota > Cyanobacteriia > Cyanobacteriales > Chamaesiphonaceae > JAAFHZ01. The sequence goes on from JAYUSR010000170.1 coordinate 25,286, forward strand.
ATGAAAGTTGTAGCGGTGGGGGCAGCTCTGACCATCCACCTGCTGAAAAACATCGCGTAAAGCTTTTAAGTCTGGAGTTAGACAGAGGGATTTAACACTCTGGTTTGGTTGCCCCGTCATGTTAGTAAAGCCTAGTGATGAAGAAATATGAACTAGACTTTCTCTAGCTTAGCGCAACCATTCCCCAATCTCTAACCCCAAATCACATACTGAATATCACTGAAGTATTGGATTAAGATTAAATATGACAATCAATCCAAATCATCGATATTTGTGAAGATTAGCTCTATTCAGTACCTATAGTATTTTTAATTCTTTCGAGTAGTATTTTGTCGAAACCATTGCTCTGAGGTATATAGAAGAGATTACCAAATATCTTTTGAGGTGCGGCAGCTTTGGAAAACAATACAAACTTTTGTAAAAGCTTAAGGAAGTTTTAAGATTTCTCACAAAATTGGTTAGTCCGTTCCAAAAACACTTATCTTGAAGTCTGTTCAACATAGATATTCGCTCTGCTTCAAACTCCCAGCACACACTGACCAAGAACCACCACAGTCAATTCAGGTGTCACCCCATGAAGCTTTTTTCCACCTTTACTCGCTCCCTACTATTGGCAGCTCTGGCTAGTTTCTTTGCCCCGATCTTGTTGTTTGGGACTGTCTGGCTAGGTATGCAACTCTGGGCTTACTTGCCAGGGGTGGGTCGTTTGGGCTTAGCTGCGAATCATCATATTGCTAGTTTCTTGACAGTTTTTGGTAATGGCTCACCGCTCTTTGGAATGCTTGTTATTGCGCTGGTCTGTGCATTAGTAGGTACTCTGTTCGATATCTATGCTTTTTATAATGCCCAAACCCAAAAAAAGAATTATCCCAGTGCGATCAATCACACAAATAAACAGCGGCATGTTCAACTGAGTGCTAAGTCTGAATCAACTCCACTTTGTAGCCATCAGGGTCTTCAATAAAAGCAATAATGGTACTGCCATGCTGCATAGCTCCCGGTTCTCGGATCACTTTGCCACCGCGTGCTTTCATCTCGGCGCAGGTTTGATAGATGTCATCTACTCCGATCGCGATATGTCCATAGGCATTGCCTAATTCGTAGGTATCTTGACCCCAGTTATCGGTCAGCTCAATGACTGTATGGTCAGATTCGGTACCGTAGCCAACAAAAGCTAAGGTGAATTTGCCGCTAGGGAAATCTTCCCGCCGTAGCAACTGCATCCCCAACACCTGGCAGTAAAAATCGATCGATCTATCTAAGTTGCCGACGCGCAGCATGGTGTGTAGTAATCGCATAACTTTACCGGGAATGATCAAAACTATCCGAGATTGTAGAACATTTTCAACTCTTTGCTCCCAACGCCAGCAAAGAGTTGAACCAATAAAGTTATGAAAGTCTGCAAGAATGGGAATAATTAGCTGATATTTCTGGGTTAGCCCTCACCAGTAATGAATTTGTCAACATTTCAAACAATTGAGCTGAGTATTTTGGCAGTTACGACCTGCTACCATTCGATCGCTAGCTACTTAGAAATCAGTCAATTTCCGGCTCCTGGTGCTATCACCACCACTGGCACCCAAAAATTGCATTGGTATCAGCAAGGCAGCGGCGCTACCACAATTGTGTTGGACAGTAGTTTAGGTGGCGTGGAAGGTTATTTATTGATCGATAAACTGACTAAATTAGGGCGAGTCGTGGTGTTCGATCGACCGGGCTATGGCTGGAGTCCGAGTAATTGGAGATCGCGCACTAGCAAACAAATTAGTACAGAGCTGCAATCCTTGTTACAAGCAGCACAGATTCAGCCACCCTATATTTTGGTGGGTGACTCTTTTGGTAGCTACAACATGCGATTGTTTACCCATAGTTATTCGGAACAGGTAGCTGGGTTGGTGATGACTGATGGTTTGCATGAAGAACAAATGCTATCTTTGCCGCTACGATTAGTGCTACTGAAATTGTTCTTCTCAATTTCTTTTGGTTTTGTTTCAGTGGGAGCGATGTTGGGTGTGGTGAGAGTCGTAGGCATGTTGGGGCTATTTGAACTAATCAAGCCGGAGCTAAAGCACTGTGATCCGGTGAGGCTCAGGCAGGTAAAAAGATCTTTTTATCGAGCTAGTCACTGGTTGACCATGGCTAGAGAAATGATCGGGTTGGATGCCAGTGGCAGACAGTTGCGGGTGGCTAATGAGTTGGGCGATTTGCCAGTGGTCAATATTAAGGCCGGGACGTTTCTGAAGTTACCTGGATCACCCAGACTATGGAGCTGGTTGATTGGTGAGGCCGATCGGGTTAGGGATGGCATTCATATCGCCTTGGCGAAAGTGGCGGATGATCCACAGCGGTTTCTAGCGCTGAAGAGTAGTCATTTTGTTTGGGTCGATCAGCCAGAGATAATGGTAGCAGCAGTAGAGCAGGTGATTGATCGAATTAACCAGTTACCCGATGCGGGTGGAGAATTTCCTAGAAGTCAGATTTGAGACTGCCCAGATATCAGGCTTGGAAACTTTCTGACTAAAATATCTCCAAAGCTGCGCCTCAATCACGTAAATACCTCAATCTTAGAGCCTGCCACCGTTTTTATGACCTCAATGCGCGTATGAAAAGCCTCCTTAAACTGCGGCATATGAGTCACTGCCAAAATACATTTAAAATCATTAGCGATCGCATTAATCGCCGCAATCAATCGATCACATCCTTCCTGATCCTGAGTCCCAAAGCCCTCATCCACAATCAGCATTTGTAGTGGTGTCCCGGCTCGCTGGGAAAGCAGCTTGGCTAAAGCCAACCGAATCGAAAAATTAATCCGAAAAGCCTCTCCCCCCGAATAATTTTCATAAGGGCGCGTCCCATTAACATCCCCAATTACAATGTCTAGCGTGTCGATTAACTTAGCGTTTTTCACCGATGCTTTCTTCGATCGACTAGCCTTTTTAGTAGATTTTTGGGTGATGAACTGAATATGAAACTGATTATTGCTGAGACGACGCAGAATTTGGTTAGCTTCAGATTCTAGCTGTGGCAAAATATTTTCAATAACTAGAGCCTGAATGCCATTCTTGCCAAAGGCTTTAGTTAATTCATCATAAATTAACTGTTGCTGGCGACAGGCTTGAATTTCTGCTTCTTGTTCTTGCAAAGATAGCCGCAGCTTTTCTAGTTGAGCGAGCTGTTCGGTGAGTTGACCCAAAATCGCAAACTGTCGATCGAGCTGCTGACGGCGATCGATCATTTGCTGCTCTAACTCGGCAACTTTGTCGCTCTGGTCTGGCAAATCAGCTAGTAATTGAGCTGTCTTAGCGCATTCTGCTCCGGCCTGTTGCTGACTGGCTAATTTCTGTTGGGACTGCTGTTGCAACTGCCCAATTCGTTCTAAGATCTGGGGTTGAGAAACCTGAGCTTGTTGCCAAGCTTGGTATTGAGCCTGAATACCTGGCGATTGGCGCAATTGTACTTGAGCCTGCTGATGCTGCTGGGCATCGTAGCCTAGCATTTCAGTTTGCATGGCTTGGAGTTTCTGTTGTAGTGGGGAATCCCGATTAAGAGCTTGCAACTGCTGCTGACATGCCTCAATTTTTGCTTGGAGCTGCTCTCGCTGTTGGGTGAGCTGCTGTTGCTTGCAGGTCGCCTCGGCCATCTGAGCTATTTTGAACTCTGCCCACCGATATCGATCAACATCATTTCTGGCCAGAGCATGGGTTTTTTCGTCGTAGCCTAGTTCTTGGAGATGCTCGGCTAATGCTTGCAGTTCTGCCAAAAAATCTTGGGCATAGCGGCGTTGTTCGATCGATAACAATAGATCCTGTTGCTCTTGCTGAAGCAGCTCTAAGCTTGCGGCTTGGGTAGCTAACGTAGCTAAAGCAGCTGAAACCTGGCCTTTGGTTTCTAATAATTGCTGATCGCCAGCCAACTGCACCGAAATTTCTTTGTATTCTTTTACGAAGCCTTCCCGTTCACGGGTAGCAACCAGTTCGTCTTCAGTTAGTAACTTCAGTTGTTGGGTAATAGACTCTCGATCAGCATGGTTGCTAGCGAGAAAATGCTCCCAATGCTCGCCACTAAGCGGATGGTTACAGAGGGGGCAGCTAGCATCTGCGGTATCTGTGAGGGTAGCGAGCTTATGGTGCAGTTGCTGGAGCTGGCGCTCATAGCCCTGGCGCTCGGCTTGCAGGCGATCGATCGTGCTGCGCCGGTCTTGACCCTGTTCCCGCACCCGATCGAGATCAACGCGCTGCTGCTCTAGAACAGTGATTTGTTGTTCGATCAACTGGAGCTGTTTGGTTAGTGCTGGCTGTTGCGCCAGCTGTTTTTGCAGTTGATTAATCTGTTGGGTGTGCTGCTCAGACTTGGCCTGTTGTTGAGCCGCGAGCCGGTCTACATAATTTTGGATCTCTCGCTGGCGCTGGTACAGCGGCGCAACCTGTTGATGTAATTCATCGAGGTGGTGCAACTGTTGTTGGTGCTGCTGCAATAGGCCAAAAGCTCGATCAGTATCGGTTGCCGTCGCCAAAATTGCAGCTTGCTCTTGGGCTTGCTGCTGGAGAGCGGACTGATTAGCAGTCATTTGACTGAGTTGAATCTGGAGCTGCTGGCTCCGCTGCTGAATTTGGGCAGTAGTCTGCTGGGATTGAGTTTGGAGCTGCTGGTAGCGATGGGATTTTTGATCCCAGTCTGTCACCGCTATTTCTAGGGCTTGATACTGTTGGTAAGCCAGTTCGATCGATCTGCCCTGCACCAATAGACTAGCCAAGTTTTGTTCTTCTAGCTGAGTTTTCGCTAAATCTTGCTGAATTTGCAACAGGTCATTTTGTAGCTCCTGTTGGCGTTGCTGTGACCATTGCAATTGCTGATGATAGGTTTCGCGCTGCTGAGCCGTGGTTTTCAGGGTATCTAAAATAGCTTGCTCGGTAGCTTGAATGGCTTGCAGACCATCAATTTCAAATTGCGTGGCCTGACAATGAGTGCTGACAGGTGGAATTTGATCGAGCCGCTCTAAATCTTTGGCACATTGTTGTTCGATCGCCCTAATTTGCGCTTGATGTTGGCTGGCAATTTTTCTGGACTGTTCGGAGAGATCTTCGTACTGATCCAGTTTGAGCAAGTCGGCTAGAATCTGCTTCCGCTCGCCCGCCTTTTTCAACATGAATTCATCAGCTTTACCCTGACGCAGGTAGGCCGAGTTGATAAAAGTGTCGTAGTCAATCTTCAGATATTCATTAATCAGGGCTTGGGTCGCCTTGACTCCTTTCTGAGTAAGGGACTTAAAGGTTTGATCGGTCATTACTTGCAGCTCCAAAGAGCCGCTGCCCCCCCGTTGCCGACTGCGAATAATCCGATAAATCACCCCATGCAGCTGGAACGTAAAATCCACCCGCATATCTGCTGCCCCGTTAGCGATCGCATCATCTTCGCTAGCCGCCCGACTCTGCCCCCAAATTGACCAGGTAATGGCTTCTAGTAAAGAGGATTTCCCGGCTCCATTAGCACCGCAAATACAGGCGGTGTGCAGTCCAGAGAAATCTAAGCTAGCTTCTCGATAGCTGAGAAAGTTTTTGAGGGAGAGCTGCAATGGAATCATGAAACAAAAATACTAATGTACTTATTGCAAATCATAAAACAATCTCGCTCCAAATGTGGCAGTGGTTTGATGCCAACATTCGATGAGTTGGTAGACAGCGCAGTTCAGGAATTCTGCCAGATTAATAGTATGGTGCCTTCGGCCAAGATGTTAAGATCGATTTGGACGATTTATTCACTCCCTTTTTCATGATTACTCCAGTCGAAGTTGAAGCAATGATCAAAAATGGCATTGCGGATGCCGAAGTTAAAGTTACCGACCTGACCGGTGGTGGCGATCACTATCAAGCAGTAGTAGTTTCGGAGCAGTTTGCCGGTAAAACTCTGGTACAACAGCATCAGATGGTATATAGATCGGTGAACGCTGCGATGGCCAGTGAAGCCATTCATGCCCTGGCACTGAAAACTTTTACACCAGCTGCCTGGCAAGCCGAGCAGCCCTAACTTTCTAATTTATTGCAGCCCACACTTTAAAGTTAAATAAAGCTAAATATTATGAATCCAGCAACTCAACAACAAATCGGCGACATGATCAAGCAAAACAAGATCATGGTCTTCATGAAAGGCGATCGCTTACAACCCCAATGCGGATTTTCTAACAATGTTGTTCAAATTCTGAACATTTTAGGCGTACCCTACGAAACCTTTGATATCCTCTCCAATGAAGAAGTGCGTCAGGGTATCAAGGAATATTCTAGTTGGCCAACCATTCCCCAGGTTTATATCAATGGTGAGTTTATTGGTGGCTCCGATGTCATGGCTGAACTATACCAAAAAGGTGAGATTCAGCAAATTGTGGAAGTGGCCTTAGCCTCTTAATCTAGCTTGAGTCTGTTCTGATGATTGGGGTCAATTCTAGACCCCCAATTTTTCTCTAATTATTTCGCCCTTTTCTCGAAAACCGGCCAGTACGGCAGTGCCATCTTTTACAAACAGTGGTCGCTTCAATAACATGGCATCTTGGGCAAAAGCGTCTATCCACTGCTCATCACTCCAATCTTGCTTCTCTTCACTGATCGATCGATAGGACTGGCCGGAAATATTACGTAAAGGTTTGTTACCCAAAGATGCAACCCAGTCCGCAATTTGCGCCCGACTGGGTTGCTGGTCTTTCGTATTCACAAATTCGTACTCAATGTCGCTAAAGTCTAACCACTGCAAAGCCTTCTTGCAAGTGCCACAGTTAGGAATACCGTAAATCTGCAAAGACATCTAAAGATCCTAAAAACTTAGTAGTAACCGACTTCTGGTTGTAGTAGAGGGGTCTCGAAGTTGGAAGGATCGTAGATATAACGGGTTGCGTCCTCCTCCAAACGGTTTATTTGGTAGGCTTCCATGGTGTTGGTTGCCCGTAGTCCGGCCAGATAGCCATCTAAATACATCCGCAAATCATCAAAACGGTAGCCCCGATTCCACATTTCAACTACGGCGTCAGTAATTTTTTGATAATGACGAATTGTTTCAGTTTGTTGCAGCATATCCTCAATCCCTCCAAATCATTACCAGAATATATCAAATTTAACAAACTGTCTTGACGGATATCCGCATATTTTGGCGAACTTATTTGAAAAAAGTTATATTAATTTTAGATCTAAACTAGCAATGTAGCTAACAGTATACTGGCACTATAACACTTGGGATCGCTAGTTCGCCCCAATTCTGGCGCTCATTTTTGGAATAGGCTCGGTATCAATTCCCTTCAGGTAAAAATAGAATGACAGATAACCTGTCTTTCACTGCTATCTATCATTCAGTGATACACACATGTCCGTAATTGCAGTGGTAATTGGCAATCCCAACCTCCGATCGATCTTAACGACCCAACTTCAACAACAAGGGCATCAAGTACGGCAGACAGCCAGCATGGTGATGGCTCAACAGGAAATCACCCGCCTGCTTCCGGATATGGTGATTGTCGATTACGATTTAGCCGATGGCAGTGGCACAGAACTTTGTCAGTGGTTACGCCTTCACAGTAACACCCTGATTTTGATGTTATCGACTCGGCTGACTGAAACTGAAATTGTGACCAGCTTAGAGTTTGCCGATGATTACCTGAAAAAACCTTTTGGGATGAAAGAATTTCTGGCTCGGGTGGCGACAATCCTCCGGCGCTCCCGTACTAATGTGTTGCCTTCTGAGATTGTGCATGGCGATCTGCATGTCGATTTGGTGCGGCGACGGGTTTACTGCCAGCAGAAGGCGATCGATCTTACCCCCCAAGAATTTAGTTTGCTATACGTGCTGCTACAATCGCACGGTCAACCAGTCAGTCGGATGGAATTGCTGCACCGAGCTTGGGATGAAAACATGGGCAGCAGTCGCACTGTCGATACCCACGTTTTATCTTTACGTAAAAAATTGCCCCAACCGGATTCGATCGTAACGATCCGGCAGTTTGGTTATCAGCTGAATATTCCCCAATTGGCGATCACCCCACCGAGCCACTAGAATGTGGGATGAAGTAGTTTTGCCAGCCCATGTCAGCAACCGTTAGTTTAATCCGTGCCGAGACCTACGCCGAGCAAGCCCTCCGGCAGTCGATTATCGATGTTTTGGCGCCGTTAGGCGGCATGGCGGCATTTGTCAAACCGGGGCAACGGGTGTTGCTGAAACCAAATCTGTTAACCGGAGCCAGACCAACTAAAGAATGCGTCACCAGACCAGAACTAGTCAAATGCGTAGCTCAACTGGTACAAGAAGCTGGTGGTCAACCTTTCTTTGGTGATAGTCCGGCTTTTGGCAGCGCCCTGGGCGTGGCCAAAAACAATGGTTATCTGCCCATGATGGCAGAAATTGGTCTACCAGTGGTGGAGTTTCACGGCCAGCGTTACAGCACGACTAGCGACAGTTTTGATAATTTACTACTGAGCAAAGAGGCTATGAATGCTGATGTTGTAATTAACTTGCCCAAAGTTAAGTCCCATATGCAGTTGACCATGACTTTAGGAGTCAAGAACTTGTTTGGTTGTGTACCAGGAAAAATGAAAGCCTGGTGGCATATGAGTGCTGGCAAAGATGCCGACACCTTTGGTGCAATGTTGGTAGAAACTGCTCGGGCGATAGATCCCGACCTGACAATCATCGATGGCATTATTGGCCATGAAGGCAACGGCCCAAGCAGTGGTGAACCCCGAAACCTGAGCGTACTGGGAGCCTCCGCCAACGTATTTGCTCTAGACATAGCCATGTTGGAAGTGCTAAATGTGGATTGGCAGTTAGTCCCAACAACAGCAGCTGCGCAACGATTGGGCTATGCGCCCACCGAAATCGAATTTTTGCTGTGCCGACCAGTGGATCTACAAATGAGTGATTGGAAACTACCAGCAGCATTGATGCCGATCGACTTCGCCCTACCTCGGGTAATTAAGTCCACTTTTCGACATTTGTACATTCGGTTTATTCGCGAGCCGATGAATGCTTACCAAAAAACCAACTAACCAACCACAAAATAATGCAAGGCGTTTGGCTAACTAACACTGGTAGTAAACTACTCCATTCTCGTCAAAATCTAGAAGCTGGCCTGCGTCAACTCCAACAACTAGGTTTTGATACCATCTATCCGGTGGTCTGGCAACGAGGTTACACCCTTTACCCCAGTCTGATCGCTGAAAAATATACTGGTCATCTCACCATCCCCCAGCCAGAATATAGTAGTCGGGATTACCTCGCTGAACTGCTAGAAATCTCTCATGAACTGGGTTTGAGAGTTATTGCCTGGTGGGAATACGGCCTTATGTTGCCCCCCAACTGTGAATTAGTGCAGCGTTATCCTAGTTGCTTGACGCTGACGAATGCTGGCGATCGGTTGCGCCGCAAAACAGCATCAGGCCAGCTCGACCAATCGGTATGGCTCAATCCTAGCGATCCACAAGTAGTTGCTATGATGGAAGAATTAATCATCGATTTGGTCTCGCGCTATCCGGTCGATGGTATTCAGTTCGACGATCACTGGGGGTGGCCAATCGAGTTGGGCTTTGAGCCAAGCACTCAAGCAGCCTATCGACAATCAGCGACAGGAATTTGGCCATTTGGCAAGCAGCAAAGTTGGGCAGATTGGGCAGGTGACAAGTTAACAGATTCCTTTCAAAAAATCGTTGGCCAGATTAAAGCGACCAAACCTGATTGTTTAGTATCAGTGAGTCCTAATCCGTTAAAGTTCTCGATCGACAACTACCGGATGAATTGGCAGCGCTGGCATGAGTTGGGTCTGATCGACGAGTTGGTGCTGCAAGTATATCGCTACAATTTGCCAGCATTCCAGGCCGAATTAAAGAAACCAGAATTACAGCCCCTGAGACAACAGATAGCGATCGGGATTCTGACTGGCTTAAAGGGTAAAAAACAGCCGCCAGAACTAGTAAAACAACAAATTGCCGCCGTTCAATCAGCCGGTTTCAAAGGTTTAGTCTATTTTTTCTATGAAACAGTTTTGGAATCGATCGAAATTTTTCAGTAACTACAAAAAATGGGCTGTCCAGCAGCCCATTTTTAGCAATCAGCTTTTCAAACTACCGAATATATTCTTTGAGAATACTATTGCGATTCGGGTGGCGCAGTTTGCGCAATGCCTTAGCTTCAATTTGCCGAATGCGTTCCCGCGTGACATTGAAGATTTGACCAATCTCTTCCAATGTTTTCATCCGGCCATCGTCCAGACCGTAGCGCAATCTTAAGACATCTCTTTCCCGAGGGCTAAGCGTGTCCAGAACGCTTTCGAGATCTTCACGTAGCAAGTTTTTAGAAACTTGATCTTCTGGCATTTCGCCATCAGCTTCAATGAAGTCACCTAGGCGAGAATCTTCTTCTTTACCGATTGGAGTTTCTAGGGAAATTGGTAACTGTGCCGACTTGGCAATAAAGCGCAGTTTCTCGATGGTCATTTCCATCTTGGTGGCAATCTCTTCTTCCGTCGGCTTCCGACCCATGCCCTGCGATAGCAATTTTGTGGTTTTCTTAATCCGCGAAATTGTTTCATAAAGGTGGACAGGCAGCCGGATCGTGCGCGACTGATCAGCGATCGCTCTGGTAATCGCCTGCCGAATCCACCAAGTAGCATAAGTCGAAAACTTATAGCCCTTTTCGTGATCGAACTTTTCGGCGGCGCGAATTAGCCCCAAACTGCCTTCTTGAATCAGATCCTGGAAGGACAAGCCTCGATTCATGTACTTTTTAGCGATCGACACCACCAGTCGTAAGTTGGACTGCACCATCTTGTCCTTCGCCCGACGACCCAAATAAAGTCGGTGTCGAAACTGCTGCGAATTCATATCCACCGCTTTTGCCCATTCGTTATCCTGGGGTTCCCTCTCCAGCTCAGTAGTCAGCGCTTCGCGGACGCGCTCTAGTTCTAGCAGGTCAGCAATCTTTCTGGCTAGTTCAATTTCTTCATCGGCTCTTAACAGCCGGATGCGACCGATTTCTTGGAGGTATAGCCGAATCGAATCTTCGGTATACTGCTTTTTCTTGGTAGTGACACGGCGGCGAGTCGCGGCCTTACTTTTTTCGGGTTTTTCCTCTTCCTCCTCAGCCTCGGCGCTGGGTTCGGCCTCATCTGGATTTTGATCTTCATCGGTGAGCAATTCTACTTCGCTATCTGGTTGAATCAGGGTTGCGAATACGTCTTTAGCCTGGGTCATGCCGTATGCCTCTTGCTCCTTACAAATCAATAATAAATTAAAACATTGGGTCACTTTTGCCGAAGATTCATTCAACCATTTCTCATCGGACAGAAAAACTCGTCAAAAATTTTGACAGGAAATATTTGAGCGTTCTGCTGAATTCTACAACCGAGGTAAGCCACTAAGTTGTCCGCTCATAGCTCGGACTGCTGGAAGGTTGGCTATTACTGATCGGGTTGGGATTTAAAGTCGAACGGAGTTACTGGATTGAGTAAATTTTCGGCACAGAAGGTCACTGGCTATTAGTCAGTTACTGAGTATAAAATCAGTACAGAACATAGGTCTAAATACTATCTAAATAAACTAGATAGAAGACCAGGTCAAGCCGACGATTGCTTCCAACCAATATAGTGTAGCCGTTAAGTTTTGGTTTGCCCAGTAATTTACGCTCTTTATGCTGACGATTTTTTAATGTTTGAATTTGTTACTGATAGGAATACCCATTTCAGACCAAGCTGTTTGCTGAGCAAGATCGTAAATGGTCTGCCAAGGTAATTGATTTTGCTGGGCGATCGCCGCGCAATCGGCGAACTCTGGCTGAATATTCCAAATGTCTGAAGCATCCGGTAAATTGCTGGTAGCCACTTTCACTTGGACTTGTCCATAAGGAGTCATCACCATATACATCTGCCGAGGTAGGATCGATCGCTGCTGAGTAGAACGGCGAATACCGATGGTGGTGGTTTCCTGGAAAATAATTTTTTCACAACTTGCTATTTGTTGGGGCTGACAAATAACCGTGATTAAAATACCGGGGCGGGATTTTTTCATGCCTACCGGCTGGGTGAACACATCTAAAGCTCCTGCTGCTAACAGCCGATCGAACAAGTAGCCCACCACTTGGGGATTCATATCATCGATTTGTGTTTCTAGAACACTAATTGTTTCTAGGGCGGTGTCCGACTCCTGATTAGTTGCGGTATCGATTTCAGTACTTTGGCTTTCCCCAATCCACAGCCGCAGGATATTCGGGAGCGGTAATTGCAAAGTGCCTGCTCCTAAACCAATTTTGTGAATTGTCATGGCGGGAGCTGCTCCAAAACTCTGCGCTAGAGTAACGGCTAGAGCCGCGCCAGTGGGGGTCACTAACTCTCGATCGATCCCATTGCTATAGACTGGTACCTGCCGGGACTGCCAGAGCTGGAGCACCGCCGGCACCGGAACGGGCATCATCCCGTGGGCAGCTTTCACGGTACCGCCGCCTGTGGGCAAAGCCGAACAATAGACCTGCTCAATTCCTAAATAATCTAGACCCAAGCAGGTACCGACAATATCGACAATGGCATCGACGGCTCCCACCTCATGGAAATGCACCAGATTTGGATCGATGCCATGCACAATGCCTTCGGCGATCGCCAGCTGCCGAAACACGGCCAAACTCCAGGCCGCAGCACGTTCTGGTAAGTTAGCCTGCTCAATTAACGTGGTAATTTGGGGCAGGTTGCGTTGAGGATTATGATAATGCTGTTCTTTATCCACTATTGAATGGTGATGATGATGGCCGTGGTGCTCGTGCTCAGCTGATTCATGACCATGCTCCGGATCGCTGTGGTCTGCACGACTATGATCAGGAGCGGCCAAAAGCTTTACATCTATGTGAGTAGCAGCTTGACCATGATGTTTCACTGTGGTGCTGTGCAGTTCATATTCGGTAGCAATCCCCAATAGATTTAGTCGATCGATCAAATAGGCTACTGGCACCCCAGCATTAATCAAAGCAGCTAGGCACATATCGCCAGCAATCCCGGTGGGACATTCTAAATAAGCAATTTTGGTCATCGGTAGATGTAGATTTTAATAAAGAATGAAGTCGTAGTCGGAACGAGCCAGCGATAATAAAGAACTTATAATTGTAACTGGTGAAATCTGGGCGATGGCTAAGCATTACGAAATTCATCCCCAAAACCCCCAAGCCCGCAGCTTGGAAGAAATTGCCGCCCAGCTGCGCGGGGGCGCGGTGATGCTCTATCCTACCGATACTTCCTATGCCATTGGCTGTGATTTGCAATCGAAAAGCGCGATTGATCGGGTGCGCAAAATTAAAAATCTAGCCAATGACAAACCTTTAACCTTTTTATGTCCATCTCTATCGAACATTTCCGCCTATGCGTTAGTAGACGACGTGGCCTATCGCCTGCTCAAGCATTTTATCCCCGGTCCCTATACTTTTATTTTGCCAGCCACCAAACTGGTACCTAAAATCGTTCAAGACCCTAAACGAAAAACAACTGGTCTACGGGTGCCCAATCACCGATTTTGCCAAGATTTACTAGCTATTTTAGGCAATCCGCTAATTTCCACCTCGGCGCATATTCACGATGACGATGATACCTACGTAGATTTAGATAAAGCTAAGCTGTTCGACTATTTTGATAAGCTGGTAGACATATTGATCGATGATGGTTCCGCAGCTACCAATCAAATTTCCACAGTAGTGGATATGACCAGCGATCCACCAACCATCGTTAGGCAGGGTATGGGTTGGTTGGAAGTTGATAACTGGCTCTCCTAAGTCAAGCTATTGGTAAACTACAAGCATTAGGTATGGACTGTGCCAGTTGTAGAACTGTCTATAATCATTCACTGAATTTCAATTGCTCTCGTAGCTCTACGCTAATCCTCAGAAGCCTTACCCTGTAGATATTTATTACTACTAACAGAATATGTTTAGTTTCAGCTAGATGGCTGTGATCCCAGACCTGATTCAATACTGACACATTCTAATGGGTCTCCTTAATACACATGGGTAACTTTAGTGGACAGGGAAGATTATCTCTGCCCACCAATAATCCATCAGGGACATGCAGGTGCAATGTGACAGTTCAAGTAGAAGATTTACCAGTCAGTGTCAGTAGTAAAGTCAAAAAGTATTCTACCAATACAATCATAATTTCCGAGCACCAGCCGCTGCGGGTTGCTCTACACCAAATCATTACGGAGCAGACGAAGGATAGTCCTAGTCAGATCACCGCAATCGCTAATCGCATTGCTAATGAAGTCGAAAGAATCTGCCATAAAAGCGATCGTATTCAATCTTCGGGAGTCAGTGATTCTTGGCTGCTAGGTCTGGCTCGTCACCGCCTATCCAAATGTCTGTATTACTACCACTTAGGCTCCCGCCAGGGTCGGATCGAACTGCACGGTCATTTGAGCGCCATCGTTTACCGTTATATTTCTTTGCCCCATTCTCAGCTCGGTTTTCAGGGGCGACATTCCCTCATTGAAGACTTTCTACAAGATTTTTATGCCGAAGCTCTGAAAGCTTTTCGCCGGGAGAATGAGCTACCAGCCGACTATACACCACGCAGTATGCTGCAATTGGCAGAATATATGGTGTTTACAGAATGTTATGGCAAGCGGCGCATTCAGTTGCACTATGGTAAAAGCCAGCAATTGATTATTTTACGTGCCCAAACTTTTAGTAAGCGTCAGCCCGCCGATACGACAGTAGACATTGAAAAAGCATTTGACACAGCTAAAGAAGATGATAGCGAAGGTGGGAATAGCCGTTTGATCCAACAGCTCCGCTCTAAAATGGTGTCAGATAATGATGATCCGAATGATCAAGTATTACGCGATCGAGTGATTCATCAATTGATCGACTACCTTCAAGGACAAGAGCAATGTGTGGATTATTTACTACTCAAGCTCGAAGACCTCTCCGCCCCAGAAATTGAAGCAGTCTTGAACATTGATACTCGACAACGGG
>JAYUSR010000171.1:0-40066 GCA_043755575.1 Synechococcales cyanobacterium
AAATAATTTGGCTGGAAGGATCGGGCGCATAGTAAAAACCCGCGCCGCTCACTGCCTGAGTCACCCAATTATTAATTACTCCCGGTTGCACCACCACCCGCTGGTTGTCTAAATCAATTTTGAGGATGGCATTCATCCGGGCAGTGCCAATCAACAGGCAGTTTTCTACCGGCAAAGCCCCACCCGATAAACCAGTACCAGCGCCTCGTGCCACCCAAGGAATGTTCAGACGATCGCACTCTTTCACCACCGCCGCCACTTCTGCGGTAGTTTTGGGCAACACCACTAGATGGGGTCGCTCCCGGTAGCTGGTTAGACCATCACACTCGTAAGTCAGCAGCTCTGATCGCTTTTGAATTACATGCCGTGCCCCCACAATCGCGCTCATGCTGATGGCAATCGCTGACCAGTTGGTTTGATTAGTCTGTGGAATCGGGATGGCGACAGTCATAAAAGAAAAACCAGGCAGTGGATAGCCTTTTAATTCTAGATCAATAAATCTAAATCAATAAACTCATCACGGTTCTGTTACCACTCAGCTTGGCAATATCGACGGCCGTTACGCCGCCCTGATTCTTGAGAGATCGATCGGCTCCAGCTGCTAATAATAACTTGACAATTTCGATCCGCCGTTGGTTCGCTGCCCACATCAGCGCGGTTGCCCCAGTTTTATCTTGATAATTCAAATCAACTTTAGCTGCAATCAACAACTGTGCCAGCTGCGCGTTATCGCGTTTCACCGCGACAATCAGCAAAGACTGCTCATCATAAACCAAGATATTAGGGTTCACTCCAGCTTGGAGCAACAGCACGACCACTGGATAGTGACTGGCCAGACCAGAGACGGTGAGGGCTTTGTCTCCCTGGCGTTGGTGGTTTAAATCTACATAAGTTAATAGTTCTTGAGTCGCCTCCACATGACCATGCAGAGCCGCCAATAGCAAGGGAGTATCACCTAAAGCATTGCCCACATTGGGATTGGCACTCTTTAAAGCTGCCACCACACTGCCATGCCCTTCTACGGCAGCCAGATGGAGGGCGGTATCACCTTCTTGGGTTTGATGGTCAACATTAGCTCCGGCGGCCACTAACAGCTGCACAATCGGGGAGTAGCCAGCTGCCGCCGCTGCCAAAAGTGGAGTCCAGCCTTCGGCATTAGGCAGATTGACCATCGCTCCTGCCTCTAACAAGGTAGGAATGAGTTGCTGATATCCTTGCTCGGCCACTATCAACAATGGAGTATTGCCATCAGCATCCGGAATGTTAACTGCAGCGCCCGCTGCTAATAGCATTTCTAATAGCACCACCTCGCCAGGAGCCGGGATTATCATTACTGGTGTGCGGCCATCTTTGCCTACCCGGTTAACATCTGCTCCGGCTGGGAGCAGCTGCTTAACCACCAGTGACTTATTTTTCAAAATGGCGATATTGAGAGCCGTATCATCGGCTTGATCGATCGCATTAACATCAGAACCAGCTGCAATTAAATCAGCCACCATTTCGCTATCACCGGCCAAAGCAGCGGCCATCAAAGCCGTGCTGCCATCAATGTTTACCGCCTGCACATTAGCGCCAGCTGCCAATAACTTTTGGACGACCTGTCGGTGCCCACTAGAGGCCGCTAGCATTAAAGCAGTCACCCCCAGTTTTCCTCGCCCCATATTCACATTAGCCCCACGATCTACCAACATATCGACAATCTCTTCAGAGCCCTGCTTGGCGGCAAACATCAAAGCTGTCGTACCGTTTATGTCCTGACTATCTAAATCAATCCCCGATTCGATCGCCACCATCACCCGACTAGCCTGCCCAAAGCGGACGGCTTCAATTAACTCTTGCTGAAGTTTATTAGTAACCATGCTGTTGCCAATCCATATGAGGAAAAGAGGAAAATATGCTAGTTTTTATAAAGAAATATTAACTAATCGTTAGAGAGCCAATGGATTTCTTTCCTGCCGAGGTCAAACCCTACCTCAACTTCGTTCACCCACCATTGATGTGGATTTTATTTGGTTTATGTTTGTATGCCATGTACTTAGGCCTTCAGCTACGCCGCATCCGTTCTGCCGATGCAGAACTCCGCAAAGAATTGATCAAAGGTAAATATAACATTCGCCATCACCAAATCGGCTCCATCATCTTGGCGCTGATGGTGGCTGGTTCCCTTGGGGGTATGACTGTCACTTATATCAATAATGGCAAGCTATTCATAGGGCCACATCTATTAGCTGGCATGGGTATGACGGCGCTGATTGCATTCTCTGCTGCCCTTACTCCCTACATGCAAAAAGGTAAAGAATGGGCGAGATACGGTCACATTACGATTAATGTGGGCATTGTTGGTCTCTTCGGTTGGCAAGCCTTCAGCGGCCTAGAGATTTTGCAGCGAATTATCAGCAAGATGTAATCGTTAACTAGTGTTCAGAGATAGGCATAGTTATTGGGATCAAAAAACAAACTATGTCTGTTCCTGATCCCATAGAAATTATGTGGAATTGATTTGTGTGAAGTTATGTGGAAGGAAATTGCCGATCAAATTAGTCAGGCTAGAGATCAGGTGTTTCAGGTCAAAGAGTCTCAATCTGTTGCTGGGGGCTGCATCAACGATAGCTATGTAGTTGGGGATCAAGGTGATCGATATTTCGTTAAACTTAATCAGCCAAATCTACTAGAAATGTTTACGGTAGAAGCCACTGGACTAGAAGAGATCAGCAAAACCAAAACAATTCTCGTTCCCCAACCAATTTGCTCTGGCCTGATTTCTAGTCATTCTTACCTAGTGCTAACTTATCTAGATTTGGGAAATAGCAATACAGCCAGATGGTCACAGCTGGGTCAACAACTAGCCGCCTTACATCAGGCAATTGCTCCAGCGCAGTTTGGTTGGCATCGTCAGAACAACATCGGCTCCACGCCCCAGATCAATAATTGGTCTGCTGACTGGGCACAGTTTTTTAGTGAACAGCGTTTGGGGTATCAATTTCAACTAGCGGGTTTGAATAAGTTTCCCCAGGGTCAACAGTTGCTAGCAGCCATCCCCAAATTATTGAATCATCAGCCCGCTGTGTCGTTAGTACATGGCGATCTGTGGGGTGGCAATGCCGGTTTTACGACGACTGGTCAACCGGTGATTTTTGATCCCGCCACCCACTATGCCGATCGAGAAGTGGATTTGGCTATGACTGAATTGTTTGGTGGTTTTCCAACTGCTTTTTATCAGGGCTATGAAGCTGTTTATCCCTTGGCAGCGGGCTACCAGCAACGGAAAGTGATCTACAACCTTTACCATGTTTTAAATCACTACAATCTTTTTGGCGGCAGCTATCTCAATCAAGCCAATAGTTCGATCGCTAAGATTCTGAGCTGGGTGGCTTAGGTTTCGATTTAGCCAGGGTTTGATGAGCCAAATCAACAACTTCTCTGATTTTTTTTAGGGTCGGAGACACTTCAAGACTGGCCATACTCAGCCACAGCAGATATTCAATATTGCCAGCGGGACCTGTCAGGGGCGAGAAAGTTAAACCCCGATATTGCCAACCCAGGCTTTGCGCCGCGTGGAGAACTTGTTCGATCGCCCCAGCCTGAGCCACCGGATCGCGCACTACGCCTTTTTTGCCGATCGCTTCTCGACCAACTTCAAACTGAGGTTTTACTAGCAGCACTATTTCGCGCGGTGCCACCAATAGCTCCCATAAGGCTGGTAAAACTTTATCCAAAGAAATAAACGAGACATCCACTACCCCTAAATCCGGGCGATCAGCATCAGCCGTATATAAATCAGCCGCAGTCAGATGGCGCAGATTAACTCGTTCGCGCAATACCAGACGCTTGTCGGTGCGAATCTTCCAATCCACTTGGCCGTAACCAACGTCAATACCATAAACTTGCTTTGCTCCAGCTTGAAATAGGCAATCCGTAAAGCCGCCAGTGGAAATACCGCCATCTAGGCAGGTGCGATCAATTGCTGATATGCCAAATTCGGTGAGTGCCTTGATTAATTTTTCACCACCGCGCGAGACATAAGGTGGCCGATATTGCAGTTCAATTAATGCATCCAAGGCCACTTCCGTACCGACTTTATCGATCACCTGATGATTGACCTGTACTTCACCAGCTTGAATCAGCCGCTGTGCCAATTGCCGGGAGGTACAGAGATTGAGTTCTACCAACAGTTTATCGAGGCGTTGTTTTTTCACGGACGGTGCGGCTAAAAAGTTTGAGCTAGAATAACGGATATCCGCTGTTCTTGATCTCTAGCTTATTATGAGGCGCGGCCATGTGTATTTGTATTAACTGTGAATATGTCGATCGCTGTTCTACTTACCATGCGGTGGAAGGGCAGCATGAGCAGGCGCATTTGACGGAAAGCCCTGATTTTGAGGCCAATGAACCGAGCATTAATGTCAATATTCGGCCAGTAGAAGATTATGTGGAGATGGAATGGGATGTGGTGGGTTGCTTGAGTTTTAAGCAGGATCAGGGAAAATGGGCAAGATTGAGACCGGGTGAGCTGATTCCAACTTGAGAGAATTTTATGACTGAATTTGTTTTTGGACTGGATGTAGGGGGAACTGGTATTCAATGTGGTCTATTTGAGGTTTTAACTAATGATCAAACACTTGCCAAAAGCCATGTTTGGCAGGGCAACCTAACAACAAACAAAGGTATTCAGCCTCATGTTGTGCAAGTAGCATCTTTAGTTCAAATGGCGACAACTGCTGCCCAGGAACGTCACGGTATATTAGTGGGGATAGGTGTGGCTAGCCCTGGTCGTTTTAGAGATGGCTTTATTCTGAAGGGCACCAGCCCTAACATGGGCTGGACAACCCATGAATTTGATGGGGTCTGTCTACCAGAGCAATATATTGTAGCTTGTAGTCACCTGGGCATTTTTAACCTACCGATAGTTGTACGCAATGATGCTGACGCGATGGCCATTGGCTTGCTGGAACAACATCAACTATCTCCAACATCGTTTCCTGATCAAAATGGCAAGACTGTTCAGATTACAGAGCAAACTACGATCGGCTATCTTGGTCTTGGTAATGGGCTAGGCAGTTCTTTCCTGAGAAGTCGCAGTTTCATTAATGAAGGTCACTTGAGTATGGTTAAAATCGCCATTGACTCTACCGATGTGGAAATTTTTTCTCAAGTTCATAATATCCGGGGACAACAGATGCAATACTTTGATCCCGCAATACCGGCAGCAAATTTAGAGTCTTTAGTTTGTATGCCGACGCTCAGAGCTTTAGCAGGACTGATAGCTACAGATGAAAAGTTGAATGTCAATATTATTAGGCACCAGCAAGCGATCGACTTGGTCGGGAAATATCTGGCCAAGGGTATGGTCGCAGTTCGTGATGGTCATATTCACGATATCAATCCGGACAATCAGTGGAGCGATGACGATATAGCGGCGGCAAAATCTACCAGCGTATATTTGTTGGGTGGTGCCGTCATGCGGGATAGCAATGTTGCTGGCGGACTGGTAACGGCTATTAATAGAACTTTAGTGCTACGTTTTGGTGAAAAGCATGGAATTCAGGTGGTGCCGATGGGTTGTGACAACCCCGCTGTCTATGCCGCAGCCAATCTTTTTATGAATGAATTCCTCCACTAGGCAGGTAAGTTCGATCGATCAGACTAAGCCACCAATCAAAGGGGATTCTAGTACTCGATCGTGGATTTTGGCATAATGTCTTACTCTGAAAATTCCAAGATTCAGTTGAGCCGCAACTCACTGGTATGACAAGCTAAAATATAACGATCATGATTGCTATACTGCATTAAGTTGTTGCAGTAGAAAAATAAATCTCATGGTGGAGCAGCCCAGTCTTATTATTGATACTCATGACCTCACCAAAACTTACAGCAACCAAGCAGTTGTAGACCAGCTAAATTTAGCAGTGCCTAGCGGTTCAATTTGTGGCTTTCTTGGTTCTAATGGTGCTGGCAAAAGCACCACTATCAAACTACTTCTGGGTCTGACACAACCTTCTAGTGGCGTTGGCACAATTTTTGGTAAAGATATCGTCAACGACAGCCTGGCGATTCGGGAGCGCGTCGGATTTTTGGCTCAGTCACCTAGCTTTTATGGCTACTTAACTGCCAGGGAAACTCTCCAGTTTGTAGCTTCCTTCTTTTTTAGTGGTTCTAAAACAGCGATCGCGGCGCGGATTGAAGAACTCATTGAGCTAGTAGGCTTAAATGGTAAGGCCGATCGACCAGTGCAGGGATTTTCTGGCGGTGAGCGGCAGCGGCTAGGTATTGCTCAAGCTGCGATTAACGATCCGGAACTGATTATTCTCGATGAGCCAGCCTCGGCTCTCGACCCTCTGGGGAGGCGGGATGTGCTGAAAATCTTGGAGAGCTTTCGGGGACGCAGTACTGTTTTTTACTCCACCCATATCCTGGATGATGTGCAGCGGGTGAGCGATCGAGTCGTAATTATGGAACAAGGTAGATTAATCGCGCAAGGTCCGATCGAACAACTTTTGGCCGGTGATCGTAGTTTATTTCATTTAACAGTGCGCGGTGATGGTCAGCTGGTGCGCGAACGATTACGAGCGGTGCCCTGGATTAAAGAGATTGATGTGGAGTCTGGGTTGCCAGATTTGGAGAATGTTTCAACAACCAAGCTTCAAATTTTCGTGACTAATCCTCATGCTGCTGAAACCGAGCTATTGAGGTTGGTGATGGCTGATTCGGCAACTGTAGTTACAAAATTTGATCGATCATCTCATAATCTCGAAGATGTTTTTGTGAGTTTAGTAGAAGGAGCAAATCAGCGTGAATAAGCCAAATACTGTTAGTCGATCAGATCTGCAACCTGTTGCTGGTAGCTGGGCACGCGGTTTTCATTCCATCTATCGCAAGGAGTTGGCTTATTGGTTTGACACTCAGCGTTGGGTTTCTCAACTCATTATTTGGATCGGACTCGGTGCCCTTTCTCCGATTATGATGATTATGTCTAACCCTGATGCAGGAAAAGATCGTGGTGTCGCAGTTCTAACACTCTTTCTATGGTCGGGAAGCAATATGATGTCGATCGGCACCGCCCTACTAGCCCAAGGAACAATCGTCGAAGAAAAGCTTGCTCAAACCTGTCTCTGGATTTTTTCTAAGCCTCTATCACCAGCGGGTTTTATTCTAGCCAAGTTTGCTGCTTATGCAGTTTGCATTGCGCTGCTGGTGATTGGGGCACCTAGTATCGTCGTATACATTGCCGCCATGCTCATTGGATTGCCAGCGCAGATCTCCCTATTCAATTATTTGGCTGGGGTGTGGATGGTTTATCTAGTGCTACTCTTCGTTTTGGCGCTGACTATTCTGATGGGAGTTCTGTTCGATCGCCAAGCAACTGTCACTGCCTCAGCATTGAGCATCTTTTTCATTGGATCGACTTTGCAATCTAATGCCAATTTACGCTGGATTGAACCCTATAGTGTTTGGGCATTACAACACAATTCTCATGAAACAATGATTGGCCAGTTTCCGCTAGTTGCGGGAGTCGCGATGGTCAGCACAGTGATCTTGATTGTATTGTTTCTAGCGATTTCAATTGGGCGGATGAAGCGATATGAATTTTGATAGGCTGAAATAGTGATTTTGTGTTTTACTCAGTCTTGCTGAGTTTTTTCATATTTTTTAAAGCCGATAACATGTTCGCTACCATAAAACGCTTTATCAATCAGTTTCTCAGGAAATCAAGATCTGTTAACAACAAGCCCCTCAACCCCCTCAGTCTGATTGTTGTTATTGCGATCGATCTCTTTATTTTATTCAATGTCTTTGCCGGGTTAGAGAATATTAGTCGGTGGCATATTAGTCCCGCTGAAGCTTATCCCTGTGTTTCGGAGTGGCAGAATTACCGCGATACTAAAGAGCCGAATGCTAAGGATTACAATGCCCTGGTCTCAGCTTTAGGTAAAGACCCCAACGAGTTTCGTCTTCAACAAGATTATCTAAATACCGAAAAAGATCGTCTCGGGCAAGTTTCTCTCATTTGCTCAAACTATGCCGCGCTCAAAAATCAAGTTAACCTGCCAGAAAATCGCAAGGTTCAACAGAGCATCCAGCAAAAACAAGGCAAGATTTATAATCTAGAACAATCAAGTAGCAGCATTCGATCGCAATACGACTCTACTTTGCTCGAAAAGATTGCTGGTCAAGGTTCTAGCCAGTCAATCAATACGGTCAGTGCTGAAAAAGCAAAGCAGACCTTAGAGCAGAACAAGACTACCATTGCTCAGCTGAAAACAGAAATTTCAGCTCTCCAAGATAATTTAATCAAGAAGCCAGAAAGCATTGGCCTGATCAACTTAATCAAAGATGATGCCAAATATCAAACGCTGAATGAAGGTTATAAGCGTTCATCTTTTTGGTATCCCAGTATTCAGCTGGGTTTCCAAGCTTTATTTCTGTTGCCACTAATTGCGATCGCACTATTCGTCCATCAATTTGCTCTGCGCCGAGGAGCGGGATTGATTGCCTTAATCAGCTGGCATTTGCTGGTGATTTTCTTTATTCCACTGCTGCTCAAAATATTTGAATTTCTGCAAATCGGGGCGCTTTTTCAATTCCTCCTAAATATAGTTACCAGACTCTTTGGTGGCTTGTTATTTCTCGTCAACTATCTCTACATTTTGCTGATTCCGTTAGTTGGCTTCGGGATTATCAAAATCATACAAAGACTGACTCCCAGCCATAAATCTCTAGAAACCATCAGATTTCAAAACCAACTATGTTTGAGCTGTGCCAAGAAAATTCGCCCTCAAGACCCCTACTGTCCTCACTGTGGCTACCATCAGCACATAGAATGTCAAAACTGTCACGAACTTACTTACAAACATTTATCTCACTGTAAGCAGTGTGGACAGCACCAAGATCCTATTTCATAACTACTCATAGTTTTGCAACAGAACTGCAAAGGGTTTGTCGATTAGTTCCAGTCAAGCTGTTTTCCAGTCAATTCATTTATACCGTTAGTTAGACGGTTAATTTCTTGCTGAATTTGCCAAACATGTCCTGGTGAACCTTGTTGAGTCAGAAACAACTCTTTAACGCGGGTACGCTTCATTGTTTCTAGCCAACGACCGGGCTTAACAGTGGGATTAGCCAGCTGGCTGCTAATGATCGTGCAAGCGGCAATTACAACTTCTCTCACTTGGCAAAAAATACTAGATAACACTAACATTTGTTTGTAGAAAGACCGAAGCCACTACACATAGCGAGTGAGATTAATCCGGTACCGCTCTTTTTTAGTGACGGCTATTTCGCCGATCTCTAGTCTCCCCTTGCCCCGCACCGCGATCATGTCGCCTGCTTTCAATTGATGAGCTGGTTGGGTAATGTCTTTCCAGTTCACCCGCACATCGCCACTCGATACAAAATCCACCATTTTGCTCCGCGACATCCCAAAACCAGCCGAGGCGATCGCATCCAGCCGCAATGAAGCTTCGGTGGTGGTCATTTCTTTCTTTTTCGGTTCTCTAATCCGTAGTTCGCTGAGTTCGATCGGCTGGATGCTAACAGGAACTGATCGCACTTGCGTTAAAGCTGCCTGTAAATAGTCTAGCAACTCCGGCACAATAATAGCCTGAGCGCCTTGCTCACCCAGTACAATTAGGTCACCAGTTTTCTCGCGGACAATGCCGCAACCCAGCATGGCACCGAGGAAGTCGCGATGGGTAGCCGAGTCAAACAAAAAATTTCCAGCAATCTTGATCGCCATCAACGGCACACCGGTTTCATCTAATGGCAGCTCCGATCGACAGATGCCCACCCGTTGCCGTTCGGCTTGCGGATAGCCACCAGCCGCAAAGAGCTGCACTTCTGTCAGACGGCTAAACAGAGTTTGTACCTCCATTAGTTCTGGTGGTGAGAGAAAATCGCTCACCACCATTTCCCAGTTTTTAATGGCTTGCTCGGCTAGGTCAATGACTCGCGCTACGGTTTCACGGTTTTCAACAGATTTGAGGAGGTCTTCGCGAGGCAGCATATGGAGACTAATGAACTATGGCATCTTATTTTAGCGTTGATACTGTGTTGATGTTTGACCTTGCCTGCCCCGTCGTATCAACAGACAGTCGCGCGGCCTTAACCATCCGTAATAGTCTTCTTCAAATTGCGAGCGTGACTTAGCAGCGCCGGTCACTCATCAGCTTTACGAGATTTTTTGGTGTTTGCAGAACGTCGGCGTTGCTGAATCGTATCCCGCGACACCTTAAAATATGTAGATGCCCGACTCATATCAAAATATAGTAAATAGTCCTGATCGAGACTAATTTCCCCTTGGGGTTTTGACAGCTGAACACCCTGCGCTTTTAAAATTTCACTGGCTACTGCTCGTGCCAATAGAGGCGGTACACTATTACCAATTTGGCGACAGCCATGCCACTTCGTAGCATTTAACCGGAACCAATCTGGATACGAATGCAATCTAGCTGCCTCCCGCACCGTAATCACCCGTGGCCAGTAAGGATGAATCGGGCGGGGTGAAGTGTAGGCACCTCTGGCACTATCTGTACCAGCCCGCAACGTATTGCACAATCCCTCCGGCTCTAGCTTGCGCAAACGGCTAATCGGTTCAGTTTTGCCCGGAGGCGTGGCGGCGAATCGTTCTTGAGATAATTGAGCATGTCCGGTGCGCCAACTGCCAGTCAGTAGGTGCGGATCGAAATTACGCTGATAGCTATAGTCTTGAGGATCGGTATCGAAACCTCTTAACCTGCGGGCATATGGGCTAGCTGTTTCCCAAGTCGTTAGTACCACATCAGAAATCGTGAGGACATCGAACATATCACTATTGGGGAGATCTCCGATCGCATCCCAAACGGTAACTCTATTTTGCTCAGGTTCTGGATATTTCAGCGCTGGCAAACCTGGGCGTGTACCGATTAAAAATAATCGCCGCCGATCCTGGGGCACTCCATAATCAGCAGCATTCAATACTTGGTATGGTGATAGTACATGATAGTCATTAGCACTTAGCGATGTGATCAGTTCTGTTAAAAATTGACTATGCTTTCCCAGGGTCAGACCTCGGACATTTTCAAAGACAAAGTACTTGGGATTTAATTCCTTAACTAGGCGCACGTAGTGAAACACTAACTGATTACGAGAATCGTCTAATGCCCGCTTGCCCATTAAAGAAAAGCCCTGACAGGGAGCACCACCAAAAACCACATCAATATCTTTTTTCGCTAATTTTGCTCGGTGCCGAATTTCAGCACCGGTAAGGTTAACTACACTAGCGCAAATTGTAGTGGTTCGGGGGAAATTGTACTCGTGGGTTGCACAATGAATTGGGTCAATTTCCACCGCCGCCACCACATCGAAACCAGCTTGTTCAAAGCCCAGAGACATACCCCCTGCACCAGCAAAAAGGTCGATTCCGATCGGTCTACTCATGTCTTAGTTAACTACTAA
Source organism: Synechococcales cyanobacterium (assembly GCA_043755575.1). GTDB lineage: Bacteria > Cyanobacteriota > Cyanobacteriia > Cyanobacteriales > Chamaesiphonaceae > JAAFHZ01. The sequence continues at coordinate 11,431 of JAYUSR010000171.1, forward strand.
CGTCAAAATTTGACCCAACATGTTCATGGTTTCCTCATACAACCAATCGTGACCCGATCGACTGAAGTAAGTACTTACTAACTGCTCCGCATTTTGGTCAGAGAGAGAATTAACCTGCTCGACTTGGCAAATTTGTGCTCCGCCCTTTAACTCCATCTGCATACAACCGGCTGTTTCGGAGCAAAGAATTGTGCAACAGTTGGCATCGGGATTCGTGGAAAATAACTTGATCCCCATCAGATCGCCGACTACATCCCCAACTTCGGCTAGGGGCATACTGGCTAGCTCTACTTTCACTTCCCGACCAGTACTAGATTGGAAGCTGATTTTGCGCAGATTGTAGTCACCACCAGGGTGGCTATAGCCAGTGGGTATCCAACCCAAACGTCCTGCTAGCCAGGCCAAATACAGCCAAGCTTGCGCCGAACTGCCCCGCTCAAAATTAATTTCCACCTCATCAATCTCCATGATCGATCGACGACGTTCGGGCGGGTCAAAAGTGGCGGCGGTGAGTTCTTGCCAGGGTGCAATCCGCTGCCAGTTGATATCTACTAGTGGCAAGTTCTGCGCCAATAATCCAGGCACCTGTTGCAGATCGGCAGCGGAGTTGGTAAAGGTTGCTGAATCTAAGATCACATTGGTGACATTATTAGCCAAACTCAGAAATAATTCGCGATCGTGTCCGGGGGTACCTTTCCACCACAAGAATTGGGGTAGTCCAGGTATCAATAGCTCTTGGATTGACTCACTATATTTTTCCAACGCTGCTGATGAGCCAGCCAGCGTAATATATTCGCAACAGACCATCCGGCTTTGGTGCTGCTTTTTGATCGGACAATAGGCTGATACTTGAGCTTGCAAAGCATGGTCTGCTTCCACTGTCTCGCACAGAGCAATAATTCGACAGGGGTTCGCTTGAGCGATCGCATCCGCTGCCCGATAGTTCTGTTCGGCGTGGGTGGGGGTGATTCCCTGCTTGCTGGCCGCTAAGTAAACTTCTTTTAGCTTCGCAAAAGTGGTTTCATCGGCACGACCGGTGATCGGCAAATCATAGGCTTTTTGAGCTTTCAACAGAGCATCCCTGGTTAATGGCCCCATGATTCCATCGATTGGACCATCATAAAACCCGATGACGGTGAGCAGATGTTGAATTGGCTCCGGCTCGTAAACTACTAAAGTGAAGGTTGATGCTCGTACCGCCGTGCTCGCAGAATTCTGCCAAATGTCATTTAACTCGGTGGTAATATCAGCAACGGCAATCTCCTTAGGAGACAGTAACCGCACCACCGGCAAAGCTTGAATTGTTGTAGTCATTTTCTTATGGTATGGGTTCTAGATACGACGCCACCGACGGCCATCTTGGTTGAGTAGTAGTTCTGCTTCGATTGGTTCCCAAGTTCCGGCCGGATAAGTTGGCATATTGTTGGGATTACGATCAGATTCCCAGGCTGATAAAGCCGGAGTAACAATCCGCCAAGCTTCTTCCACTTCATCAGCACGAGTAAAGAGGGTTTGGTCTCCTAACATACAGTCTAACAACAGTCGATCGTATGCGTCGGAGCTTTTGATCCCAAAGCTAGAACCGTAACCAAAATCCATCTCTACCGTGCGGGTGCGGAGATCGGGTCCGGGCATTTTGGCTTCAAAGCGCATCGAGATTCCTTCGTCGGGGTAAATCTGGAGCACCAATACATTCGGATTGGCCTGTTTGGCTGCCGATTGAAAGATCCCCCAGGGTACTTTTTTAAACTGAATGGCGATCTCTGAAACCTTTTTGGGCATTCGTTTACCGGTGCGTAGATAGAAAGGTACTCCTTGCCAGCGCCAGTTATCGATCGAGAACTTCATCGATACATAAGTGGGCGTGGTGGAATCTGCGGCTACGCCTGTTTCTTCACGATAACCCGGTACTTCCTTGCCCTTCATTGATCCAGCGGTGTACTGACCACGCACTGCACAGCGGTCTAGATTTTGTAGATCGGCCAAATGGGTGGCTTGCAGCACTTTGAGCTTCTCGGTACGGATGCTATCGGCATCCAAAGAGTTGGGCGCTTCCATGGCCGTCAGACAAAAGGTCTGCATCAAATGGTTTTGAAGCATGTCCCGTAGGGCACCAGCCGATTCATAATAGCCAGCCCGGTCCTCCACCCCTACGGTTTCGGCCACGGTGATCTGCACATGGTCGATGTAATGACGATTCCAGAGTGGCTCAAAAATGGCATTGGCAAACCGAAACACCAACAGGTTTTGGACGGTTTCCTTACCTAAATAATGGTCAATGCGATAGACCTGTTTTTCTTTGCAGACCTTCTGCACTACTTGATTGAGGTTCTGCGCTGAGTTCAAGTCGCGGCCAAAGGGCTTTTCAATCACCAGCCGTTGCTTATCGGGATCGCTCAGCATTCCGGCGGCACCAAGTTGTTCGATCGCCTCGGGAAAAAAGCTCGGTGATACCGAGAGGTAAAAGACCCGATTCCCTTTGGTCTGACGTTTTTCATCCAATTCGCCCAGGAAAGCTTTCAATCGTTGATAACTTTCTGGTTTGTCGATGTCGCCGGGGCAGTAATAAAGTCCTTGGGCAAAATCTTCCCAAGCAGCTTCATTATTAATGCCATCGCCAAATTCTTCCACTCCTTTCTTCAGGTGTTCACGGAAATATTCGTGACTCCAGTCCCGTCTGGCCACTCCAACGATCGTAATTTCGGGGGGCATCCGCCGATCGAGCTTCATTTGGTAAATAGCCGGTACCAATTTGCGCTGGGTCAAGTCCCCGGAAGCGCCAAAAATCACAATGATTTGCGGCTCCGGTAGTTTTTCTTGGCGGAGTCCGACCCGGAGGGGATTAGTCAATAATGATGTCATAGAAGGTATTTAATTATTTAGCAACGGCGAGTGCGTCAATCTTGGCTTGCAAGCTAGCCATCAGCGTCACAAAAGGCTGGACGAATTTGTCGATGCCATCCACCAACAGCTCTGCCATTACTTCGTCTAAGTCAATGCCCACATCGGCATCAGCCAAACTAGTAATCAGGCTCCGAGCCTCATCTACTCCCGCTTCAATCCGACTGGCTGGATCGCAATGGTCAGCGCAAGCTTCGATCGTCTGGGGCGGTAGGGTATTAACGGTATCGTCGCCAATCAGACCATCGACATACATGACATCGCTGTAGCTGGGATCTTTGGTGCCAGTACTAGCCCAAAGTAGCCGTTGCACTCGTGCACCTTTGGCTGCTAACTTTTGCCAACGCTCACTCTCAATAATTCTTTTATATTCTTGGTAGGCAACTTTGGCGTTAGCGATCGCAATCTGACCTTTTAATCCATGCAATTTGGTTTGCAATACTTCGTCAGTGGTGTTTTTAATCAGGTTGTCTAAGCGTTTGTCGATGTTAGAGTCAATCCGGCTCAAGAAGAAACTGGCCACCGAGGAAATATTATTAACCGCCAAGCCCTTGGCCATTCTGGACTCTAAGCCGCGAATGTAAGCCCAGGCTGTGGCTACATAACTCTCTACGGAAAACAGTAAAGTGACGTTGACGTTGATCCCCTCGGCGATCACCTTTTCGACAGCGGGCAAACCCTCCGAAGTGCCGGGGATCTTAATCATCACATTTGGACGATTAATGGCCTGGTAGTAGCGCAGGGCTTCACTAATGGTTTTTTCGGTATCAGCCGAGATGGTCGGGGGGACTTCGATGCTGACATAACCATCAATGCCATTAGATTTGCTGTAAATCGGCATCAGGACATCAGCGGCCATCTGAATATCAGTAAATACCAAAGATTCATAAATTTCTGCCAGGGATTTCCCGGCCAGGATTCCGGCTTCAATATCCTGGTCGTAGATCGCGTTACCAACAATCGCCTTTTCAAAAATTGCTGGGTTGGAAGTAATTCCTAATACCCCGCGCGACTCGATTAACGCGGCTAACTCTCCCGAAGTGAGTAAATCACGACTGAGGTTGTCCATCCAAATGCTTTGGCCAAACTGCTGTTCGATTTCTAATATATGGTTGGTAGCCATCACCAAAACTCCTAATCAATGCAAAACTTACGGACAGACTGGCGATATTTTCTCTACCCTAGCTGATCCCCACCCGGACTGCTGGATCTTTGCTAGTTAGATCATTAATAAATGATTCGACGAGGGCGACATCTTCGGAACTGCCGATGATTAGGGGCGTGCGGGTATGGATTTGGTCGGGCACGACATCCAGAATATCTTGGTTGCCGGTGCTAGCTCGACCACCAGCCTGCTCAATCAAAAAGGCTAAAGGGGCACACTCGTAGAGCAACCGTAGCTTACCTTGGGGTTTTTTGGTGGTGCCGGGATAGATAAACACACCACCCTGTAACAATATGCGGTGCATGTCGCCCACTAGTGCACCACTGTAACGGGCGGTGTAACCGGGATGACGATGGACATATTTGATATAGTCACGGTAGGCTTCTGGCCATTGCCAGTAGTTGCCTTCGTTGACACTATAAACGCTGCCATTACTGGGGATCTGGATATTTTCGGTGGCTAGAATGAACTCGCCCAGGCTGGGATCAAGAATAAAGCTGTGGACACCAGTGCCGATCGAATAGACCAAGGTAGTACTGTGGCCATACAAAATATAGCCAGCGGCGATCTGATTACGTCCGTCTTGCAGCCAGTCCTCGGGAGCATCACCATCTTGGCGGCGAATGGCAAAAATTGATCCCACATTCAGATTCACGTCTAAATTTGAGGAGCCGTCGATCGGATCGTAGAGCAAAGTGTAGCGGCTCAGAGCACAATTTTCATCGATTATGTAAGGCTCGGCCATTTCTTCAGAGGCCAGCCGACAGATCAGTCCACTCTGGCGAAAGACGGTGATGAACACCTCGTTGGCATAGGCATCCATCTGTTTGACTTCTTCGCCCTGGACATTAGTTTCGCCAGTAAAACCGAGGACATTGGCCATCAAACCAGCTTGACTAAGGCGACGGGCAATCAGCTTACCGGCCAGGGCAATCCGGCTCATAATCGCGCTCAAATCTTGAGCATTATTGTCAAAACTCTTCAGCTGCTGGAGAATATGGCGAGAGAGGGTGGTGCAGTCGCGATCGAGGGATGGTTCGTTGTTCAGCATGGATATGTGCCGTGGGGTCTCCCTGCTTTTGTATTACCTAATGTTAAGCGAGTAAATTGCTCGATCGAATAAAATTCGGCACAATCTTAAGCTTTAATCAATATTTTGCAATCTGGTAATCGATCAATTCCAGCAATGAGATGGGCAAAACCGTCTATTGAAATTGGTAGCATCCGCATCGATCTTATTATTCGGCTGGGAATCGCCCATGCTAAAGTCAACATGTGCTCAGTATGGATCACACACCATTAATTCAATACGAGGCTTTATATAAATGTCTGACATTAGCACTAATAAATCCAAACGTTTTCTACTTTCTCTGGTCTGTCACGGCTTCACGTTAATTGGCGTTTCGCTACTATCGATTGCCGCTCCGATCGCAGTTTTGTTCGTTTCTGACGACCAAGTTGTGCGCCAAAACGCCAAAGAATCAATCAATTTCCACCTGAATATCTGGTTTTGGGCGGCTGTGATTGGCGGTATTTATGGATTTTTGTCTTTAATTACCTTTGGACTATTGGGCTTGATTTTGTGGCCAATCGTTGCTTTCGGTTTCTTGTGGCATTTTGGTTGGTCAGTGATGGCCATTTTGCATACAGTTACCAATCCCAACGAACCTTATCGCTACCCTTTCATTTTCAGATTGCTCTAACTTGACTAGGCATCTCAGTCAGTTGGATAGGTGGCACATATTGATCGATGAAGTGCTATTTGTCGAGGTAATCTAGAGGTATTCCTATCTTGTTGAACCCGATGTAATTATGGCTGCTCAAAATTATCCCTATCTGCTGACCGCTCTAGAACGTCAGAACTTCGAGCAGACAGCCAGTTACCTTGAAATCAATTCGCTAGCTGAAGTTTGGCCGCTAGCGGCGGAGCGGTTTGGTCAGGTGGTGGCGCTGCACGCGCCCCATCTGAAACCAGCGGTCTCCATTACTTACCAGGAAATGTATCAACAGATGCTGGCCTTTGCCACTGGTCTCCAGCTGTTAGGGGTGCAACCTCGTACCGCAGTGGCCATGTTTGCCGATAACAGTCCGCGCTGGTTTATTGCCGACCAAGGCACGATGATGTCGGGGGCTTTTAATGCGGTGCGTAGCTCCCAGGCCGAAACTCAAGAATTATTTTCCATTTTAGATAACAGCGAGAGCCAAACGCTGATTGTTGAAGATCTTAAAACGCTCCAAAAACTCGGTAGTCAGTTGTACGACCAGCCGATCGAACTAATTATTTTACTTTCAGACGAAGATACTGATATTTCGGTACCAACCAAAATTCTGAATTTTGAGCAATTATTAGCTCTGGGTCGAACTGGGACATTGCAGTCACCAAACTTGCAGCCCACCGATCTAGCTACCCTGATTTACACATCGGGTACTTCCGGTAATCCCAAAGGAGTAATGCTCACCTATGCCAATCTACTTCATCAGATTAATACAGCTGGCACTGTGGTTCAGCCCCGCCCAGGTGATCGGGTATTAAGTATTTTGCCTTCTTGGCACAGTTATGAGCGCACCTGCGAGTATTTTTTGCTGTCCCAAGGTTGTACCCAAACCTACACCAATATCCGCTACCTTAAGCAAGATTTGCGTGAACATCAACCGCACTATATGGTGGCCGTACCCCGCCTATGGGAATCAATCTATGAAGGTGCCCAAAAGCAATTCCGGGAGCAGCCTGCCAATAAGCAAAAATTAGTGAACTTTTTCTTTAAAATTAGCCAAAATTATCTGCAAGCGCATCGGATTGTCAAGGGTTTGGATATTGACAGACAATTTAGCTCCGGCAATAAACTGGGCGCTCAGCTAAAAAGTCTGGTTTTAAAACCCCTCCATCAACTAGGCGACAAATTAGTCTATCAAAAAGTTCGATCGGCTACTGGCGGCCAAATTAAACACATCATTAACGGTGGTGGAGCGCTGCCTTTGCACATCGATAACTTTTTTGACATTGTGGGGGTCAGTATTCTGGTGGGCTACGGCCTGACCGAAACTGCGCCGATTACCAACGTCCGGCGACCTTGGCGAAATCTGCGCCCGACTTCTGGTCAACCGATGCCCGCCACCGAGATTCGGATTGTGGATTTAGACACCCGCAAAACTTTGCCGACGGGCGAGCGGGGCTTAATTCTCATTCGGGGGCCGCAGGTGATGCAGGGCTACTATCGCAACCCCGAAGCTACCGCCAAGGCGATCGATCCCGAAGGCTGGTTCGATAGTGGGGATCTGGGCTGGCTGACTCCCCAAGGAGATCTGACCATTACTGGCCGCGCCAAAGATACGATCGTCTTAAGCAATGGCGAAAATATTGAACCACTATCGATTGAAAATGCCTGCCTCCTGAGTAGCTATATTGACCAAATTATGTTGGTAGGACAAGATGCCAAGTATTTAGGAGCCTTAATTGTCCCTAACCAAGAAGCCTTAATCAGTTGGGGCGCTACCCAACCACAGCCTTGGATTGCAGGAGAGTTAGCTGATCCACGCCTGACCGACCTCTTCCGAGGCGAATTAACCAGACTGGTTAAAGATCGACCGGGCTATCGATCAGACGATCGGATCGTAACCTTTAGGCTTGTGTCTGAGCCATTTTCAGTCGAGAATGGTTTGCTGACCCAAAAACTGTCTCTAAAGAGACATGTGGTCATGGAACGCTATCGCGATACTATTAACGAGATGTTTGCTAACTAGCCCAGTTGCCGGAGCAGCATTTGCCATTATTTTTGGAAAAATTTTTATGGATCTAACCGCATCCCAGCTATTACTCAAGCGTGTCATCAACGTCAAAACCGTGGTTACTCAGCGCTGGAAAGATGAAACTCAACAGGCTATGCAAGGGCAAATTAATGAAGTTGATAGCCAGCTTCAGCAACTAGAAATGCAGGGACAGCAAGCTATTGCCGCAGTCAAACAGCAATCTTTGCAGCCGCCTGGTCCGCAAGTAATGCAGCAGATTGAAAGCATTCAAGTTCAAGTTAACGAACAAAAAAGCCAGTTGCTAGAGCAAAAAAATGGCGTTCTCCAACAGCTGCAACAAGTGCAATTTTTGGAGTTGAATCAAGAGGTGGGAATTACCCAGTTGGATAGTACTTTTGCTGTCCAAGTCGGTGACAACCTCATCGAGAAGATGAATACTGAAGTATTATTGCGCGACGGCATTGTCATGGAAATACGCGGCATCATTTGATCGATCGCTTAAAATACTTACGGCAGTTGGAGTCTAAACAGATTCCTGCTGCCGTTTCTACTAAAAATGTTAAGATATCCAACTGGCTCAACTATTTTCTATTCAATACTTTTAGCTTAAAAATTCCCTATGGCAATTCGTGAAGTGTTCATGCCCGCCTTGAGTTCTACCATGACCGAGGGCAAAATCGTATCTTGGGCAAAAGCCACAGGCGACAAAGTAGAAAAGGGCGAAACTGTCCTAGTGGTAGAGTCCGACAAGGCGGACATGGATGTTGAATCTTTTGCTGAGGGCTATGTCGCCATTATTATGTCGGCAGCCGGTGAATCGGTACCAGTCGGTCAGACAATTGCCTTGATTGCCGAAACCATGGAAGAAATGGAAGAAGCCAAGCAGCGTGGTCAAGGAAAAACTGTTGCGGCTAGCCCACCAGCAGCCTCGGTTACTCCGGTGCCAGTGGCTACTGCCGCTGTGACTACGACAGCCACTGCCACCCAGAAAAGTGGCCGACTAGTGGCCTCACCCCGTGCCAAGAAATTAGCTAAGGATATGGGCGTGAGCATTGACCAGCTGCAAGGCACTGGTCCCCATGGTCGGATTGTAGCGGCAGATGTGGCCAAAGCTGCTGGTAAACCCCTGCCAGCTAACATGGCTAGTCCTGCTGCTGCTCCGACCGCAGCAGTCGCAATGGGCGTGGTGGCAGTAGCACCCACGGCGGCACCACCAGCAGGTGTGCCAATGGCTAAACTAACCCCTTTCAATACCTTGCAGCAGGCCGTGAATCGCAATATGGTAAGCAGCTTGGCGGTACCGACTTTCCGTACTGGCTACACCATTACTACTGACGGTTTAGATAAGCTTTATAAGCAGCTCAAGCCCAAAGGTGTGACGATGACCGCCTTGCTAGCTAAGGCCGCAGCCATAACCTTGGCTAAGTATCCAGTAGTAAACTCCAGTTACACCGATGCCGGTTTGCAACAACATGGCGCGGTGAATATTGCCGTCGCCGTAGCGATGCCGGATGGCGGCTTGATTACCCCGGTCTTGGCCAACGCTGACCAAATGGATATCTATTCCCTTTCCCGCACTTGGAAAGATTTAGTCGATCGAGCGCGCGCTAAACAGCTCAAACCGGAAGAATACAGCAGCGGTACCTTCACCATTTCTAACTTGGGGATGTTCGGCGTAGATAAGTTTGACGCCATTCTGCCCCCCGGTACTGGCGCTATTTTAGCGATTGGCGCTTCCCGGCCCACGGTGGTTGCCACCGCTGATGGCGCAATTGCTGTCCGTCAACAAATGCAGGTCAATATGACTGCCGATCATCGGATTATTTACGGTGCCGATGCCGCCGCCTTCTTGCAAGATTTGGCTAAATTGCTAGAAACAAATGCTAGCAGCTTGACCATGTAATGTGATGATAAAATCTGAGCAATCGCACCTCCATCTAACCATATGCGTGAAATTTTAATTAGCTTAAGTGTGATGACCGTCTGTACAGTCTTAATCCTGTTTGCCCAATTCACCACTCCGCCAGCAGCCAACGCCGATGTGGCGCCAGTAGTCGCCATGACTTCCGGCAAACCGGCTGCTCCACAATCAAAAACCCCAGCAAAGAAAAAAATGTCTGAACCAATCACCACTTCCTCTGGTCTCAAATACGTCGAAACTACCGTCGGCACCGGAGCGGTGCCCCAAAAGGGTCAAACTGTCGAAGTTCACTACACTGGCACCCTCGAAAATGGTAAAAAATTCGATAGCTCCCGCGATCGCAACCAGACTTTCAAGTTTCAAATCGGTACCGGCCAGGTGATCAAAGGCTGGGATGAAGGCTTAAGCACGATGAAAGTAGGCGGTCGTCGCCAACTAACTATTCCACCCGAATTGGGTTATGGAGCGCGTGGTGCTGGTGGCGTGATTCCGCCGAATGCAGTATTGCTTTTTGATGTCGAATTAATTGGCGTTAAGTAAATTGCAAATTTAGCCCCAGGGAGGGTCATGACCTTCCCTTACCCGTTTTTAAGAAATGACTGATTTCAACCTTTTACAACCAACTATTCAAAGAATTTTAGATGCCAATCTCGATCGATCGCGAGAGGGCTTGCGGATTATTGAAGAATGGTGCCGCTTTGGTTTAGACGACAGTGACCTAGCGCAAGAATGTAAGAATCTGCGCCAAGAGCTAGCCCTTTGGCATACGCCCGAGCTACGCGCCGCCCGCAATACGCCTGGTGATGTGGGCACTAGCTTAACCCATGAAGGCGAAGAACAGCGTCAGAGCATCGAACAATTATTGGTAGCTAACTTTAGTCGAGTGCAAGAAGCTCTGCGGGTTCTAGAAGAATACAGTAAGCTGGTGAGCGGTGGCATGAGCAGTAGTTGTAAACAACTGCGCTACCGGGTCTACACCCTGGAATCCCAGTTAGTTTCCTATCGCAGTCGCCAGATTTTAGCGTCAGCTCGATTATACCTAGTCACCATGCCCGTTCCAGATTTGTTGGGCAGCGTAGAAAAGGCTTTGCAAGGCGGTTTGACCTTGGTGCAATACCGCGATAAAACTAGCGATGATGTGGTGCGGTTAGAGCAAGCGCAGCAGCTCCGCCAGCTCTGCCATAACTATGGAGCGCTGTTTATTATTAACGATCGAGTGGATTTAGCTTTAGCCGTGGGTGCTGATGGTGTGCATTTGGGTCAAAACGATATTTCGATCGCCCTAGCGCGGCAGATTTTAGGCTCCCAAAAAATTGTGGGCAGATCCACAACTAATGCTACCGAAATGGCCAAAGCTTTAGAAGAAGGAGCCGACTATATCGGAGTTGGGCCAGTTTATGAAACTCCGACCAAGGCTGGTAAAAGCGCCGCTGGTCTAGAATACGTGCGCTATGCGGCTGAACATGCCACTGTTCCTTGGTTTGCGATTGGCGGCATTGATCAAAACAACATTTTAGATGTAATTCAGAACGGTGGTCGATCAATAGCTGTGGTTAGAGCAATTATGATGGCGGAGCAGCCATCATTGGGCGTGCAGTATTTCTTATCGCAACTCAATCGATCGCCTGTTCGGCAACCGCAGATAGCTTCAGTTGCTAATAACCAGACCACCAACTCTCAGAAAGATAATAGCAATAGTGCTGCTACTGCTCAGGCCAAGAAAACACAGATTCCTTTTCGGCCTTAAATAATGCATCCTCATCTTTGGTATCCCTACTTCTCTGCCAAAACTTCTCCGGCACCATTGGTGGTTAAATCAGCACAGGGAGTACGGATAGAGTTGGCTGATGGGCGGCAGCTGATCGATTGTATTTCGAGTTGGTGGGTAAACCTTTATGGTCATGGTCATCCCCGTATTGCTCAAGCTATTTATGAGCAAGCGCAAACACTGGAGCACGTGATTTTTTCGGGGTTTAGTCATGAACCAGCTGAGCAATTAGCAACTCAGTTAGTTAAGCTATTAGACAACCAACTCCAGCGAGTTTTTTATAGTGATAATGGCTCGAATGCAGTAGAAATAGCACTGAAAATGGCCTATCAGTATTGGGCTAATCAGGGAGAAACCCGATCGACTTTTCTCTCGTTTACGGGTGCCTATCATGGTGATACCTTTGGGGCGATGTCGATCAGTAGTCGATCGATCTTTTCAGCGGTGTTTCAAGAGTTGCTGTTTACTGTCGAAACAGTGGAGTATCCAGATACTTATGACGGGGATGATTCGATCAATCAACGCGAAGCGAAGATTTTGCAAGACATTGAGCAAAAATTGCAATCAACACCCTATGCCGGGATTGTGATTGAACCGCTGGTGCAGGGCGCTGGTGGAATGCGGATGTGTCGGCCTATTTTTTTGCAGCAACTCCGCCAGCTGGCTACTAAGCATCACACTCTGCTGATTTTTGATGAGGTAATGACTGGTTTCGGTCGCACTGGGGCAAATTTTGCCTGTCAAGAAGCTGTTGTTGCTCCCGATCTGATCTGTCTCTCGAAGGGAATTACCGGTGGCTTTTTGCCCTTTGCGGTAACGATTTGCACCGAAGAGATCTATCAGGGTTTTTATAGTGACGACCCACTGCATACTTTGTATCATGGTCATAGCTATACAGCGAACCCGTTGGGCTGTGCGGCGGCTTTGGCTGGGTTGGAGTTATTGCAAGAATATCAACCAATTTTTGCAGGCATGGCGGCGCGTCATTGGTCACATTTGGCCACGTTGCGTCAGCATCCACTAGTGAGTAAGGTGCGGGTGCAGGGAACGATTATGGCGATGAATGTTGGAGAAGACCAGGGACAGGGTTATTTACACGAGGTGGGGATGTTGATCCGGCAGCTATTGATCGAACAAGGTTTGCTGCTGCGACCTTTGGGGAATGTACTATATCTGATGCCGCCCTATTGTATTACCGATGAGGAACTATCGATTGTCTATGGTGGCATTCAACAGATCTTAGATAGCTTACCTCAAATCAGCAACGCCGAATTTTGTTTTGCAGATCGAGGATACTTTGGTCAGGCGATGGTTGATTGCATTGCATCTGAGATGGATGGTGAACCCTGACCCGTATGAACCAAAGCCAATTTGGCATACTTCTGAGCATGAACAATTAAATCAGCCGCTTCCTCCTCCGAAACCATCCGCAAGAGTTTTGCTGGCACCCCCACCATCATCGATCGATCCATCACATTCTTAGTAACCACCGCCCCCGCCCCAATAATACTGCCCGTCCCCACCCGCACACCATCCAAGACAATCGCCCCAATCCCAATTAAACAACCTTTTTCAATGTGTGCTGAGTGCACTACCGCGCGGTGTCCGATCGTCACATAATCGGCAATCACCGTCGCCATCCCCGGATCGCCGTGAATAATCGCCCCATCTTGCACATTGCTATAAGCCCCAATCTCAATTCTTTCCACATCACCGCGCACCACTGCCCCATACCAGATACTCGCCTGATCACCCAGCGTCACGCGACCCATCACCGTGGCATTAGGAGCAACAAAAGCAGCAGCTGTCTGATCGACTGGTGGCCAAAAAGAGGTCATAGAGTTAGTAAATATTCAAATATCAAGGTTGACTCAAATTTTAGCGTGATTTTCCGGGGCAGAAGCAGCACCGACATTCTTTCCAGGTCGGATCACCGCAAACTGGAACCGGGGCTAAATGATAAAGTCATTAATAGTGAAACTCTTTGGCCGTCATGAATACCTCTGATTCTTTTCTGCGCAATATTTGGTACTACGCCCTCCCCAGCGAACAGCTGAAGCCTAGTCAAATGTTGGCCAAAACTATTTTGAATGAACCAGTCCTGCTAGGGCGCAGCAACAGCGGTGAAGTTTTTGCACTGCGAGATATTTGCCCCCATCGAGCAGTGCCCCTGAGTTGTGGCCGTTTCGATGGCGAAGAAGTGGAATGCTGTTATCATGGCTGGCGGTTTAACCCCGATGGCGAATGTACGATTATTCCAGCCTTGGCCGCCGATCAACAGGTGGATTTAGGACGGTACGGAGTCAGAAAATACCAGGTGCGCGATGTCCAGGGGAATATTTGGATCTACATGCCGGAGCTAGATCAGGTGGACGCGGTGCCAGATTTCGAGCCGCCGCAGATTCCCGGCATTGGCGATGTATCGCCCCAAGTCAGCTTAATGCTGCCATTTCCTTGCCATATCGATCATGCTGTTGTGGGTTTAATGGACCCGGCGCATGTGCCCTTTGTACATCGGTCTTGGTGGTGGCGATCGAACAGCATTCTCTCCGATGAAATCAAAACTTTCGACCCCTCGCCCCACGGGTTTACGATGCGCCGCCATACCTTAGAACGCAGTACTTTTTTCTATGACTTGGTGGGGGGCACCCCGGATGTCGAAATTTCTTTTCAGTTACCGGGTGTCAGGATCGAGCAAGTAATTACCAGCAAGCATCGGGTGATTAATTTGACGGTAATTACACCGCTTACTGACAACGAAACAGAAGTAACAACTTTGTTCTACACCACGCTGGCCTGGGCAAAAATACTGAAGCCGGTGATCCTACCATTCATCCGAACATTTTTAGATCAGGATCGGCAAATGGTGGTGAAGCAGCAGGTTGGTTTAAAGTATGATCCACCGTTGATGTTGATCAAAGATGCTGATGCCCAAGCCCGCTGGTATTATCAGCTTAAAGGCGAGCACAAGAGATCGATCGCTGAAGATCGACCTTTTCAAAATCCAGTCAAAGAGCAGGTTCTGCACTGGCGTAGCTAATCATGTTGTCTTGTTTTTGTCTGAATTCCATCCACCTTTTTTATAACTATAACCATGAATCAAGAGCCTTCAGAAATAGCAGCGGTTGATATGTGGCAATCTAAACCCTGGTGGTGCCAGCCCTGGACAATTATCCTCACCGGAATTTTATTGATAGCTGGGAGCTGGGTTTTGCTACATACCCTGTGGTTGACGGTACCTTTGGGAATTTTGATTGTGGTGTGGTGGACTTATTTTTTGATTTTGGTACCTCGAATGCTACGGGGAGGGCAATAATAGGCTCTTAATTTGTTTAGCTCGATTGCCTAGGCATACTTTTAGCAAGTGGGTATTACTTGGTGCTGACAACGGATATTCAATTAATATTAAGACCTTAAATAAAAAGAAAGAAAGGCCAGTAGTAACCGGCTGAAAGAAATTACTGGATAGTAGCTTGCCGTATTGTTGTACTACCCAGTCATTCTTAATTAGTTGCCACATCGATGTTGGTAAAGATGTGCCCAGCAGATTATGGGTGATGAGTAGGGCGATCAGCAGTAGCCGCTGACAGCCGCTCTTCGTTGCTCGATCGATCACTGTTTCCCATTGTGGCACTGAGTAATGACCCACTAATTCAGCAATATCAGCTACTTTTGCTAATATGCATTTTTTAGCATAAGAATCTTTCACAATTTGGATAGATAATACTAGTAAAAGATCTTCCATACTGAAACTTTGGACAGTGCTATCTAATAAAACAACACTTTGGCAGCGCTGAATACAACCTTTAAAATCAAGACGAAATGGATAGTAAGATTGAGCGATGCCTATATGGAGGTCAATATTAACTCCTTGATCGGGATGAATAAATGTTTGCTCCCATTCATATTGATCATATAATTGATAACCCTTAGATATCAGTAATTTCTCGGATTTAGTCACATCTTGAGGGTCAATCAGTAAATCTAAATCCTGAAATTGACGGAGGCAAATATCTCTGTATACAGCAGATGCTAGTACAGCTCCTTTATAAGGGATTACTTGAATATTTTCAGCAGCAAACCAAGCCAAGATCTCTGACAATTTGCTGCTTAGAGACATGGAAATAACGATGTTTGTGTAATTTATTTCTCTCAACTGCAAGAGAATACTATCGGGAATCAGTTCACCATTAATCTGCTGTAAATTTCGATAAAGTAAAGGAATAACTTGCTGATGAATAGCTACTTCAATTAACTTATCCCAATCGATATTTTTCTGAATTAACAACCTGATTTGCTGAGTGATAGCCTCATCAACACGCGTGCGAGCACAGCACAATAGCAGCTGCTCTTCGATCGAACTATTCAACATCACGCTAGATTGTAGATATGAAGATGCCATAGGTTATCGATAAGGCTCAGCTTGGGTTTCAAACAGATCGGCATAAACACCATGCTGCTGCATTAGTGCTGCATGGGTGCCCTGCTCAATAATAAAGCCTTTGTCCATCACATAAATTCGGTCAGCCATCTTAACGGTGGAGAGACGATGACTGATCAAAATAGCCGTCTGATTGGTGATCAGCTGCCGAAATTTTTGAAATACATCATATTCGGCCTTCGGATCCATGGCGCTGGTCGGTTCGTCCAAAACAATTACTTGGGAGTTACGCAAAAAAGCTCGGGCTAAAGCAATTTTTTGCCATTGACCAATACTCAGCTCCTCACCATCATCAAACAAGGCACCAAGAATGGTTTCATAGCCTTGGGGCAGACTCGCAATCACCCGTTCAGCTCCCGAACGCTGGGCAGCGGCGCTGACACTGGCGATAGTTGGAGGCAACTCAATATTGCCCAACCAAATATTTTCGAGGGCGGTGAGATTGTACTTAGCATAGTCTTGAAAAATTACGCTCATCTGACGGCGTAGATCTGCTGTTTTAAACTCTTTTAAGTTAGTGTTATCGATCGATACCGTGCCACTGGTCGGATCATACAACCGGCAGAGTAATTTCACCAAAGTTGTTTTACCACAACCATTCTCGCCGACTAAAGCAATAATTTCGCCAGGGGCAATGCGTAAGTTGATGTTGTGCAAAGACTGGCGGGTACTATTGGCGTATTTAAAAGAAACTTCCTCAAAGACAATGCCGCTTTGCATCGGACAGGGTAAAACCTGGGGGTGCTCTGGTTCAGCGATCGTTGGTTTGAGGTTGAGAAAATCATAGAGATTAGTAAGAAAAAGATTATCTTCATACAGTCCCGACAGACTGCCTAAAATACCTTTAAGAGATGACTGACCCCGTTCAAAAGCCTGGTAGTAAAGAAAAAGATCACCAATCTTTAGAATGCCCTGTAAGGTTTGGTTCACAATAAAAGCATAAGCGACCAGAATCATCACACTACTAATGAGCTGTGCTCCCAATCCAGCGATCGATCTCTTGGTAGCAATAGAAACCTCTCCCTGCCACAGCTCCCGGCGCAACCGCTGAAAGCGCTCCCGAAATAGCTGGCCAATATTAAATAGCCGTACCTCTTTGGCAAACAGAACACTGGTCAGCAGCCAATTGATGTAATCCGTTTGGCGCTCAATTACGGTCTTTTCACGGTTCCAATTAAAGAGCAGGTTGGCATACTTCATTCTCACCAAGACCGACGGCAGAGCCGCCACCAAGAGAATACCCGCAATGCCCCAATGTAGAGATAGCAACAGCACTACCATGGCGCTGAGAGAAATACTCTGTTGAGCAACGTCGATCAGCTTTTGCAAAACTTGATTAGGCCGATAAGTGGCCTCTTCTTGCGCTCTTTTGAGGGTGTCTAAGTATTGGGGCGTTTCATAGTAGCCTAAATCCATCTCAATCGATTTAGCCTGGAGCAGGTCACTCATCGCATCATTCACCCGATGAGACTGGCCGGTGTTTACCAGGTCTGCCAAAAAAGTACAGAAGTCGGAGATGAGCGTGACCACACCTACCAGCACCAGTAACACTATTAGTTTCTGGGCAGCTGCTTGCGGCTGGGTGGTTAATCCCAAGGTTAGGGCATCAATAATTAGCTTAGTGAGATACAAGGAGCAGAGCGGCAAAATTCCTTGGATGATCAGCAAACCCACCCGAGCGAGTGTCCAGCGGGGAGCACTGCTCCAGACCATGCGGATGGCTGGCCCCAAATGTAAAGCCTGGGTAAGTTTGGAAATCAACTGTTGCGGTGAAGCCATAGAAAAATACTGCTGACTTTAGGCAAAGCGGCCGATCAGTTTCTGGACAAAATTGATGGCTTTTTGCTGGTTAGGAAAAAGCTGCGGATATTTTTGGCAGAGGTTATCGCTTAAAACTTGGACAGAAACCGTGCCATCGCTACCAGCTAAAACCGCCAAAGCCGCCTCACCTTGCAGACTTTTTTGGGGCTGATAATCTAGGGAGGTTCTTTTGAGAGAGGCCAAAGACATCGGCATCGAGAAAAAGGTAGAGTGCGACTGTTTGGCTTGGGTTGTTGCTACCGTCCAGCTCCAGTCAGCAAACGGCGGACGCTGCAAGGTAAAAGTAACTCGATCGCCTGCGGTCACGGTGATCGGTGGATCGAGGGGCAGAAAAGCCGAACCCCAGTGCAGCTGTGGTTCGTGGGGCGCTGTCGAGAGCCAAGTATCGCCTAACTGCATCTTAAACCAGCCTGCCCAGCCATGACAAAGGCCAGATTCAGTGATGGTGTAATCGACGCTCACCTGACAGTTGGTATCGGTAGCCTGATGAAAATTGAGGGCGAATAAATCGATCGGATCAGCTAGGTAGCGAGATTTTTCTAGTTCTTTGCGATAGTAAAGAATTGATTGGCTCACATAGGGTCTGGCGACGCTGTGATCAAGACCCAAATGGGGCTGAGACCAGACATCTAGGTCGGCTGCGTAAACTTCTGGCGCACAGACGGGGACGGCTTGCATCACACCGGCTTGCGGCAATAAAATGCCACCGGGTTTGAGGTATCGATCGCGCGCATAGAACAGCGATGGTAGCAGGTCTTCCTCTAGTAAAAAGTTGCCGGTGAAAACTGAGGTAATGATATCGACCTTTTCGGGTAACTCCACTTCTTCGATCGGACCCTGGAGACAAACCACTCGATCGGCCAAACCATTACTGTGAGCAATTTCCTTGGCCACCATAATAATATCTTCGGGTTCTACCAAATAAACCCGTTTGGCTCCTAGTTTGGCGGCCAATAAACCATGAATTCCCAGACCAGCCCCCACATCCAAAACTACACTTTCTGGTGTGATCACCTGGGCTAGGGCTTGGGCATAAACTTCATTGCGGCGGACATCTAGCGCCATAGAATGTTGACCCTGGACTAAGGCGTAGCTCATTGCTTCTGGCTCTCTTTTAATAACAAAGCATATACTTCTGGCAGACGGCTAAAATCGTGCGGATAGATCAGTCGCTGCACTGGACAGCGATTTACCAGCTGGACATAAGCATCGAATAGCTGGGGATTTTGATCGATAAAACGACTGACATCATAACCGTGAGTTAATAATTCAAAAATTCCTTGCGCGGGCGAAATAGCCTCCAGCCGAATAGACTCAGTGTCCAGTTCGGGGTTAGCGAGCAAATACAAGCCGCCTAGCGGTAACGGCTCTTGTTGATAAGTACCACCCAAATGGGTTTCTGGATGATAGAAAATTTTGTAATCGGTGGCTTGGGAGGCATCTAAGCCTAGCAATTCACCTGTTTCTGGATATAACTTGATGCGGGGATTGCCGGGTAAAACATGCCCTTGCTCATCGATTACCAAAACATCATCGGTGACTAATCCGGCTCCACAGCTAGTGCAAAAAGCACTTAAAGTAGATTTACCAGCACCAGAATACCCGATAAAAGCCACAGCTCGACCATTCAGAACTACCGCATTGGCATGAACTGCAATCTGCCCCTGTAAATTGAGACAAATCCCGGTCAAGGTACTAGTGAAACCCAGGGTCAACTCTCCCGGATCCAAATTACGGGCATCTTCGGTGACACAGACTTGGATATACAGACCATCCAGGCTCACCCAGGCTCCTATTTGATCTGACCAATCCACCCAATGGGGATGTTGGCCAAAGACATCACTCGCCAGATTCTGCCTCACCGGAGAATTATCTGACTTATGCAGTAGCGTGGCTACATACTCAATGGTCAGTTGCTGAAGGCGAGATGCTTGCCTCAACTCAAGGTGCAGGATGTCTGAAATATTCATTTTTGATTAGATGAAGACAACGGCACAACTGAAAATAAAAAACTCGGTCTAAAATCCGAGTTGGCAGTCAAATTGACTATGGAAATGACTCTAGGTAGAACGAATTCACCTATCCCATCATCATGGTTCCGCCCATCATGTCTGCATACATGAAGCCGCTCATCGCGTTAGTGACGGAGTATAAGGAGCCGAGTTTAGTTAATTGAGGACTGACGTATTTTTTTAGCATGGAGTTGTTTATCCTGTTGAACTGAATTGTATTTTACTATAACGCGCTGGTTATTGTTTAGTATAATAGCATACAAAAATGAGCGATATCAACTATATAGGTATAATTTACCGCTACAACCTGTATTGGCTGCTCATTCTTTGGTGCCAATTCACAAAAGTAAATAAATCGTGGAGATGACTAGCGGTGGCGTTGCGATAAGGACGACCAGGACAATAGCTGTGAGCATAGCCTGCTCGATATTCCAGCAATACTTTTTCTACTTGTGGCACATCGATGAGACCAGTCAAACAGTTGGTGTGCTGGAGCTTTGCTAACATTTCTAGAGCTGGTTGCCCTTGGCCAATACCAGCATATTTCATCGGGTCAAAATAATTGTCTTTGGGTCGCCACTGAATTTGGGGTGGTAAGTAGTCTTGACTAGCTTGGCGCAAAAAGATTTTTTCGTGGGTTAGATCGATTTGTAGCTCCGGTGGTAGGTTAACGACAAACTTCATCAACCGTCGATCTTGGAGGGGCGAAGTCGCTTGTAACTGATGAGATGCATTAAGGAGGGCATAGGATTGCATATTGGCCACGGAGAAGCCCGAGGACATTGCCCAGGATATATTTTCGGCCAACCCGGTGGAAATGCTTGATTGGTAGCTGCGATCGATCACCGTTTGCATTGGGCTGGATGCAGCATAGTCGGCGGTAATCCAGGCTGGTAGGGTAGCTGGTTGCCGCCAGCCAAAATATTGCCGCTGCCAATAGGCCGACAAACGCGGCAAAACGAATTCTCGCCACAGGATCGATCGCCAGCTGCGTTCTTGTTGTTTCATGTACTGCGCGATCGACTTCCATCGACGGGAATTAATTAGATCGGGGAAATCGATCGCACAGATCTCATCGCCCCATTCGCCATCAAAAATTAGGCCAAATCCTTGCTGCTGAATTTGCTCCATCAAATGAATATTCATGGCTAAGGTGCAAGTAATCAGCGGGTCGTCGGTGACGGGCAAGTTTTCCCACGATTCACTTAAAGACCAAGCCTGATCGGAGTTGACCGGATGCCACTGAGTTTGGGGATATTTTTGCAGAAAAGTCTCGATCGATTCCCGTTCATCAAATTCTGGATAGATATCGGTCACGGTCGAGAAAGTATCGATCTGGGGCAAATGATGGAGCAAAGCCACAGTCACAGTGGTAGAATCTAGCCCGCCGCTGAGAGTGGTGCAGGGTCGATGCCGCGTGCGTAACCGAGCTTTGACCGACTTATTCAGCAGCTCCCAAAACTCATCGTAGTAGTCCTGCGCCGATCGGGAGGTGTCGTAATGTTGGGGGCTAGTTAATTTAGTAATTTGCCGGGTTTGAAACTGACCTGCTTTTAGGATCAAAGCAGCACCAGGGACTAAACGCCTGATATCTTGAAAAGGCGTGCTCCCTGGCTCGTGACCATTCAAACTACTGAGGGTGTGGGCGAGATAAAGCGGATCTAGGGCAGGGCTGACTTGCGGATGCAGTAACAACGTCAATACCCGCGAAGATACCAGGAGAGTCTGTCCATCCCAACTGTAGGCTACCGTGCGATTACCTACCGGATCACACCCCACCAGCAATAAATCATGGGTGGCATCCCACAAAATAAAAGCAAACTCACCGACTAGTCGATCGATACAGTCAATTCCCCACCGCCGATAGCTTTCAATCAAAAGCTGTCCATCGGTTTTTGGTAGAGAATGCCCCGCGAGCAAAGAATCTCGATCGTCGATGCGGCCTTCCCAGACCAGGACACACCCTTCATACTCAATTACTGGCGGTTCTGAACAAGATTCTGGGGTATCAAAAAACTGAGTCCGCCCTAAACTTAGTTGACCATGCAGGCCATGCCAATCTCCAGTGCCATTAGATCCCAACACTTGCAAATCCTGTAGCATTTGTTGCCAAGGGGCAGGTTTGAGACTATTCCAAACACCTAAAATTCCACTCATTTATATCCAACTACGCTGAAACCGAGCAACTTCAGCCTAAAACTTGGATTGCTGCTAGACATCGGTTTTAACGACTAACCCATTATCAAGTAGGTTTTGGAGTAATACCTCTAGATCATCAAGTACTTGCGATTTTTCGACTTCGTATTCCGCCACAATGGCATCAGCAACTGATGTTAAAGGCTGTTTATTTTGGATCGCTTCCCACAACAGAATGCCAGTGGTGCTTAATCCGTAGTAAGTACCCGAAGGAACATGGAGTAAAACTGCTTCATCTTCTACCTGCCGAAATAAAATGTCGGCTCCGGCTTGATAAAAATGCTGGAGTAAGGAATGTGCTGGTGATTCGGGGATAGACATTGAGTAGCCTTATTTAGTATAGAGATGGACAAATTCAAACTGGATATAACGTATTATATTTTTCCAGATCAGGTAACATTCCCACCACAATTTTTCCTTGGTACTCAATCCAAGCATGAGCTTGAAACTCTGCTGTTGGTTGGTGAATTACACCAATTCGCAGCTGGGAATTGTATCCTTGCTGCTGCATTAGGGTTTGGGTCGTCAAAGCTCTGGCTAAGCATTTGGCACCACCCGGACTGAACCTGGTACTAGCATCTACCGCCCAGACAATTTGATCGATCGAGATTACTGATTTGGCTGGTTTATGGGCAGAAGCTCTACCAATTTTGCCTAATATTCTTTGGAGCAGCGGGAATTTCAGAAACAGAAACCCTAACCGAACAGAGTTAAGCAGTAAAAATGCTTTTACCAGTAGGTAACGCTCACTGGGGGAAAGGTGCCTGAATTTTTGAATTTTTTTCATCTTTAAAATAAATACACTCCAGCGATATTCAACGCAATGGAGGATGCCACTTCTAGAAAAATATCCTACCACACCCGATGGGATAGATTAAAGTTATCCGGCGCAGAAAGTTGTCTTAAGAGAAAAACCAACCTAGCCATTAAGTAACTCCAAAATCTGCGAAGATGAACTGCTAGCCACCTCATCCAAGATTTAACGTGAGTCTTTACAGAGCCATTTCTCAACCAGTACGTATCGGCTTAGTCGGGACTGGTTTTGCCGCCAAAATGCGAGCGCAAGCTCTGCAAGCAGAGAGCCGTGCCCAGTTGGTTGCCGTCGCGAGTAGTAGCCCAGAACGGGCGCAGGAGTTTGCCACCGAATTTAATATTCGAGCAGCCCAGAACTGGGAAGAATTGCTGCATATGTCTGATGTCGATCTGGTGATGATTTGCAATGCTAATCATGATCATGGCCAAATTGCCAAGGCAGCGATCGAGAGTGTCCGGCACGTCATTGTGGAATATCCTCTTTCTCTAGATCCGCAGGAAGCCCAAGAAATTATTTTCATGGCGGCCAACCGCCAACTTTTTTTGCATATCGAACACATCGAATTATTGGGTTCGTTGCATCAAACTATGCGGGAGTGGCTAGACAAAATTGGGACTCCGCAATATGCTCGCTATGCCACCATTACGCCGCAGGCTGAGGCACCGCGTAAATGGTCTTACCATCGTCAGCAGTTTGGTTTCCCCTTGGTGGCGGCGCTGTCGCGGCTGCATCGTTTTACTGATCTATTTGGGACGATCGATCGAGTGAATTGCCACGAGAATTATTGGGGCACAGATGACGAAGATTACTTTAAGACGGTATTTTGTAACGCCCAATTAACCTTTGCCAGTGGCTTATTTGCCGAAATAGCCTACGGCAAGGGCGAGAACTTGTGGCAAGCTACGCGCAAGTTTGAAGTGCACGGCGACCAAGGCGCAATGATTTTTGATGGCAACCAAGGCACCTTAATTGTCGGTACCGAAAAGATGTCGATCGAACTGGGTTCACGCACTGGTATGTTTGCCCAAGACCTGACTTATGCCCTGGATAATTTCTTGGATGGCAAGCCCAATTACGTCACGCCTTCAGCTAGTTTATATAGCTTGCGGATCGCTAATGCCTGTAAAGCGGCAGCGGCCAATAATGCCACGGTGCTACTGCCGCCTAACTTTCGCGGTGATGACATCAGCTAAACCAGTCTTGTACCACCTGGCTCCAGCGCTGGGGTTGTTGCCAGTGCAGATTATGGCCGCAGTCTGGCAGGATTAATAACTCAGCGGCTGGGCAGCTAGCAGCCATTGCTTGATTAATGGCCACAAACTTGCGATCGTTTGCCCCGGCCAGCAATAGCAAAGAGATTTTGTTGGCGGCTAACAGATTTCCTAAATAAGACTGGCTACCCAGCCCGGCATTTTCCAAGGATCGGGCTAATTCTAGTGGTTGGTTCTGGCATCGCTGAGCAATTAGTTCAGAGAAATTGGGCTGGGCATTCATGCCCTGAAAGACTGGTTGCTGATACCAGTGATCAACAAATTCAGCAAAATCCAAATTTGGCTGACGCAGTTTACGGGCGATCGCCTGATCCTGCCGTTGGCGTTCTTGTTGTGCCGTTAGGTTGGCTAGTCCAGTACTGGCTGATTCTAAAGCCACTTTGCGCCAGTACTGGGGATAATACAGCATCAAATACAGAGCGATTCGACCGCCCAAAGAATAGCCAAATAAATGGCAGGGTCGATCGATCGGCAGACTATCCAGTAATTCCACCAAGCTGCGGGCAGTGTTAGGGATATCGTAGTCCGGCGCTATCGTCTGGCCGTGACCGGGCAAGTCCACGCAGATACAGTGAAAATGCTCAGATAACTGGATCAGCAATGGCCACCAATCATTACTACTGCCCATAAATCCATGCAAAAATAGGATGGCTGGTAACGCTGGCTGGCCGTATCGAGTAATGTGGTAACTCAACAAAAATACGCCCTAGCCGGGAGTATTAGACTGAATCTGCTCCAAGTTAAACAGGGTTTGGAGAGCCGCCATCGCTTGCTGCCTTGCTTCAATATCCTGTTGCGCCCGCAGTTGTACCATCGGGTCATGCAAAATCTTGTTCACAATGCCCTTGGTCAAAGCTTCAATCACTTCTTGATGTCGCCCCGCAAACTCTGAACCCAACCGCGACAAAGCCTTTTCTAATTCCTGGACGCGAATATTTTCCATCTTGTCCCGGAGGCCGTTGATAGTCGGAACAGTTTCGAGCGATCGCCACCAGTTGGTAAAACTGGCTAATTCTTCATCCAATAATGCTTCAGCTTCCATCGCCATCTGGCGGCGGCTTTCCTGGTTTTGGGCGACTACCGCCTTCAAATCATCGACGTTAAAGGCTTGGACATTATTCAACTCATTGACGTTGGAATGGACATTCCGGGGCACCGAGATATCAAAGATCATTAAAGATCGTTCTTCTAACACACTGGCTAGATTAGACCTGTCGATCAATGGATCATTAGAAGCCGTACTGGTAAAGACCATCGAAGACTTACCTACTACCGACAGCATATTGGTCAGTGGTTCTAGCTTTAGCTCGATTTCGGGAAAGATCTTTTTCAGATCTTCAGCGCGTTTAGCCGATCGATTGATCACCGTGACATCAATTGCTCCTTTAGAAATCAAATGCTGTACCAACAGCCGCGACATCTTACCTGCACCTAAAATAGCGATTTGCTCAGTTGCCAAACTGCTAACTTTCCATTGGGCTAGCTCCACCGCTGCCGAGCTAATCGATACCGCCCCAGTGCCAATACTGGTTTCGGTACGCACCCGTTTGCCAGCGGTTAAAGCTTGCTTAAATAATCGATTCAAAATAGAGCCAATGCCTAAATATTGCTGACCCAGTTTGTGGGTAGTTTTAACCTGAGCCAGAATCTGACCTTCGCCTAAAACCAAACTATCCAGACCGGAGGCCACGCGCAGCAGGTGCATGACGGCATCTTCTTGGAGCAGCACAAATAGATGATGGCGCAGATCGGCGATAGCTTCGCTGGCACCTCCGGTGATCGACAGTTGACCATAGTCAGTCAAAAACTGGATAACTTCTCTGATACCTAGTTCTGTTTCTGTGACTACTACATATATCTCTAGGCGGTTACAAGTACTCAAGATCGCCACTTCAGCAATATGAGCGCAATTTTGCAAAGACTTCATGGCAGCTTCGAGCTGCGGCTCGGGGATACTCAGCTTTTCCCGCACTTCTACTGGCGCGGTTTTGTGGCTCAAGCCGATCACAACGATATTCATGGTGCTCCGTATCCTAGAAATTTAATATGTTAGTAATCAAAAAAACGGCCAGTAGTCCAGCCTCAATAATCTTTTTATAAACGGATTACATTTTCTGAGGAATCAGCTGTGCTTGTAAACCGCCGCACGCACTTCTTAAAAATACTTAACGAATAAAGTTTCCCCAAAACAATGCCTCCCTGCTGTTTAACTATAAACCGCAAGGAGGCGAAGGGAGCTAAATTCTAACGAACTTGAACTGACTTAGGATTACCAGTCATATGGACAGTATCCACAAAACGAGCAGTCTTGGATTGGCTAGAAATAACCAAAGACTCTGTTCTAGCACCACCCTTGAAGAAACGGACACCGTTCATCAAGTTACCAGAAGTAATCCCGCAACCAGCAAACAGTACATGTTCGCCACAGGCTAGTTCTTGCGCTGTGTAAACCTTATCAGGGTCAGTGATATTCATCGAGAGCAAGCGCTCGATGTTCTTTTCTTTGCTTTCGCCGATCAAACCAGTTTTTACAACAGCTGGATCGTAAATCAGCTGACCTTGGAAGTGAGCATCCATACAACGCAATGCTGCTGCGGAGATGACACCTTCGGGAGCTGCACCAATGCCCATCAAAGCGTGGATGTTGGTGCCAGCAAAACCGCAATTAATGGCAGCACCGACATCACCGTCGCTGATCAAGGCTACTCGCGCACCAGCGGCTCGAATTTCGGCAATCAGATCGTTGTGGCGTTCGCGCTTCATGACTACTACTACTAGCTCATCGATCGCCCGATCAAGACATTCCGACAAAATCTTCAGGTTTTCAGTAGCAGATTTATTAATGTCTACTTTGCCTTTAGCTGCTGGTGGAGCAGCTAGCTTCTTCATGTAAAAATCGGGAGCTGCAAATAAGCCGCCCTTTTCGGAGATCGCCAAAACAGCCATCGAGCCAGGTTGACCGTAAGCACAAAGGTTAGTACCTTCGCAGGGGTCAACGGCAATGTCGATTTCAACTAGTTCATCAGGGTTACAAAGATCCTTCCCGTTAGGCTGAGAGCAAATCCCTACTTCTTCGCCGATATAAAGCATCGGAGCATTATCCCGCTCGCCTTCGCCAATTACGATCCGGCCTCTCATGTAGATTTTATTCATGCGCTCACGCATGGCCTCTACCGCTACGCGATCGGCTTCATCCTTATCACCTTTACCCATCAACCGGGCGGAAGCAATTGCGGCTTGTTCAACAACTTCAATAATTTCTAAACCTAGTGAATTATCCACTTAATTTATATACTCCATACTTATATTAATTTCGACATCAGTCTACCAGAGGGCGGGGTCTAAATTCTCATAAATGTTCATGGTGAGCTAGATTTCAGCAGTTGCCGTTAGGCAAGCTGCGCAGATTTGTTGATGCCACTGACCGCTACTGGCTACCAAGCATCCCCACTGGCTGACATCTGATTGGTTGTAGCAGAGTACTTGACCATTGGCATGGGTAAACTGGCCACCGGCTTCGGTCAAAATTAATTCCGGGGCGGCTAGGTCCCAGTCTTTGGGAGCAGAAGTGGCTGATTGAGAGATGTAGACATCCGCTCGGTGTTCAATAATGGCGGCTATTTTGCCACCGACACTGCCAATTTGAATTTGCTGTTGACAGGGTAACCCCTTCAATATTTTTTCGAGGGCAGCAGAACGATGACTGCGGCTAGCAATTACTGTCAAATCGGTGAGTGGCATCTGTTGATCGACTTGTAATTTTTGACGTAGACCACTGCGATCGACTACAAAAGCACCATAGCTTTGGACCGCTTGATACACTTTTTCCGCTTCGGGTAAAGCCACTACCGCCAAAACTGGTCGCTGTTGATGAACCAGCGCAATATGAACAGCGTATTCGCCAGTTTTATTAACAAATTCTTTGGTGCCATCGATCGGATCAATAATCCATACCCAAGATTCTGTTAAAGCCGCTTGCTGCTGTTGGTAGGTTTCCTCAGTCAAATAACCGCAGCTATTGCCAAAGATGGGGATTAATCGATCAAGAATATGTTGATTTACAGCTAAGTCAGCATTGGTAACTGGTTCTCCAGCTTTGTCCATTACCTGCAAGTCGTTACCGCGATAGAAAGCCCTTAATAAATCGGTGGATTCCCAAGCAATTTGGGTAGCGATCGACAAAATATCGGTAGCCAAATCCAAATTAGATAAAGGTGAAAAACGCACAAATAGGAATTGGGGATTAGTGTTTACCGACCTCAACAATATCATTCAAACAATGTTACAATTCCTCCAACGGCCAGTACATGGTCAAATCTACGTGTGAGGATATAATAATTATGATGAATTTAAACTGGAAAGCGCTGTTAGTAGTTGCAAGTCTATCCTTAGGCACTGGCCTAGTTGCTTGTGATTCAGGTACAACACCTCCTGCTGGAACCGCTCCTGGCGCTGTTGATGCTCCTAAGCCCGGTGACGCTCCTAAGGCTTCTGAGTCCGCAGCCCCTGATGCTAAAGGCGACGCTATGAAGGCTCCTGATGCTAAGCCAAGTGATGCTCCTAAGGCTCCTGATGCGAT
>JAYUSR010000172.1:0-4092 GCA_043755575.1 Synechococcales cyanobacterium
TGAGTGGAGAAAGGAAAAAAGAGTTGATCGATCGATATACACTTTTTCAGACTCCCTACAGCCAAGAACTGATTGAGTGGCTTCAGGGTAAATATCCTTTCGACCCAGCCTGTTTGACCGATTAGCGCAATGTTATTTTTTACCACGAGGGATAGCTTTAAAACTAGTATTATCGAATAGCACCAAGCCCAGAGGATTTTTGCAGTGTCTAGACCCCCGATTATTCAACCTGAGCAATCCTACACCTTTTCGGACTACTTCAAACTCAATTTTGCCCCCCAAGATATCCTGGCTTATTTCGGCGTTTCCTTACAACGGCGTTCCTTACAACTCCCCCACTACCATGGCAAACTTGATCGGCTCACCGATCTAAAATTGCGCATCGAAGAAAGCCTGCCTCGCCTCAGTCTTACCAGCGAAATGGCACGACGCGAATTTTTAATCGCCCCTGTCTTGACCGATCTACTGCACTACACCCAAGCTAGCCTCAACGTTGAATATCCGGTGGCTGTAAGTAACCAGCTCAAAGGCTCCCTCGACTATTTATTGCAAAATCACCAAACTTTTTTGGTTGTCGAGGCTAAAAACGAAGATCTCGAACGCGGCTTTGTTCAACTAGCGATCGAACTCATTGCCCTCGACCAATGGATCGAATCCGAGCAAACCATCCTATGTGGGGCAATTTCTACCGGCAATATTTGGCAATTTGGCCAATTTAATCGGCAATCTCGGGCAATAACTCAAGATCTCGACCTTTACCGCGTTCCGGCTGATCTAGACGACCTACTACGGATTTTAATCAATATTCTATCAATAAATAATTGATGGTTATTAAATTCCGGCACAAAGTTGCTGCGGTCATTGTTGGATAACTCGCTTAAATAAATCGACTTGGATTTGTACCTAACTCCGAAATAAGCGACTATATTGCGTTTCATGAGTCATACTCGCCAGCGCCAGTCCCCAATTACAGCTGAACAGATCCTCATCGGGCACAACCAGAGCGTGATCAACTGCTGCCACCAACGGCACACCAAGTTTCAGCAGCAACCGCTGCCCATCAGTCTGACCCAGCGGAATCAGTTTAACCCCAGCACTAACCAAATTACTCGCCCAACTATAGAGATAGCCCATCAACATGGTGCGCTCATCCATTCCCCCTCCCACAGCAGCAAGGGCAAAGGCGATCGCAAAATTACAATTTTCGCCCAGAGCAGTTTCTAGCTCTGTCCACGACTCTTGAGGTTGTAAATCCCGCATCAGCTTCAAGAGCGATCGACCCATTTGCCAATTTTGTTGTTGCAGCTCGTAGCTCTCGCGGGTAGCCGATAGCCAATGATTCCAGTAAGCTAACCGATCCCAATCACGACCTACCCATGCCCGGTAAGCACGTAAGGTAATAGCTGCTTCGATGCCGATAGGCCCAGTTGCCAAAGATTCATTCAGCCACAGTTGCAGTTGCTTGTAATTAATGATCAGCTGTCGATCGATCAAGGTCTCCAGCCCTTCCGAGTAACAATAAGCTCCCACTGGCAGCGCCGGACTAGTAAGTTGTAAAAGCGCTAACAAAGCGACATGATTCATAAGAAGCGATCGTGCGGCCTCGCTTTTTGCCGATTCCATCGATTGACAATACCAGATTGTCTATTCGGGATTAGTGGTTTTAACTGGTGGTTGAAATAATTGATCTAGTTCTTCCGTAGAACAGCAATCTGCCAAATCTTCTCGGCTAAATTTCTCCTCGAATTCAGTATTCAAATCCTCTACCATGGCATCAAATTCTGCTTGGGTTAAATCATCCTGTGATCCTGATTGACTAATTGTCTTGCCTCCACTGCGACTAATACTACTGGCCAAATATGGGATGGAACTAAGTGAAATTAGTTGCTGAGCTAAAATAGTCTTTGGCACTAGACAACCTGCTGTAAATTTATGATAACCCATAATTATTAAATTTTAATAAATAAAATTTAATAACTATCTCAATATATGGTATTGAGGTTACGCTAATTGCCTAAGTAATGTGCTAACGATTCATATCCATTAAAATCTGGTGCGAACTAATATTCTCACCACCTGGTGCCGCTCGGCGTTGCACATAACGGCCATCGCTCTGTAAATCCCACGCTTGCCGATTATCCGCCAGCATAATTCCCAGAATTTCGTGGATGTCTTTGGCAATATCAACATCTTCGATCGGTACAATTGCTTCCACCCGTCGATCAAGATTTCTGGTCATCCAGTCGGCACTACCAATGAAGACCCGCTCATCACCACCGTTATAAAAATAATAAATTCGGGAATGTTCTAAAAAACGACCAATAATACTCATTACCCGGATATTTTCACTTAGTCCCGGAATCCCTGGCCGCAGACAACACATACCCCGCACAATCAAATCGATGCTCACACCAGCTTGGGAAGCTTGGTAGAGATGAGCAATTATCGCCGGATCAACAAGAGAATTCATTTTGGCAACAATCCGGCCAGTATCACCGGTTTGGACTTGCTCAATTTCCTGTTGAATCAGCTGGGCAAACTGCTCGCGAGCATTAACTGGAGATATCAACAACTTGCGGTAAGATTGCTGGCGCGAGTATCCAGTTAAATAATTGAATAGGTCGGTGAGGTCGGCACCGAGTTCTGGCCGACTGCTAAATAGACCCAAATCGGTATAGAGACGCGAAGTTTTAGCATTATAGTTACCAGTACCAATATGCACATAGCGGCGGATTCTACTACCTTCTTGACGCACTACCAAAATCACTTTGGTATGAGTTTTCAGCCCGACTAATCCATACACAACATGCACACCAGCTTGCTCTAGCTGCCTAGCCCAGGCAATATTGTTTTGCTCATCAAACCGGGCTTTAAGCTCTACTAATACAGCCACTTGCTTACCGTTTTCGGCAGCGGTCATTAAGGCACTAATTAATTTGGAATCACCGGAAGTGCGATACAGTGTCATTTTGATCGCCATGACATCCGGGTCTAGAGCCGCTGCAGTGACAAATTTCTCGACAGTAGCAGTGAAAGATTGATAGGGATGATGTACTAGGAGATCGCGCTCGGCAATGACACTAAAAAAGTCTTTTTGGTCGTCATCTTCATCCGCTTCGGCTAATTTTTTGAGGCGGGGTGGCAAGCTGGGTGTCCAGGGCAGATCTTTGAGGGCGGGCAAGTTGAGGGAGTAGATGGCAAATAGATCACTCAAGCCTAATAAACCATCAACTCTATAGACATCGCCAGTAGTAAGGTCTAACTCTTCCATTAACATTTGGATAATGTGCTCCGGGGTGCCAGCCTGCACTTCCACCCGTACAACTGAACCACCTAAGCGCCGTTTGCGTAGTTCTTGTTCGATCGCCAGCAATAAATCATCGGCATCGTCTTCGGCGATGGCAATATCAGCATTTCTGGTGACTCGAAAAATATGGCATTCTTGAATGCTCATACCGGGAAAGAGGGAATCAAGATTGTGAGCAATTAATTGCTCGATCGGAATACCCGTCCAGTGACAATTAGCATCGGATAATTTACTACAGAGGTTAGTCGGCATCTGAATAAAACGAGGCAAGACCTGCGGTACTTTGACCCGGGCAAATAGTTCTTCGGCGGTTTCGGGGTGCTTCAGTACCACGGCCAAACTAAGACTGAGGTTAGAAATATAGGGAAAAGGATGACTGGGATCGACAGCCAAAGGGGTAAGCACCGGAAAAATCTGGTCTTCAAAATAGCTTTGAAGATACTGGCGCTGTTCTTGGTTCAGCTCAAAATAATTGAGAATATGAATGCCCTGGTTCGCGATCAGTGGCCGCAGCTCTTGCTCAAAGTGTTGATATTTGCGCTCTAAGAGTGGCCGTAAACGCTGCCCGATGGCTTGTAATTGTTGTTCTGGGGTGCGGCCATCGGGGGTAGTTTTTTGAACATTAGCGGCAATTTGTTGTTTGATGGTAGCCACTCGCACCATAAAAAACTCATCTAGGTTCACACTAAAAATGCCCATGAACTTGAGACGCTCTAACAGAGGCGTGCGTTCATCCATGGCTTCGCTCAAAACTCGGGAGTTAAACTCCAGCCAGCTTAGCTCCC
>JAYUSR010000173.1:0-12976 GCA_043755575.1 Synechococcales cyanobacterium
AGAAAGCTAATTTGTCCGATACCGTTGTTGTGCAGAGATATTGCTTTGCCTCTACGAAAGCTGAGCGTAAATACTATGAACGAAGAGCGTTTATCAAAATCGATCTATTCTACTGTAGGTTGTAATCTACTTGACTCTCCAAATAAATGTGTCCGGCAGTCAGGTCAGCAAGACTTACATGACAAGAGTAGAAGGAGAAAATACGAGATTAAGACATTACTTAGCTCGATTGAAACGTAAAACACTTTGCTATTCTAAATCTATTCACATGCTGAAGCATTCAATTCGGTTACTAATTCATTATCTCAAGTTTGGTGATGTTCCAATTCCTGAATCAGCTAGTGGCATTGATGAAAGAATGCGAATACCTCTAGATCGTCAAATCATACCTTAAACCAGCAACGCCGAATATCCTAATTCTCTTGGCTACTGCTCTACTTCTCGGAGAATGACAGAAGAAAGGTATGCAGATGAAGCTGGTATGGATAATCGAGATGAATATGCTTATGGGTGGAATGAAAAAGGCGAACGATTGTATGCGATTAAATCATGTCGCAGACAAGGACGTGTCAACATGATTGCTGCTTATTGTGACCATAAATTAATTGCACCTTTCACCATTGAAGGAGCTTGTAACCGAACTGTTTTTGAAACCTGGATTGAGATTTGTTTGATTCAATAATTGAAACCAGGACAATAGTTAATCATCAACAATGCTACCTTCCATAAAGGGGCAGATTGAACAATTTCATCTATTGTACTTACCACCTTACTCTCCTAACTTCAACAAGATTGAACGATATTAGTCTTGGCTCCGTAGCATACTTTAAAACTTGCATCCTAATACCCATGGTGATTGCCATACATAAAAATTAGCACTTTACTTGAGACGAAAAAACAAGCCTTTATCACTAAGATTATTGACAGTAGTGAATTACAAGGCTTTTGGTAAAACTAAAATTCCACCAAAGAGTATTCCTGACTATCTTCTGGTTCTGGATCAAATGCTGACAAACCCGCCACAATCCTCTTCTCATCCTCATTTAGCTCATCGATCGAGAACCCCTCAGCCACCATCGGATCGAATTCTTCAAAAGTAGCAGCCAAATCTAAAATATTCACAAATTGACGTAGAAACTGACGCGGTACTACTCCCACATCTCCTCGAAAACCCTCCGTCACCTTCGCAACCAATTGCTCGACGAACTGCGGCGTAACTTTCTTAATAAGACTAAGCCGATCAGCAGTGGGATATAATTCCCGCAGCTTCATTGCCACTTCCTGCAAACGATCAGCATCAAAGGGCTTCAATTCCAATTGGGGTTGCCGGGGACTAGAAAAGTTGCCAGAATGCAAGAACTTAATTCGATCGTACAACGGTGGCAATCCGGCCACTCCCCGCTTAGTATCAAACAGCTCTGGCGTGCCGGTAAATACCCAAAATAAACCCCGATAGCGATCAGACGCATCACAAATTTGACGAATTCCGTTCAGTGACTTACCTCGGACATCATGGCGCATTCGCAGAATAGTTTCAACCTCATCAATTACAATCACCAGACCTTTATAACCAGCCGCTTTCGTAATCTCCAAAATACCTTGCAGATAATCCAGCGCCTCGCGACCACCAATATCGCCTTTGATGCTGGCCAACCGCTTAGAACTACCAGCGACATTCTCACTACCAGATAGCCAGGATAACAGCACACTGGCCTCTACAATATTCCCAGCTTGCTTTAGCTCAAAGATCTTCCGCAGCACCCGAACCATATCATCAGGAGCCTTGCCACCAGTTAAAGAGGCTAAATCTTCTTCAATGCGGGTTTGGACTTGGTTATCAAATTTTACACTATCTGGGTCAGCACCAGTGGCAATTAAAGCATCTTCTACCCGAGCAATCCACCTGTCGATCACATCACTCAACGCCCCTCGATCGCAAGAATTGGTGCCTAGCTCTTGCACAACTTTTCGATAGACATCATCAAAGCGGTGAAAATGCAAATCGTTGTCGGACACCACTACAAAACTAGTGGCAAAGCCCTGTGCCTGAGCATCTAGAATGGCCAACCGCGACATAAAAGTTTTGCCACAGCCATAACCGCCGCGCAAAAATTTAAAGGTACCTTCATTATCTCCAGCTAAAGCCAGTTGGCGATGAATTTCGTTGCGCTGAGGATTAATTCCGACGGCGAAGGCTTCTAGGCCTCGATCAGGCACAACTCCCGATCGCAGCCGCTCAAAAATATGTTCGATATCGCGAGAATTGATGTTCATGCTGAAGAGAAAGATGCTGATAGCAGTCTACACGAAGAACTACCCAGAGAAATTTTACTAGTAAGTGTGATCTATTACCTGCTAAGGGGCAAAGCTATGGAGGCTAACGCCAAAATGATTGGTTTGATCAGCGCTGTATAATTCAGACAAACCACAAACCTTCCTTTATTCGTCTACCGTGCCGATCGAACAGCTGCCGTCTTTGAAGAACCGAATGACTTGATACCCGTGCTGGAATTTGCCGCGTCATTTAAATTAACTATTGGTCAACTATTTAATTGGTTAGGGGATTAATTTTTATGCCAACTATCGCACAACTTATTCAGCCGCAATGGCAAGAACAACTAAACGACTACATCACTGCTGTAGCCTGGTCACCAGTGGCGCATCAATTTGCCGCCAGCGCAGCTAGTGGCGAAGTAGTTTGTGGGAATGGTCAGGAATTAATCTATTTACAAACAGCACATAACTATTCGATCGATTGCTTAGGTTATTCAGCTGCTGGTCAGTGGCTAGCAGCTGGCGGTCAGCAAGGCAAATTATACATCTGGGCTGGACAACAGTTAGTTACGACCTTAGACTATCCCCGCAATTGGATCGATCGATTGGCTTGGCATCCGACCGAACCCCTGTTAGCCTTCAGCACTGGTAAGCAAGTGCAGCTATGGGATGCAGTGCGTCAAAAAATTGTCAATACCTTAGACTTTAATCGATCGACAGTGGCTGATCTAGCTTGGCAACCACAGGGCAATTATTTAGCAGTAGCCGGTTACCAAGGCGTAGAGGTGTGGCCATGGGGACAGGGCAATGAGTCCGAGTTATTGGCCGTGGATACTGGTGTCCACGCTTTGGCTTGGTCGCAAACCGGTGAATATCTAGCTGGCGCTACTCTCGATCGACAGTTGGTCGTGGCACGGGTGACAGAGTTAGAGATGCCTTGGGTAATGCGCGGATTCTCGACGAAAATTCAGCAACTAGCTTGGGCGGCAACCGATCTAGCCGTCATCAGTGCCGAGCAGTTGGTGTGGTGGCGCTATAGCGATGAAGATTGGCAGGCGCTGCCCCCCAATAATGACAGCGTCACCTTGTTAGCGACCCATTCCCAGCGCCCCTTGGCAGCGTCGGTCAGTGCCGCCGGTGTGCTCAATGTGACTAATTTGAATTCTATGGACGGTGAACAACTAGACTGGCAAGAAGGCACGGCCTTAGCTTGGCAACTGTCCGAGCCATATCTAGTTTGTGGCAGTGCCCAAGGACACCTGATAATTTGTAAATGTTAGACT
Organism: Synechococcales cyanobacterium; assembly: GCA_043755575.1. Taxonomy (GTDB): domain Bacteria; phylum Cyanobacteriota; class Cyanobacteriia; order Cyanobacteriales; family Chamaesiphonaceae; genus JAAFHZ01. Next base: position 3,558 of record JAYUSR010000173.1, read on the forward strand.
GTACTCTATGCCCACAATTTCCGTGTGGCTTAGAGTGTGAGGTCTCGATCATGTTTAAAAAGTCCATTTCATTAGTACTAGTGACGCTATCTTTAGGTTTTTTGACTAGCTGTGGCAGCAAAGTTGAAGATAAGCCGGTGAAAGGTAGTGAAATTACTACTGGAAATAAAGCCGCAGCGGGTGCGATACCAGCCGGCACCACCATTAATACTGATTTACAGCAAGAAATTTCTACTGGCAAAAATCGTAACAACGAGAAATTCACGATTAAAATCAAGAACAGTTCCGTTGGCAAATATCCAGCTTTGAAAGATGCTGTTATTGAGGGACATTTAGAAGATGTAACCAAAGCTGCCAAAGGCAAAAAAGCTAAGTTGAATCTCTTCTTTGATGGTGTCAAGCTCAAAAATGGCGAACTGCTGCCGATCGAAGCTAATTTAGTCAACACCCAAGTCGAAACCAAGACTAAAGGTCAGTTTTTGAAAAATGCTGGAATTATTTTGGGTGGTACAGTAGCTGGTAACTTCCTGGGAGACAAAACTAAGTTTAAACATGGCAAGATGGCTGGTGCCGCTGCCGCAACCGCATTTGTTTTGTCCAGTCCTGGTGGTGAAGTCGTGTTAAAAAAAGGCACCGACCTTCAGCTCAAACTAAAATCTAATTTAGATCCTAACTAGTCTAACGATTAGAGCGTAGATGAGTGTAGTACCTACTCATCTACGCCACTAGTCTCCGCTCCCAATCGCAACTCATAGCTAATTTTCCCTTGAGCTTTAATAATTTTGCCAGTTGCGAACAAAATCTCTAATAGTTGTTCGATATCTGGCTCACTGGGTTGGTATTTAACCAGTAGTGATTTTAGATATTTGTACAAAGCTGACTTAGTTTTTGGTCTACTTTTAGGATCGATCGACAAGATCTTAGGCAAAGCAATCTCTGCTAAAAAATCTGGAGAATAGTTTAAATCAGCAGACTGAGACAACCGTTCTAAGTTCTCGATCCGTTTACAGGAAATTCCCAGCTGACCCAGATGTTGAATCAGCGGATCAAAACCTCTATCGCGGGATAAAATCACAAAATTGGTAGCCGGGGCTTGCAGACTAAGCTGACCAAGATAAAAAACAATATGGAAGTCCAAGGTATTAGGTCCAATGCCTTCCACCCCAATCCATTCCACTGTGGCACCTAACTGGTGCGCTTCCCGTACCAGCTCGAAGGGAATTTTGGTCTGGGCGCATCCCACAAAAATAAAGATTTTTAGGTTGGGGCGCTGGATGCGAGATAGCCGGATATGGGTAATATTTTCATAATCAATGAACAGGATTGTGTTCGGGGTGGTCTCGTCACAGAGGATTAAGTCGGTTTTACTGGGTGAAGGGATCGTAATTGGTTGATTGATCATCTGGAGGGGGCAAAATCAGGATTCAGATTGCTCTTACTGCTAAGATACATCAGTTATTTAGGGATCGATCGCCGTGGGCAATTTCACATTTCAGTGTCAGGGAAAGTGTAGCCACACCCGAGCGCGGGCTGGTACCTTTACCACACCGCACGGAGTAGTAGAAACGCCCAGATTCATGCCTGTTGGCACTCAAGCCACCGTCAAGACCCTGACTTCCGAGCATTTGGTACAGGCTCAAGCCCAAATGGTCTTGTCCAATACTTACCACCTGCACCTGCGACCAGGTGAGGATATTATCGCCGCAGCCGGTGGTCTGCACAAATTCATGAATTGGCACGGTCCCATGCTCACCGATTCTGGCGGTTTTCAGGTATTTAGCCTCAGCAAAACCCGCAAACTGACCGAGGAAGGAGTTACTTTTAAATCGCCATTGGACGGGAGGCTGATTTTCATTTCGCCGGAAAAGTCCATTCAAATCCAAAATGCCTTGGGTGCTGATGTGATTATGGCTTTTGATGAATGTCCGCCCTATCCGGCTACCAAAGAAGAAGTAACTGCGGCTACCGATCGCACGCAGCGATGGTTAACAAGATGTATTGAGGCTCACCAACGTCCTCACGATCAAGCACTATTTCCGATTGTGCAGGGCGGTGTGCATCTGGATCTACGGGCAGCGGCGGCTCAAGCCCTCAGCGAATTTGACCTGCCCGGTTATGCAATCGGCGGGGTGAGCGTTGGCGAACCGGCTCATTTTATTCACGATATCGTGCGGGCAACGGCACCGTTGTTGCCGACAGGTAAACCCCGCTACTTAATGGGAGTAGGTACCTACAAAGAAATGGCGATCGCAATTGCCTCCGGCATCGATCTATTTGATTGCGTCATCCCGACGCGGGTGGCACGGCACGGTGCGGCCTTTGTGCGCGGTGAGCGCTGGAACATCAAAAACGCCGGATTCAAGCGAGACTTTACGCCCTTGGATGACGAATGTCCTTGCTACACTTGCCAAAACTTTAGCCGTGCCTATCTGTGTCATTTAATTCGCTGTAACGAAGTTACTGGTTTTACGCTATTGGCGCTGCACAATGTGACGGAGCTGATTCGATTTACTACCAGAATTCGGGAGGCTATTTTGGCGGACAGATTTGTAGACGAGTTTGGCGAGTGGTTGGCCGAAGTAGATACCAGCTGGCCCGGAAAGCGCAGTATTTATTGATGCTGTGATGAATGCAGGAGCAATTTTCTCTTATTTCAGGCAAGAAGTCTGTTTACCAATATTTTGTCATGCATGGAAGTAACGCTGAGGATCAAACAGCCCAGACTGGTGGCAGGTTGGTGACTCGTATTAGCAGCTGCCACAAATCGCTGGCCAACTTCATACACCGTCCCATCATCATCAATAAAGTTACCTTCTAAGACTAAGATCGATTCACCAGTGGCATGATAGTGATTAGGTAACGTTCCGGCTGTCGGCACCCGCAGAAAGAAAGCCACTTGGGCACGTACTTCATCCACTTGCCAAATAGCCATTTCCGATCCGCTGGGCATCGGGAATATTTCCCAGTTAGACAAGTCGATCGCTACCTGCTGGAGGTCAGTAATCGGCCAGTCAAGCAAGTCTAATAAATTTGGAGATAAATCTGTTGATCTCACTTCCACTTGATTTGATTGATCGACTAATTGATCATTGGTGATACTAGTCAGTCGATCGAACAACTTTTCCTTTAAACCAGCTGGTAAGGGCATAGCGGGTACACCATAGGCCAAGTCCTGCACCGCAACCTGAAAAGCTGCTAACTCGGATTGCAAAGTAGCCGATGTTGTTAGCTCATGCTTAAATTCCGCCTGCCCTTCCAAAATATCGAGAGCGTAGGCAGCGACCCCTTCTTGAGGCGAGTCTGGCAATGAAAATGGATTAGTCACAAAATACTCCGGTCATAGGTTCTACTCATAATTTCTACAGAAAATCAATTAGCTGGGAAACTGATCGCAATTTTTCTAACCCCAATCGAATCCGGGTTTTGACTGTCCCTAAAGCCAGACCCATCTGCTCGGCAATTTCTCGTTGGCTCCAGCCTTGAAAATAGGCCATTTCTAGCACTTGGCGCTGTTCGATCGGCAGACTGGCCAGAGCGGCAATCACTTGATTACGGCGCTCCGCGATTTCTAAATTACAGCTAGCATCAGCGGTAGTCGTGGTGGTTTCAAAAACCGCGATCGCCTCTGTTACTTTGACTCGTCTTTGCTTAGAACGCAGTCGATCGAGCACCCGACTGCGGGTCATCATGAAAATCCAACTATCCACCCTGGCTTTTTCGCAGTTATAAGATGCCGCCGTCATCCACACCTTCGTAAACACGTCTATCACTACTTCTTCGCTTTCTTCTACTGAACCTAAGCTGCGATAGGCTACAGAATATACCACCCGCGCATATCGATCATAGAGTGCTGACAGGGCAGCATGGTCTTGCTGGATAATTTGCTGGATGAGCGAGAGATCCCGTTGTTGCAAACTCCCTGCGGGCGGCACTGCGGCCGGAGCGAGAAGAGAATCATCACTGGGCATAGAAAGAACTTGCACTACTGCCTGATTATATCAGCATGACTGGAACTCTCTGGTAGGGGGTCACTCCCGTATTTACATACGCCAGAAGATTTAATTTGGATCTGTCGATCGCCTTTGCCAGTATTCCAGTCGATCAAATAACAAATTACCGACACTGGGCAAGGCACTCAATGTTTACTGCTGATTTTTCTGATGGAAAGATCATTTAAAAAAAGAGATCCATTTAAAAAACAGCAGCGTATAACTATGTGAATCAGCAAATTTCAGAGGATTAAAATAACAATGGTCAATAGTACTCCTGACGACGAAACAGTTTCTGGCGGTTCTGTTGTCAATACTCTGCCGCATAGCTGGGAGCAATTTATAGCGAAGATTGCTGGAATTGGCATACTCACAATCTTGCACCCCATCAATGACTACGATCAGTTTAACGACACCGCCCAGATCGATGATACTGATCCTTTCTTTGCAGATGAAGATGATATTGCCTGGGACTTTGAGACCAAGACCAACTTTGATTTTGGCTGGGGCTGTCGATGCTGATGCCACGAAGCTGGATTCATAGTTCTCCTGGCTACCAATCCACAATCTTGCTCTCTAGGTAGCAAATTTATCCATTTCACAATCTAGCAATTAGGATTAAACATGTTAGTCTCAATGTTCAAGTTTAGCCAATCCAATTGGCAAAAATCTTTAATTCTCGCGGGCATCTCCATCGCCGCTCTTTTAGTGGCCGCTAGCTTCCCTAAAGGTCTGATGGCTTCTGACCATGATGATGGCGAAGTTGATACTAAAGGTCGCAATTTGAATTTGACCGATCTATATGCCTTTCGCGAGCAAGATCAAAATTCAGCGGCGGCGGCAGACGATTTAGTACTGGTAATGAATACTAACCCTCGATCGGTAGCTCGTCAGCAATACTTCTTTAGTACTAACGCCCGCTACGAATTCAAACTGAGTCAGGTAGCTGATAAAGATGCGACACCCACCGGCAAAGAAGATGTCACACTACGTTTTGAATTTAGCCCTCCGAACGATCGACAACAACAGCAAATTAAATTCACCGTCATTAAAGATGGTAAAGAAAGTGCTGCTAACAATCTCCGCACCACCCCTCTCAACGCCGAAAAACCCGTTGTTAATGAATTGGCCGCTAATGGTTCCAAGATTTCTGTTTTTGCTGGCTTAAGAGAAGATCCTTTCTTTTTTGATGTCGAACAATTTTTCCGGGTACGAGCTGGGGCGTTAGGTACCGGTCCCGCAGTGGGTTTCCGACCACCCAACCAAGCTTTGGATTTTGCGAAAGGCTATAACGTTAATGCGATCGCCATTCGCATCCCGCAGCAACTTATTCAAGGCGAAAAGAGTGCCAAAATCTTTGATATCTGGGAAACAATTTCCCTCAAAGACCCCGCAACTGGCAAATACCAGCAAGTAGAGCGCCTCGCTCGCCCCGGTATTAATGAAGGCTTAATTACTAGCAACAATTTGCTTAATACTTTTAATAGTGTCCCACCAACTGCTGATCTCAGTCCGGCGGCGGCTCCCATTGGTACCGAGGCTACCCGCACGCTGCGCGCATTAGGGAATAGTCCGGAGCGAGCTAAAGCACTATTGACCGCCTTTCTACCAGATGTAATGCGGATTGATACTACTGGCCCCAGTGGTTTTGCTAATGCCCTCAATGCTAAAGGTAGTCCGATTCGGGGACGACTATTCAAAGACGATACGGTGGATACAGTGCTGAGTGTCCTCACCAATGGTGCAGTAACTAGTGATAACGTTTCCTACGAAGGCTCATCAGGGAATCCGGCTCAGGGACATAAGCCCTTAGAAAAAAGCTTCCCCTATTTAGCCTTGCCCAATTAGATAGCATCAAAGTCAAGATAACTAAAGAATCACAACTATGTACTATTTGATGTAGTTGTTTGCGGGGACACGAGAAAATCGCTAGAGGAAAGAATTCACTTGCCTCTAGCAAAATATCCTTGAGGCAAATATATTGCAGCCGTGAAATACTCTCTACTCTTCTGTTGGGGCACGAGCCTGACGTTTATAACTTTTCCTGGCTATGCCCAATTTTCCACATTTCCGGTCAGCTCCGAAAGCTGTTCTAATGTTTGCTTGAAAATCGATGTGGGTTCTGCGAATAATATCGATTCTTTGGGCTTTAACAATAGCAGCGGCAATAATAATCTGCGCTGGCAAGCTAGTGTTACCTGGCGACTAAATGCCCCGGAAGTTGTCCAAGCAGAAGCCGAAAGAATTAAGCAGCGACTAGAAGACAACAAAACTCTGATCACGACTTTGGCCGAGGCCATTTCTCAAAACAAACCAGAATTAGCGCGAGGAATCGCCATCATATTAGCCCCGCGCTTAAATTACCAAGATCCAAAAGTGTTAATTGCGGAGTTAAAGGAAGGAACAATCAGTTTGGGAACGACTCCGATCACCATCAAGAAAGCAGCAGTCAATGTTAATCCGAGTTTAGTAGGAACGCTCAAATCACCTAACCCGGACGAGCCAGATATTATCCTGCTGCAATAAGTTATCAACCACTACTCTATCGCCATGCAAATTCATTCCCTCAAACTATCACCCCCACCGAAATCGGTGGCAATTAGTGCCCTCCTCATTGGCCTTTCGATCGCAGTATCTGTTGGACTATCAGTACCCTCATCTAATTCGGCTTGGAAATATCCCTTTCAACGGCCAGCAGTGGGCAGTGTCACCCAAAATATTCAACGGGAAATTGCCTTTCACCAACGATTAATTCAACAACAACCAACATCTGGACTAGAACGGGCTGCCCTGGCTCAGACTTACTTAAGAATGGCGCGGGCCACGGGAGAAAGTAGTTGGTATCTGTTGGCTCAACAGGCCGCGCAGCAATCGCTAGAACAATTGCCCGTCAGTAACTATGGAGCAATTACCGTATTGGCTAAGGTTGCAGCGGCCAAGCATGATTTCGCCCAGTCTTTATCCTTACTAAAACAACTGCCTCCTCAATCTGAATCCCTCGCTTTATTAACTACTAATTATCTAGCGATGGGTGATGTGACTACCGCCCGTCAGACAGTGGATCGTTTGGTTCAAAAAGTACCTACCCTGGGAAATTTGGCACTCAAAGCTTTGGTGGAAGTTGCTCAGGGACAAGATCAAGCTGCTTTGCGGGATTTCCAGGTCGCCATCGCCGCTGAAGAGCCGGAAGAAGCGGGCAGCTCGGCTTGGGTTCGTACTCTCTTAGGACGGTTTTATTACAAGCGCGGCCAACTTCAGCAGGCCGAGGAACTATATCAATCGGCTCTGCAAATATTGCCCAAATATCCGCCAGCTCTATTGAATTTGGCCGAGTTGTCGGTGCGACAGTGGCAAGCTGAGCCGCAGCAAGCCAAGTCCCAAGAACGCGCAATGCAACTATACAATCAATTTTTTCTCACCAATCAGCAGACTCCCACGGTGTACGATCATGTCGCTTTGAGAGGTTCTGCCCGGTTACAACTATTACAAGGAAATACTAAGCAGGCTAACCAAACTTGGGAACGAGCAATTGCCAGATTACGATCGGATCTCAGCGGCTTTGGTCATCGGCGGGAGTTAGCCCAGTTGTTATTAGAGCGCGGACAACAGCGGGATGGCAAGGAGGCGCTCAGTTTGATGCAGGCAGAAATTAAAATTCGTCAAGATCCAGAAACTTGGGATACTTTAGCAGCGGCTTACTTGCAGACCAAAGAACTATCAGCGGCTGAGCAAGCTATCCAAAAAGCCTTGAAGTCAGGGATTCGTGATCCAGGCTTGATCGATCGAGCGGCAACCATCGCCAACGCCCGGGGAAAATTAGCCCAGGCACAGCAATATCAACAGCAGATTCAGTCGATCGATCCACTCTTCGACAAAGGAGCTAGACAGGCGCTGGGTTTGGGCGTGGGTTTGTCGGGATTGAACTAATGCGGGTATTCAGCTGATAGCGCTTTTAACATATGAAAAATCTAAAATATGCGAGCTTAGTATCTAAAACTGCCAGAATCGCTCTCCAGTGGGGCTTAGGTTTATTGATAACTTTGTCTTTAGCTCTACCCAGTCCGGCTCATTGGGCAGATTTGGCAGTGGCCGATATCCAAATCGAGAAACAGGATGTTAGTCTTAATTTGACGGTGCCCACTGGGTTGATCGCACAGTTTGATGACGACCTCGATCAACAGTTATCAGACGCGGAAATCATTAAGCATCAAAAAAATCTCCAACAATTCTTTAATACTAAAATTCAGCTCACCGCCACCAGACAAACGCATGACACCTTCACAATCGAGTCTACAGCAGCTGAAAAATTGCCATCTAATTTGATCGCTACACCTGATACTCATAGCAACTTATTACTGCAATATCATTGGGCACAGCCCATCGAACAGTTGCAAATTCATTACGACTTATTTGTGACCGGAGTAACTACAGCCCGGTGTCTAGCTCAGGTCTGGCGAGATGGTCAAGTTAGTAATCTAGTCTTCACCCCTGGATCTAAAGATGCGGCTCTCATCGATAGTCCGATTGAACAACAAATTATTAGCTTCATTGGCCTGGGCATCGAGCATATTTGGACAGGTTACGACCATATTCTGTTTTTAATTAGTCTTTTAATGTTGGGTGGAGAATTGCGCTCTTTACTCAAAATAGTTACGGCTTTTAGCCTCTCGCACTCCTTTACCCTCTTTTTGGCTGCCTTAAATATTATTTCTGTCCCCAGTCGCTGGGTCGAAATTGCCATCGCCCTGTCGATCGCCTACATCGCTGCCGAAAATCTGTGGCGCAAAGAATCACAAGCTAGATGGCAGATGGCTTTCGGCTTTGGTTTGATTCATGGATTAGGATTTTCGACCGCTTTGCAAGAATTAGATCTACCGCGAACTAATTTGGTAGCTTCTCTCGCTAGCTTTAGTGTGGGGATAGAATTAGGACAATTTGCGATTGTGCTAATTGTCTATTTCTTACTCTCCTACCTCCGTCAATTCTCTTGGGATTTAACTATCCGGCGCTTCATTTCAGGGGGAGTTATCGTCATGAGTTTAATTTGGTTTTGGGAGCGAGCTTTTATGGGTTAGAGATTTAGGACTGGCTCTTGCTAAAATGCCCTTAAACCCCATTCTACAAACATGTTGAACCCCTTAAATTCCTGGCAAATTCTTTTGGCTACCATCCCTCTACTATTGACTATTCTTGTCCTGTTTCTCACTATTTGGAGTGTGATTCCGGCTCCGAATATGACTTTACTTCCCCTTAGTGTCGGTGCGCCAGAAATGAGTATTTGGCTATTGGGCGGTGGTGCGATCGGACTCGCTAGCCAGGTCATTTTTCGTTACCACCTATTTCCTAAATCCCTTTGCTGGGTCGGCATCGGCTCAAGCATCCTCAGCTTGATTCTCAGTATTCATCCCCTTTTGCAAATGCCCGCGACGA
>JAYUSR010000174.1:0-4040 GCA_043755575.1 Synechococcales cyanobacterium
GGTAGGAGCGGCAACTTGGTATCAACGACGGCACCAAGAACAGCGTAAATAGTTGAGACCGAAGTGATACTACTGATACTCTAGAGGGTGATTAATCGCAATTACAGTCTGAAGTATCTCGATATGCACGAGCCGAATCCTTCCGTCCGCCGAAAACGCCGCCGCCGACTAAACCCTAAACTTCGGCGATCGATCGCTGGCATTGTGGCAGTAGTGGCAACGGCGATGGGAATTTACCTGGCATTTGCGAATCGATCGACTAACTCTAAACTAGATATTCCTCTGGGAGCAAATTATTTACCAGCAAACACTCTGGTAGCGGTGGCCATATCGACTGATCGCCAGCGGTGGCAGCAGCTTCAACAGCTTGGTACTCCCCAAAGTCGGGCAGTTGTTACCCAAGAATTGGCGAAGTGGCAGCAAGAGTTTTTCACCGATCATGGTCTAGACTTCGAGCGAGATATTCAGCCAGCGCTCGGCTCCGGGATCGCGGTGGCTTATCTCGCGCCGCTGACTGTGCCAACTGCCAGCGGTAAAAATTCAGCCCCAGCTAAAAATCTGCCGATCGTCTTGCTACCAGTGAATTCAGACACGGCGGCAACCCAGTTATTTGCCAAAACCAAAGCCCCTAATGGTGGCCAAGACCAAACAGTAGAACGTACCTACAAAGGAGTAACGCTCCAAGAAAGCACCCACAATGACAGCACCTTGGTGATGGCTATTGTAGAGCGAGTGGCGTTGTTTAGCTCTAATGTGCAAGCGGTCGAACAGTCGATCGATGCCTTTAAATCTGGTAAAACTTTAGCAAAAACACCTGGCTATACTCCGGCCTGGGGTGCGATATCCATGAACCAGCCCCTCGCTCAAGTCTATGTGAATGTGCCCTTGGCCGTGGCTTACAATACCAGTATTTTGCCGCCGGATAAGTTAGCACGATTACAGCAGCAACAAGGTTTGGCCGCTAATATCAATCTTGATGGCAATCTGATTTCCAGCAAAGGTATTTCCTGGTGGCAGTCCCCGCAGCCCACGAGTCTAGTCCCTAGTAAAAATAGTCCAGATTTTGGTCGGCGCCTGCCCGCAAGCACGGTGATGATGGTTTCCGGCAGTAGTTTGGCACAGTTATGGGCAGATTATTTACCCTTGGCGAATGGAAATCCGGCAGCGCCAATGTCCCCAGAAGTAGTAGTTGCTGGTCTTAAATCGACCACTGGCCTAGACTTAACAACTGATATTTTGGCTTGGAGCAAAAATGAATTTTTACTAGCTCTGGTACCAGCCGATCAACCTAGCCAAAATTTTTTAGGCGGCTCCTTACTGTTAATGTTGAAGCCCTCCGATCGATCAGCTGCTGAAGCGACTTTCCACAAGTTAGATCAGGCGATGGCTAGTCGTTACCAATTTCAGGTGGCCAAGACCAATACTAAAAATACTGATGTGGTCAATTGGTCTTCACCGATTGGTGGGGTGAATGCCACCCACGGTTGGCTCTCCGATAACTTGGCCTTTTTGGCTTTGGGCACACCAGTTACTGATCAATTTCTACCGCAACCAGCAGTGGCTTTGGCTAATAATAACCAGTTTCAACAGGTGATGAAATCGGAAATCTCTCCATATAGTGGTCAATTTTTTATTAATTTAGACAAGATGCCGCCATCGCAGCGCGCTTTGCTGCCACCATTGACCCCAGTAGCTCAATCGATCATGAGTGGAATTAATTCGATCGGTCTCACTAGTAATGCCATTAGTAATGTTACTAATCGCTTTGACCTATCGGTCTCTCTGAAGCAGGTCGCTGCCGGAACATCCGCCAATTCCTCGACTAGTAGCGGTTCTTTTGTTAGTTCAGGTTCTAATTCCAACTCTCGTTGATTCTTATCAATGAGCACAAATACTTAGTGATTTCTGAATTGGCGATAAGCCAAGACCGCTTTGTGGTTAAATTATGGGTAGCTGAGAAGTTGACACAAAACTAAATATTCTTATTAATAAAGGAGATTAATTATATGACTAAAAGATCTGCAGCTAGCTTATCGGCAGCGGACTTAGCTGGTAAGCGCGTTTTAGTACGGGCTGATTTTAATGTGCCAGTTGATGATAACGGCAAAATCACCGACGACACCCGTATTCGAGCGGCATTACCCACAATTAAAGATTTAACTGGTAAGGGTGCGATCGTGATTTTATGTAGTCACTTTGGTCGGCCAAAAGGTGTAGACGAAAAGTTGCGATTAACTCCGGTGGCGGCACGCTTGTCAGAGTTGCTGGGTCAGAATGTCGTGAAATGCAATGACTGTATCGGTGATGAAGTAGCAGCACAAGTTGCGGCTATGACCAACGGTCAAGTAGCGTTGCTCGAAAACGTTCGTTTTTATCCAGAAGAAGAAAAGAATGACCCAGAATTTGCCAAAAAGCTGGCTTCGATCGCCGATGTTTATGTGAATGATGCCTTTGGTACTGCTCACCGCGCTCACGCTTCGACCGAAGGAGTAACTAAGTATTTGAAGCCTGCGGTAGCTGGTTATTTGATTGAAAGTGAACTGAAGTATTTGCAGACCGCGATCGAATCCCCCAAGCGGCCATTGGCAGCGATTGTTGGTGGTTCTAAGGTTTCGAGCAAGATTGGTGTGATTGAAACGCTGTTAGACAAATGCGACAAACTGTTTTTAGGCGGCGGCATGATTTTCACTTTCTACAAAGCGCGAGGCTTGAAGGTTGGTAAATCTTTGGTAGAAGAAGATAAGCTGGAATTAGCCCGGACACTGGAAGCCAAAGCCAAAGAAAAGGGTGTACAGCTGATTTTACCGACTGATGTAGTGGTCGCTGATAACTTTGCCCCTGATGCTAATTCCCAGATTGTGGATATCAATAATATCCCTGATGGCTGGATGGGTCTAGATATTGGTCCAGATTCAATCAAAGCTTTCCAATCGGCTTTAGCTGACTGTAAGTCGGTGATTTGGAATGGCCCTATGGGTGTATTTGAGTTTGATAAGTTTGCTGCTGGTACTGAGGCTGTGGCTCACACCCTAGCGGAAATTTCGGCACAGGGTGCTATCACTATTATTGGTGGTGGCGACTCGGTAGCCGCAGTTGAGAAGGTTGGCTTGGCGGATAAAATGAGTCATATTTCTACTGGTGGTGGGGCTTCCTTGGAACTTCTAGAAGGTAAGGTCTTACCTGGGATTGCGGCTCTTGACGAAGCATAAGCAATAATAGTGATCGCACCACGATTAGCAATTAGACTGCTAATCATGGTGTTTTTTTATGCAGAATTACGATTGAGTAAACTACTCTTCAGTCGAATTTCTCAAATTTCAGCATCGAGGCGATACAGATAGGTTAAGCTGGGGAAGAGAGTTAGCGAGGCTAATTTACATGACAAGTTCGCCACTGGCTAAATTTTCTAAATCTGTTGCGGTGGTTAAACCATCGATCAAGAAGCGAAATCCTACGATTGAAGATTTTAAGTTTCGGGATGGTTTGCCAACAGCGGAAGAGTTACCAGATTCAGATGATAAAGCAGTGGATAGTGAGTTACAAGAACTGATTCCAGGACTATTGAAAGCGATTTTGTTAGACCGGTGGCGCGATCGAACTGATTGGCTTTTTGGAATTGATTTAGGTTTTTACTACAATCCAGATCTACCCGCTATTGCCCCGGATGGCTTTTTGAGTTTGGGAGTAGAAGATATTAATGATGAGTATTTACGCTCTAGCTATGTATTGTGGGATGAAAAAGTAATTCCACTATTTGCCTTGGAAGTGATTTCTAGAACTCCTGGCAAAGAACATACCAAAAAATTTGAAATCTACCGATCAGTTGGTGTTTTATACTATTTAGTTTATGCTCCGCTGCGGAAAAGAAAGGCTAAGTTTCAACTTTATAAGTTGATTGATGGTGAGTATGTGTTGCAAAGTGATGGCCAACAGCCCTATTGGATGCCAGAAGTTGGGCTGGCGATCGGAGCTGAAACACAGATCTATCGGCATAGTCGGCGAGAGTGGTTGTATTGGTATGACGAAAATAATGTGAGGTA
>JAYUSR010000175.1:0-4020 GCA_043755575.1 Synechococcales cyanobacterium
GTCGTCACCCACGGTCAGTACTACCGAAATAGCTGATCGAGATTTACAACCTGCCAGCAAATAGTTTTATGATTGGATGGTTGGCGATATCCACACCACCATGAACGACTACTATCAGCAAGGATTGGCTAAAGCTCAGGCTCAGAATTATCAAGGCGCGATCGAAGATTTTGAGCTAGCGCTGATTGCCAATCCGGCAGCAGCTGAGGTCTATTACCGGCGAGGTTTGGTCTACTTTGACTTGGGTAACAACCTAAATGCCATTTCCGATTACACGCGGTCGATCGATCTCCAACCGCAGCAGCGCGATGCCTACTATGGCAGATCTTTAGTGCGCCTAATTTTAAAAAACTTATCGGGAGCCTTGGCTGATATTAACCAAGCCATTTTGTTTGCCCGGGACTACGCCCCTGCCTACCAGCTCAAGGGAAATATTTGCCAGAAATTAGCCCAACGCCAGGAATCGATCGAAGCTTACAAACTAGCAGCTAGTCTTTATCTCCAACAGCAAGATTTAGCTAACAGCCGTTTGTGTCTAGAAAAAGCCCAGGCTTGGAATCCACCGATTAATAATTTATCCATCAACAATCCGGCTGCTATCAACACTGTTACTGTCTATGGTGCAGCAATCGCCAAGGCCGAAGCTGGCGATCTGGAGGGCGCTATCCGCGCCGCCGATGGAGCCGTGCGATCGCATTCTCAAGATGCTCAAGCTTATTGCTGTCGCGGCGTGATTCAAATGATGCGCCAAAATAATAATGCAGCTTTGCTAGATTTTAATACCGCCCTGCGGATTGATCCCAAGGTGCACACAGCCTATCGTCATCGCGGACGGATGCGTCAGCAATTAGGTGACTTTCAAGGAGCTTTAGCCGATTTTGCCCAGGCACTGCAAATTAATCCCCAAGATGCCCAAATCTATATTTTTCAGGCCCAGGTACAGGCTAGTTTAGGTAACTACACGCAGATGATCGAAGAGTTGAATCAGTCGATCGCGATTAATCCCCACGATGCTGCTGCCTACGTAGAACGTGCCCAAGCTCATGCCAAAATCGAAGAATTGACGGCAGCGCAGACAGATTATCAAACAGCAGCTAATATGTATCTCGATCAACATAATCTGAGCAGCTATCAAGAAACTATCCAAAAACTCCAAAGCTTCCAAACGAACCGATCAGTTCCGCCCATATCGCCCAGTAATACTCCAACTAGTCCACCGCTGAACAGTGGTAATCGAGATTTACGCCAGCGCCTGTTGGTTTTAGTCGGTGGTCAGTGGCCAATGGCCGAGCGCCTTATGACCCGCTACAAAGAGGAGTATCCTGGCTACGACGAAGATTGGTATTTAGAGCAGGTGATTGCCTATATTGAGCAAGGACTTTGATGGTTTGTACGATAATGGTTAGATAAACTATTTCTGGTTAACCATGCAGGGCGCAACACAGGGCTGGACTGTCAAACGTATTATTTTGAGCTTGTTGTCGATCGTCATGGGACTCATTGTCTGCTCGGCTCTCTTGGGCAGTTGGAATGAACCGCAGGTGCAGGGAAAGTTAGAACTATATCAGGCTAATATCTTGCTGCAAGCATCCAGTTTGAATGCTCAAGACTTAGAGCAAGCACAAATTCCAGCAGAGGTTTACAATTCCTTGGTGGGCAAAGAAGCAGTATCGTTGGCTCAGACTCAATACGAAGCTGCTCGCTCAGTGAATCAGAAAACCACTACTCAACTTCAGCAACGACTGCAAGAAGCGGAGTTTAATCCAGAGATTACCAACCGACAGGCTATTGCTGAAACTTTAGCTAAACCATTAAAAGCAATCCAGCGCAATTCGCAACAAATCAATCTAGAGCTGGGACTACTCCAAGCTGTTCAGCACAAGACCACTGCGGCCCAACAGACCTGGCAGCAACTGCGCCAGGAATTGCCGGAGTCCCCACTGGCCAGCACGGCTGATGTTTTAACCCAGCTCTGGAATCCCCAAAAACCCGTTCCGACTTCAGCTAGCCAGTTGATTGATCGAGATTTGCAAGGATGGTTTCGCTACCAGGCTCTGCATCAGTTATATCAAAGACAGGGCGACACCACCGCCCTCGCCCAACTCCAAACTAACCAAATTAATGCAGCCTTAGCTGCTATCTATAAGCTGGCGAACTTAACAATCATCCGGGGTGGTGGTTTATTACTGGGAGTGCTTTGGGGTTTATGGTTATTCGTCGCGCAGTTGCTCAAAATGCGGCAGTCATCATCAACTGCCCCAGCTGGATTAGATGAATTAACGCCAGTTTCACTTCTGGGAGCACCCCAGCAATCATCAGTACCTTGGGATGGAGAAATTATTTGGCAGGTAGTTTTGGGCTTTTTGGTGATTGGCCAATTACTACTTCCTATTTTGTTCAACCTAGGCTTTAAATTAACTGGCATCAATCTCGCCCAAGTAGCACTATGGCAAAAAGCAGCCTATATCTTCTTTAGCTACCTCACAATGGCAGTAGGGGTAACTTGGTTCATGCGTGGTTCTCTCGCTTCCTACCAGCCCCTATCGGCAGATTGGTTTAGTTTCAAAGGCACTAAGAATTGGGTGATCTGGGGTCTGGGTGGCTATTTAGTAGCTACCCCGGTTGTCTTACTAGTATCGGTAATTAACGATAAAATTTGGCAGGGCAAGGGCGGTAGTAATCCAATTCTGTCAATCGTTTTGGACAGCAAAGATAATAGCGCTTTTATTTTCTTTTTGTTGACGGCAGCAGTAGCGGCACCGTTGTTTGAAGAATATTTTTTCCGGGGATTTCTAATGCCCTCTCTGACCCGCTATCTTTCACCAGGGCAGGCAATTGTTGCTAGTGGGATAATTTTTGCTGCTGCACATCTCAGCTTATCCGAGCTGATGCCTCTGGCGGTGTTGGGGATCATTTTGGGCTATGTCTATCACCGCACTGGCAATCTACTATCTTCGATGTTGCTCCATAGTCTTTGGAATGGGGGGTCAATGCTGACGCTCTATTTGTTAGCTAGCTGAACAATTGACTGGGCTAAGTTTCGACGGGCAGGCGCTTCAAATTTTTCTCGGTAACAGACGGTCTGATAAATGTTTGTTCGATCGAGAAAAGTTTGCAGAATCTCGGCGCGTTTTTGTCGAAAAGTAGCCAGCGGTACCCAGGCATATTCTTGACGGATCTGGGATTCATATATCCCAAAGATATCGGGCTTACTACCCAAAATCGCCAGATCTATATCGATTAGTAACTGAGTGTCATAATCATTTTCAATAGTAGTACTGTGGCTAGTGGCTAATACTAACTGGTAAACGCGATCGGCTAATTCTTTACTCAGTCCAGCTTCTTGGATAGTCGATCGAGCTAAATTCGCGCTCTGCTGCTCGTTATCGGCAGCATAAGTATCGTAGATAGCATCATGAAACCAAATAGCTAGTTCAATTGCTGTAATTAGCTGAGAATCTATCACCTTTGGTTGACTGTTTACGGTTAACTCCAGCAGTTTCAAACAGGCTAGGATATGATTCAGGCTGTGATAATGGCGATCGGGCGAATTGTAAAGATCCGATAACTGCGCCCAACTTCTTTCTGGTGGCTCAGATTTCAGTCTTTGCCATAGTTGTAGCCAACGCTCTTTCATTGTCTAAATTTGTTTTTCTAATATTTTCATCATATCTCGGTAGGCTGTGTTGTCGTGGTGGGGAATAAATCCAAAGCTTCTGTATACAGAGCCGTATGCAAATCCAGAGTGTAACCTAGGCGTTGCTGAATTGGGGTATGAAGCATAGATTTTGCCCTCACCCCTAACCCCTCTCCCAAGCTTGGGAGAGGAGAGCCAGAGACGAAGGATCTGGCGAGGTGAGGGCAAATCATACCTTAAATCAGCAATGCCACAAAGAATTATTGTCGAACATGTTCACCGGAAACTGAAAATATTCGGAATACTCTCCTCCAGGTATCGAAACAGAAGAAGGCGATTTGGATTAAGGTTGAATTTAATTGCTGGAATTTACAATTATGAAC
>JAYUSR010000176.1:0-38497 GCA_043755575.1 Synechococcales cyanobacterium
CTTACTGGGGCTAACGGTGAAGCTGGGTGATCTTTCTTGATGGAAAGGACATAATCCTTGGTAGTCTTTCCCCTGTTTTTTTAATACCACATAGGAAGACACGACTTCGTAGATATCGGCCTTGGCTTTGACTTCTTTGATGGTGTCGGGATGAAGGGAGGGGACTTCCATGAAGATGGGATTAGGTTCTTTCCTATTTTAGAAGATCTCCTGTATTAGATCCGATCTTGGCATTCAGTCGATCTACTTGCTTTAAGATCGATCGAACTTCAACTTTATAATCATTCGTATCACCTTTTTCGGTTTCTTGATGCACTGGGTAGCAATGTAGAAATTCGGGCTATTCCTAATTCACTGGTCCGATCGACATGCCCAAACTCGTGTTGTTACGGTATGAAGCAAAGATCGATAACTCGATTGCCAAAGCGAAGGCATAGCTATGACAAAGCTTTAATTGTTACCCTTCCCCCTGCAAAACCTTGAATGTTCAATTCGTAGCCTTCAAGTAAACCCATCCCGACTAGTGGGTCTGTTTCTGATTCATTAATTTCAATGGATTTCACCTGGCCATCCCATATCACGGATGCCTCAAATACATTAAACATACAGATGCTGCCATCGCCCAAAATCCCTTCTTCTTGCATAAACCAGGTCAATTCTAGCGTTGTGATGATGGCAGAAGGCAACGTAAGGAAACCAGTGTATCCGGTGTCAATAACTGCCTTAATCCCTTGCCGCTGATTATTTTCACCCAGTGCAGCAATGTGAATAATCGCTTCTCGGCGTGAATTCACATTGCCTAGCATCATGCTAATATGCCAGGGGAACGGAGACCAAAGCGGTGAACAGCGGGGTGCCCAATCCGAATACCGAAAATTTGGGCATCAGGGCAACGCCGCAGCAATTGTTTGGCAGCTGTCAGGCTATCGTCGGCTATTTCAAAAGCTTTGGTTTCAATATCAATGGCTACAATTTTTCCATGATTGCCTTCTTCGACTTCAGTACGGATCTGAGATTCGTAGATTTCGTGTCCGCGCCGAGCAAATTCTTCTTTACTATGGCGGGGTTGTCTTACTGTCATGGTTTTGACTTTTTTTCGATGATCGCTTTTTTATTTTAGCTTGACGGGATCAAAAGGTGAATGAGATTTCGATCGAACTTCAACTTTATAATCATTCGTATCACCTTTTTCAGTTTATTAATGCGTTGGGCAGCAATGTTGAAATTCGGGTTATTCCTAATTCACTAGTCCGACCGACAAGCCCAGACTAGCATTGAAAACTAGAATTTCAGCACGAATCGAGGCATTTTTAAGATAATCCATTTTGCCAACCAGCCAAAGCTGCATTAAGCACTTTACTATATTTATATAACTGATTATCTAGAATGAACTCTTCAATACAAGTATTAACAACGTTTCTTGACAGCCCAAGGCATCGTTGTATTAAACCTGTTTCTATTACTGCATCAATGTAGTTTATTTGCTGCTTTTCAGTGGCACTGGGGTTACGTCTTTCAAGCTCTTTTAAAATATTCTCAACTTGAGTCGCTAATTCTTTAACGATACTTACTGCATCAGAACTATTATTAGTATTGAAAGAATTATCTATAGATGAACGGTTAATAATTACAGAATTATCACCATTGCTAATATTATTTCCCATAAGTATTTGTTGCTCAATATAAGTTATTTTTTTGTTTGACTGTTTACAGAACTTTCTATTAAAGATTCAACCTTTCTTCTACCAGTTGGCGTAATTGTTAACGTATTATAATTCATTCCCTTGATCAGGTCTTCATCTTTTAGATCAAGAAGTGCTTCATCTACCTCTGATGAAGTCATTTTATTGTTCTCAACAAAATAACTAACCGCTGCACTTCTATCCATATATGGACTTGAGCCTTCTAATTTTCTATAAAGATAATTTAGAATCTGGTGACGGTTATTTTGTTTCTTCTTAACCATCTGTTTTTCAACTTCTTTGACACCTCGATATGTTATTTTTGCATCTCCCGCAGCATTCTTCATTTCCATCAATCCAGCCTCAATTAAATAATTAAATGCTGAATCTATTTCATCAGATTCTATATTTGTATTTTGGGATATGTGTTTTATCACACCATCTTCACCATGTCTAGATAAACAAAAGTCAGCTTGATTATCATAATGAATTTCTAGAATTATGTCTCGAATACCTTCTTTATTGAGATGCTCTATAGCATTCATCGGTAACACCTTTATCCTTAGGCTATTTTCTCCAACACTAGTATAAATGATCGTTATGTAATCGACCACAAATTGACTTTTCCATCCCATTCAGGCTGAGTATCTTCAGCATAAACTGCTTATAAATACCAGAACCATAAAATAGGATATATAAATTCACTCTATTGTTTGGATGTTTGCAATTATCTTTCTTGTACAACCCTAACCAAAAATCGTAACGCTTCATTGACCGCATCAGCATCAGGAAACATCTCCGCCACATCTGGCTCTAGCCGAACAACTGCCCCACCAAAACTTTTACGCCCAGCACCAAGCTTCCTAACCCTTAAACTCCTCAAGTCATACTCTGACCGCATCTCATCTTCTGGTTCAAAACTATTTTTCTTCATATACTTCTCTCTCAGATCGTGTGACAACCCTAGCACTGATTAAACGAATTGATACTCCTCTTTCTGTGTAAGACGTAATTAACAACCGTCCTTGGCTAGATTCTCCAATAACGAGGTAACGCTCCTCATCGTCAGAGTGATCTGGATCGTAGAAGTCAACATACAGCGGATCATCAAAAACTGTTTTTGCTTCATCAAATGAAACTTCATGCTTTGATAGGTTGCTGGCTGCCTTCCATTCATCCCAATCGAACTTCATAGCCTTAATTGTAACGTCATACTTTGGGGCAGTTATTGATGAGGTTTACCCTGATAGTGTAGAACGGGAACCAGAGAAATGAGCTATGAAATCTCAAATATCTCTGGTTATCGTGTAAATAGATCAGACCATCTGTGCTGTTTGCGCCGCCTCATCCAACTTATGACTCGCCGTATACAACCGATTTAGCGCATTCACATAAGCCTGCGCCGCAGCCACCACAATATCCGTATTCGCCGCATAACCCGAATAAGTCCGATCCTGATACCGCAGCCGAATCGTCACCTCACCCAAAGCATCAATACCCGCCGTCACCGACTGCACCGAAAACTCAATCAACTCATTTGGCACATTCACCACCCGATTGATCGCTTTGTAAATAGCATCCACCGGCCCAGTGCCGATCGCCGCATCTGTAATTTCCTCCCCATTCGGTAGCCGCACCGATACCGTTGCCGTTGGTCGGGTATGGTCGCCGCAAGAAACCTGCACCCGCTCCAGCACAAATGTCTCTGGAATTTGCTTGATTTCATCGTTGACAATCGCTTCCAAATCTCGATCGGTAATGTCTTTTTTCTTGTCGGCGACATCCTTAAAGCGCAGAAAAGCCTTGTTCAAATCATTTTCGGACAGCTCAATGCCCAATTCCAATAACCGCGTGCGGAAAGCATTGCGCCCCGACAATTTGCCTAACACAATCGAGTTATCAATCAGTCCGATCGATTGCGCATCCATAATCTCGTAAGTCAATTTGTTCTTTAGCACCCCATCTTGGTGAATCCCCGACTCATGGGCAAAGGCATTGGCTCCTACGATCGCTTTATTGGGTTGCACCAACATCCCGGTCAAGCTAGAAACCATCCGTGAGGTTTTATAGATGTGTCGAGTGTCGATGTTGGTCAATGGTGCTTCGGAGTTTACTTGTCTGCCGACAAAGGGATTGAAATATTGTCGCCGCACGTGCAGTGCCATCACCAATTCTTCTAAGGCAGCATTGCCAGCCCGTTCACCAATACCATTAATAGTGCATTCTAGTTGTCGGGCACCATTTTTCACGCATTCCAAAAAGTTAGCAACCGCCAACCCCAAATCATTGTGGCCATGCACCGAGATAATTGCTCGATCGATATTTGGTACATTGTCTTTAATACCTTTGATCAAAGCCCCAAACTCGCTGGGCGTAGTGTAACCAACCGTGTCTGGAATATTGACCGTAGTAGCTCCGGCCGCGATCACCCGTTCCAGAACCTCATACAAAAAATCTGGATCAGTCCGACAGGCATCCTCGGGGGAAAACTCTACATCATCTATACAAGTCTTGGCATAGGCTACCATCTCACCGGCCAACTTTAAGACTTCAGCGCGAGTTTTCTTCAGCTTATATTCCAAATGAATATCAGAAGTAGCCAAGAAAGTATGAATTCTTTTCTTCGCTGCCGGGGCTAAGGCTTCGGCGGCAGCCTTGATGTCTTTTTCGCTCGCTCTGGCCAAGCCACAAATAATTGGGCCATGAGGAGTACCCACTTGGTCGGCAATTTTTTGAACGGCTTCAAAATCCCCCTTACTAGAAAAGGGGAAGCCCGCCTCAATAATATCAACGCCTAGTTTCGATAATTGGCGGGCGATCGTCAGCTTTTCTTCTACGTTTAATGTAGCACCGGGCGACTGTTCGCCATCGCGCAGAGTAGTATCAAAAATTAAAATCCGGTCAATTGGTTGATTCATGATGTTGGAATAAGATAAAAAATCAGTAAAATTAATAAAAACTAAGCGATCGCCACTGAGGAGATCGCTAATGCTTTAACGGCGCTAAAGGCCGGGGCTGGCTAAATTTGGTGGTGATAGATGGTGGGCGATTCTCAACGGGTGAGATGCTACGCGATCGAAGTTAGACCTCTATCACCTAGATAAGGAGCAGCAGCCCAGTTGGCTGACGTTTACATTGCATCGATTTTCTCAATCTGATCGCGGATATCATTGAGGTCTATATACCTATCAGTAACGTTGCGAAGCTCACGGGCAATCATTCCTTCTGTGGAGACCACTGTGATGTGTGTATTTTTGGAACGCAGGAGTTCGATCGCTCGTTCAAAATCACCATCACCACTAAACAAGATAACACGATTGTATTGGTCTACCGTATTAAACATGTCTACGACGATCTCAATATCGAGGTTAGCTTTTTGGGAGTAACGCCCGGAGGTATCGTCGTAGTATTCCTTTAGGATTTTGGTACGCACCGTGTAGCCCAAGCTAATTAGGGCATCACGGAAGCCCCGTTGATCTTGAGGATCTTTCAGCCCAGTATACCAAAAAGCATTGATTAAATTGACATCTAGATCTTTGGTGAAATGTTCTAAGACTCTCCGGGGGTCAAAGAACCAGCCATTTTTTTGTTGGGCATAAAACATATTGTTTCCGTCTACAAAAATAGACAGATATTTAGCCATCGGTAGCATCATCATTAATTGGCTACTGAGTTTTCTCAGTAGTTTAAAGAATAAAAAATATATTTGTTACTGCTAAACAATTATCTGGACTAGCAGATGAAGGGTTTATATAGGGAAATTGACAAGGCTATCCAAACCTTGTCTTTGCTTACCGAATTGTTTGTGGATATACAATAGAGTAAATGTTGGTGCTGCTACAAACAGAACCAAGTTCTACAAAGATGATGGATTAGAGCTTAAAGCTGTGATGTCCAAAACTTTAATCAATGACGTACACATTGATTTTTATTTAATAAGTATATAGGTTTGAATAGATATAGATTTAGAGCAGACATAGAAGATTGCAAGGCAATCAACTGCTAGAATACAAAAGATTTGGATGGTATTTGAACATCTTTAATTTAGAATTATAAATAGAATATTAAATTTTATTCTAGCAAACTTGGGTGGCTTCGCTGCAAATATACCTAGCGATCACTCAAAAATTATAATCCATCCAAGTGTTATTACTTCTCTAGTCAATATCAATACTTAGGTCACCATCAGGCATCAAAATCTGAACGCATCGTAACAAAAGATCGATCGAGTGGTAATTTACATCTAAAAATCGCCCTCGGCCACTTGAAACACTGTCAGCCCCAAACTTCGCCACATATCCACCACCTGCTGCCGATCGTCCAATACGAACTTGACATTGTATTGACCTAAAATCTCTCGATCGAAGATCTCTTGCTTAATAATCGAATCCTTGCGCTGATCGCCCGTAGCCCGCATGAAAATCCCAGTGGGTTTTACGCCATACTGCGCCAACCATTTTTCAGTTTGCACCTGACAATCATCCATGCGCCCTGATAAAATAATCACTTTGATTGACTGTTGCCAAAGCAATACTGTATCTAGTACCGGCTGATTTGGTGGATCTTGGTGACAGGTAGAAGCATCATAAGGACTGCGGCCATTCAATAACGACAAAGTACCATCCATATCCACGATGATGGCATCAGATAAGTTCGGGTCATAAACCGGCGGCGGAGTTAAGATCTGCACGTATTTACGATACATTTGCATAATCACGCCCTTACCCACTCGCTGCGGACGCAAAGCATCGCGACGAATGCATTCTTCTAATGGCACCTGCAAGAAAGAATCATTGACTTCCACGATTGCTTCACCCTTTACCAACTCCTTGATATGGTTGATGTGTTTACCAAAGTTGGTATCGTCCACAATCACATTTTTACCATCCTCCATCGCCATCATAATAATTTGATCGCGCAGTCTCAAAATAAATTTTTCGTTACCTTTACTCCAGTGGGAAGCGTGCGCCATGGCGCGTAACGAATCTTTATTGCTGCGCACCCAGCAACCGGGTTCGGCTAGCAATAAACTATTGGCAAAGGTGGATTTACCAGAAGCGGGTAAGCCCACTAAAACTAAAACTCTTTTCATAACTACACTACATTCCTAAATTAATATAATCAACACCGAGCAATTGTTCCATCTTATAAATGGTCGTGGCTTGCAAACACTCTTTGACACTGTGGGCTTTGCCCGATCTTAAGGAAAATAACACCCCACTATAGGAAAGGTGCTTAACAGCAGCAGCAAAGTCTTTCTGGACTTCGATATTTTGATGTTGTTGATAAGCATCCTCGATTTCTTGGATCAGCTCGTGATAGCATCGCTTAATCTTTTGATAGATGTCTGTCCACTCCGGGAAATAGGCCAAAAACTCCTCACCTTCATTGGCCATGATGATTTCTAGCATCCGCCGCGAGGAAAAACTACTACGCAGGTGAGCGATCGCCACATACTGCGGCGACTTTACCTTAACCCGGTTGAACTGCCTGTCGCACACAATATAGCCCTCTAAGCTCATCGGGTCGAGTAGCTGGGCAGCAGCGATGACTTCTGGCCAGCTAGTGAGCGAGTGGCGAGCTACTAGTTGCCAGCCATATTTGTCGCTCCAAGGCTGGGGTTCTAACTCGGCCAGGGTTTGGATGTTTCTAACACCGTGCAACACCAATTGATTGGTAGGCTGTACTACAACTACCCGGTTGTATTTGGTCATCAGCTCAAACATAAAACAGCATTTTGTGTCCTCGGGCAATTGATAGCCCAATTCTGCCCACACGCTCCAAAATAGTTGAGCAAAGCTCATCCCAAAACCACTCACTTCACCAGCCCCATCGGGGGTGCCACTAGATTGTACGCGCCATTGACCATCATAAAAATAGAGGGTCATCAAAGAGCCATCGAGCTTGTCATAAACTTTGGCACTGCTCCAATCGACAGGGGCGGCGTGACCTTCGCCGTGGTTGAAGAATTTATCGTAGGGATACGAAACTAGCTGCCAATCATTAGCCTGATCGAGGATGGTGCCCCGGCATTGTTGGACAATTTTAGCGCCCATGGGAGAGTCTAGTTGCGAATATTTCAAACAGACCAAATGGGGATACTGTTGGTGCTTAGTAGCTTTAATACTGTAGATTTCAGCTAGTTTTTCTAGTCCGTGGGTGCGCAGGTAATCTCGTAATTCCATGTCGATCGCTTTGGGCGCCAGCAGCGCTATTGGTTGTTTTTGATGTTTCTAGATTAGCTGCTCGGTCTCCCTCTATCAGCAATAGTCTGTGTAGCTCAGCTGTAAAGAAGGGACTCTGTTAACTCAGTGATCGTTCAATGTAGCTAGCAATTTTGTCGAATTTAGAATCATTATTGATGGCTGGCTCGGCTACGGCACCAGCCACTAATCGATCGACAATCTCCCCAAAGCCACCAACTTCCGGTAGTGCCGTCACGTAAGCGGGCAAATGTTCCATCTGGTCTTGATAGTGCAACACATTCGCTACCCCCACCGAGTGCAGAAACTGCTCCGGGTCAAACATCGAAGCATCATTAGGACTATCGCCCACTGTCAAAATTTGCTGGGGCTTCAGTTTGGGAAAGTATTGCTTCAGCACCTGTCTAATCCCAGCAGCCTTACTCTGGGTGGCCATTTTAATGTGGCCTTGAATCGTACTGTAAGTAAAATTCCATCCCCAGCGCTCACACTGAGCAGCAATTTCCCACAGATCGGTAGCATCCAGCTGCGTTAAGTCAAATGTCCAATCAGTGAGCCGAAAACGGTTGTCAGTAGATTCCTGAAGCTGAGAATGAGTGCCTTGCAGTTGCCAAAAGCAATCCGCAAGCTTATCGCGATGTTTACTGATTTCTTTGATTTTGAGGTTAGGCAGCAGTTGACAGTCGGCGGCTTCACTGAAATAGCAACCACCGTTTTCCCCGATCGCCCCGGCCACTGGTAAATAGTTGCTAAGGCTACTCACCCACCCAGCCGATCGACCCGTGACCAGTAACACCGCGATATTAGCAGACTGTAGTTGCAGAAGAGCTGTAATTAGCTGCGGGGTGAAGCGGTGATTTTTGGTGAGAGTGCCATCAATATCAGTGGCCACTAGTTTTATTTTGGATAGATCGGCTGTGGCAAGAGGGGCAAGAGTCATCGGAGATCCTGTCAAGTCAAATGATTCTTTATCTTAAGTCAGTAACTGGGCAATGCCCAATGTCTATCTATACAAAAATTAGTGAAATTTACTTTCAGCAAAATATAAAATAGAAACAATAAATTCTCACTACTGCCATGTCTTGGTTTGTCAAAATTGAAAAAGGCATTGTTCCCAAATCAGAGTTTGACGAACATGTATCGGCACATAAAGACTATGTTCAATCCTTGATCGATCGTGGTCATCAAGCCCAGACCGGCTACTGGAAAGAACGCGGTGGCGGCATGATGATTTTCCAGGCTAGTTCACTAGCGGAAGCCCAGCATTTAGTAGACGCTGACCCACTTGTTCAGAATCATTGCGTAGAATACGACTTGCACGAATGGTGTGTAATCATGCCCAGTAGCGTGTTATCCTAGATATTGATCTGGATCCGCGCGGTCGTAACGCCTTAATCTTGTCAGAACCGGAAGGTAGCAGCAATACAGGATGCTTATAACAGGCGTGGTCTCCGGGTCAACTCAGCATCCTAGTGTTACACTTCACAACCTATAATTTATGGCTGGTTTAGGTGATTTCGTACAGAAGGCATTCTACCTAGGGGTAGGAATTGCAGCTTCAGCTGGTGAAAAAGCTAACGATGTGAAAGCACAGGCACAGAAATTAGCCGATGAGATGGTCGCCAAAGGCGAAATTAATGCCGAAGAAGCTCGCAAAATGGTTGATGGCATGTTGAGTTCTGCTCAGCAGGCACAGGTTAAGCCTGGACAAGCAGAAGCGGCTAAACCGAAAGAGCCACGTAAGATTGAGATTCAAGACGAAGAACCGAAAGCTAGGGATCCTCAGGTTTCGAGTATGCAACAGCAAGTTGAAGAATTACAACAAGAGTTGCAGCGTCTCAAGAAGCAGTAAGTAGTAGACTTACTTTCCAGCAAACCTTCTCACTAACACCCTTGCAGGAGTTGTATGTCCGATTGGCAAAAAGATTTGACCAAAGTGTGGGAAATGGTAATCGACATATCAGAAGAGCTTAACACCGTATTTCAAGAAGCAGCCGAAGAGATTGGTCAAACTATGGTTACTGAGATGGAATTTATCAGCACCGAAATGAAGGAATTTCAGGAAGAAATTTTAAGGTCGGGCTGGTTTGACGAAATTTTGGATGGTCAAAATCAGATTTTCAATTTTTTTAATGATCTGGAAAATACTGAGGAGTGGCCAACCTACTATGAACCACGACAAGAGGCTTCCGCCACGTTTCAACCGGCTTGTATGGGCTGCCACAATTATAACGGCACCACATTTGGTGGTAATTTGCTAGTTTGTGGCTTTCATCCCTATGGTTGGGACGGGGAAAACTGTCCAGATTGGGAACAAAACAGCCCCACGAATCATAACTAGCAGTTACCATATTTGAAGCAACGAATATGGCGAACTAGCATGACTGAAATGAAATATGGCGAACGTGCCATCCTTGAAGGAGCTTTAACAACTTTTCCTAACCCTCGCCCTGGTCGTAAGTATGATGTAAATATTACGCTACCAGAATTTACCTGTAAATGTCCTTTTTCTGGCTATCCAGATTTTGCGACTATTTATGTCACTTACTCCCCCGATCAAAAAGTGGTGGAGTTAAAAGCGCTAAAGTTATATATCAATAGCTATCGCGACCGGTCTATTTCTCATGAAGAGTCAGCCAATCAAATTCTAGATGATTTAGTAACGGCCATGAATCCATTATCAATTACTGTTAAGGCCGACTACTCGCCTCGAGGTAATGTCCACACCGTGGTAGAAGTGACTCATAACCAGTGACGCGGGTAATTAATATAATTAAGCGATGTAGACAAAACCCGCTGATTAAATCAGCGGGTTTCATTTTTACAATCTTAGCTGGAGCTAGTAATTAACCAGCACTGGAACGAATCCAGACTGGAGTTGATCTAGCTAGGATCATCCATTGATTTGTTTCAGTAACATAACCAATCTCTACCAAGTACTGCCGATCGGCTTTAGGCACTGGCAGATGTAAATCCCAAGCCAATTCATCACACTCGAATTCTTGAAAATGAATAGGCAGCGGTTGGTTAATGTCCAAAGAAGTGACATCGTACATCCGTACCGCTAGCTTCTTACCACCCTGCTGTCTTAGCTGACGCTTCAGCTTCACCGGCACATCCCAGTGAACGTAAGCCTGAGCAGGATTTGGCGAAACCAATGTAATTTGGCCTTCCATATCTCCGCTAGGAGTAGGTTGCTCGCCACCAACAAAAGATTTGGCAGCTTGTCCAGCACCAGCAGCAATACCGCCAGCAGCTGCTATGCCACCAACGACAGCAGCACCACCGCCTTTCATGGTGTCAACGGCTTTGTCTTTAAAGTCACCCAGAATATCTAAAGGATTGAAATCATCTAACCCACCAGACAAAATCGAGTCATCAAAAGGATCAGAAGCAGAAATACCTAAGTCACCAGTAGGCATATCTAAACTGAACTGACTCAAATCTTCGCTATTTAAATCGCCACTGAGTAACTCTAAATCACCACTAGGTAAATCTGATGAAATATTAATCTTGTTAGGATTTAGAGCCGAAATTTCTGAAGCAAATTCAGGATTTTCTAAACTTAGTTCTTCTAGTTGACCACTATCATTATTTAGCCCAAAGAGCGAACCAGCACCGGCAGCCGCCCCACCAACAACTGCTGCACCCCCAGCCCAAGCTGCTCCGCCAATATCTTTACTATCTTGGAGTAGATCAGCTGCTCTATCTTTAACACCAGGTAAAGGATTTTCAATGCCAAAAGGAAAATCTTTTTCATTGTGATCTTGGTCTTCTGGGCTGTCTTTTTTACCTAAGAAGCCACCAGCTACGGCTGCTCCTCCAACTAAAGCCGCCCCACCAGCTAGACCAACTCCCTTGCTCACATCACCAGTGGTTTTACCGATTCCAGTTACCGGGTTACTAATGTTCACATCAGGGATGATGTCAGAAACCTCGTCTTTAAAGCTGTCGATCGATCTACTGGTATCAATCTGAGGAAGTTCACTGGTAACATCGCCACTCAAGCTACCAGATTTGTCACTATCTTTTCCTAGCCCGCTGGCCATGGCGGCTCCACTGGCTAGAGCAGCGCCACCAGCTAAGCCCGCACCTTTCAGCCAATCACCATTGGTATTTTTCACCACTCCGGCTGAACTATCCGGCAGGTTAACATTGACCTCGCCAATATCCTTTCGGGTAGTGGTTTCACCAACAACACTGCTGCCAGTATTTACAGAATCCTTCAGTTGAAGTGGTGCTGCTGGAGTAACGGTTTCAACTTCACGTTTACGACCCAAAAGTGCCCAAGCCGCTAATCCAGCGAGGGGGAATAACAGCAACCACCAAGGTAATCCACCACCATCCTTTCCACTAGTCGCTGCACCGCTATTACCGGTGGTGGCATCAACGGTAGCTTCCGGACTAACAGTATTCGCACCACTGGTAGTGCCATTAATGGCACTGGGACTGGCTGAAGTCGCTGCACTAGCGCTAGCCGCCGCAACAGCAGCTGATGTCATCAGCCCCGACGCAACTAAAGCCTCTTTGCCTTCAGGACTATCGGTGAAACCGAGTAGTGCTTTGGCTCCTTCACTAATTTTGTCTTTATTGTAGACATAAGCCATGGGCTGCGAGAAGGGATACTTCGGATCATCCGGTTGAGTTTTGTGCAGCGACAGTGCTTTCACCCCTTTCATGGTTTTCAGCTGGCTAACTGGCACGTAGCTGATGCCATCAGTTCCTAACTTACTCGCAATGGCCTCCGAGCCTTCTTCGGTCAACTTGACCACATTACTACCGGTTTTGACCCCATTCTTGAACACTGAGTAGCGAGCGAAAGCCTGACGAGTATCACTGCCATCGGGGCTGTCGATTACCTTGATCGGACCACTGATTTTATTAGTATCTTTCGGATCGCCGACTTTTGACCAGTCTTGAATTTCACCACGGTATATTTTGGCAAACTGTTTCAGAGTGATATTGCCATTGGCAAAAGGACTATTCTCACCAACAACAATTGCAATCTTTTCGTAGCCAAGCGATTTAACGCCTAGGCCTTTCGCTTTTTCTTCGCTCGTCAGCAATCTGCCGACCGGTGCCAAATCAATCTTACCTTTTTTAACAGCTTCAATTCCTTGCTTGCTATCGCTGTAGCTGGTTGTGAGAGATGTATCAGCAAACTTTTTCTTGAAACCGTCTTCTAAGCCTTTGTTTACAGCTTCCATGCTCTTGGAGCCATCAATCTTGACAGTTGTGCCAGCTGGCAACTTTTCTGGCAGAGGAAATTTTGTTTCTGGTGATAACTGGGCTAGCACCGATGGGGCTGTCGCCACAAGACTTGCAACCAGCGATAGTGTTACTACCGAACTTGCTTTTGTTTTCATTGTAGTAATAACTTTCATTGTAGTAATAACAAAATTATGTTGATATTGTCATCAATAACAGTTTGTATGATCTGCTAGGCAAAGAATTGTTTATTTGCTTGAGGTTAAAGATAGACCATAACACTACTGATTTGCAATAGTCTAGCAGTTCATTCCTGAACCAGACTTAACAAAGCTTATGGCGAATATTATAGTTGGAGATTTTTCTCTATTTGTTGTAGATGTAACAAATATTCAATTCTTTGACATTTTTATCTTTGAGTATATATTTTTGTCTTTCAAATTAGAGAATGTATCTATTAGTCTTCAATCCGATAGCCCAGTTCGGCTAATCTCAGGCGGGATTGTCGCCACTTGGGTTGTACTTTTACGAATAATTCTAGGTAAACTTTTCCTGCAATCAGTTTCTGCATTTCAGTACGAGCATTGCTACCAATAGATTTCAACATGGTGCCGCCTTTACCAATTAAAATTCCTTTTTGGGAATCTCTTTCTACATAAATTGTGGCTAAAACTCTGGTGATTTTGGCATCTTCTTGTACTCGATCGATCGTCACGGCCACTGAATGAGGAACTTCTTCTTTGGTGAGCAATAAAATTTGTTCACGAATTAATTCACCCATAATAAAGCGCTCAGGTCGGTCAGTAACTAAATCTGGTGGGTAATAAAATGGTCCCGGCTCTAGTTGCTCAATTAATAGATCTTGTAGCTCTGTCATACCAGTGCCGAGCAAAGCAGAAAATTCAGCGATCGACCAATCTACCTCACCACTCAGTTCTCGATAGGTGTCACAAATCTGTTCTAGAACGGCCGGTTCGGGACAAGCATCAATTTTGTTTAGCCCCAGTACTACTGGAGTTGTAACATCGGCCAGTAGATCGGCAATAAATCTATCCCCGCCCCCGGCTTTTTCGCTGCCATCGACCAGAAACAACACTATATCTACGGCATTAATCGCCGATTGAGCGTTGTGGACTAAGACTTCGCCCAGGCGATGATGCGGTTTATGAATACCGGGGGTATCTACCAAAATAATTTGGGCATGATCGGTGGTGACAATACCTTGCAAGCGATTCCGGGTAGTCTGTGCCACGGGCGAGGTAATGGCGACCTTTTGGCCTACTAATTGATTCATCAATGTCGATTTCCCGACGTTGGGACGACCAATAATTCCCACAAATCCCGATCGGAAGTCTGGCGGTGCCACTGGCAGCAAACCGGTAGCATCAAAGATGGGAATCGGGACAGAGTCAGACATCAGGAAAAAGCAAAGTAAGTTTCTTGCTCCCTAGCCTAGCACAACACTAGTCAGCAGCTGACTCCCACAGACCGAGTTAGACTTCTTCGTCAGGAGTTTCGCTGAATTGATCTAGAGAAGTGACGATCGCTTTGATAGTGAAAATGCTACTGAGAACTGAGCCCGAACTGAATTCGCTGTTCACCTCGATCGTTTAAACCATAGTTTAGTTGTAGTGGTAAACCCAAAGCATTAATGCGCAGACCAGCCCCATAACCAAACCCGCTACCAGGCTTTCCTCTACTGCCAGCCGGATTGCCAGGTATTTCTGATCCAGTTCCCAAGTCCGTTCCATAATCAGCAAAAAACGCTCCACCCAAGAATGAGATAATGGGAAACTGGTACTCAGCACTGGCTCGGATAAAACTCTTACCAGCGCCCACTCCACCTTCTTCGTAACCACGCACCGAAGAAACACCACCCAAGGGAAAAGCTTCATAGGGGGCGATATTGCCTAAGGCTGTTCCACCCTGAACATTAAATGACAATGACTGCGGCCCTTTATCAAAATTCAAAAGACTGACAGGGATAAATTGAGTATAGCCAGCAGTTAATTTCGTGGTGCTAATATTTCCCAAACCGATCGGGATGGCTTGATTCACTCCTATTCTGATCAGTGAACCATCACTCGGTTGCCGAGGATTATCACGAGTATCTTTACTTAAACTGAACTGAGCCGTGAACAAGTCATCTTGACCAGTACCACTTAGAGTTAAAGGCTTGCTAGCGCTGTCTGATGGTGTGATTTTACCACTGGTATCAGTTACTTCTACTTTTTGATAATTCAATCCTAAGGAAGCCTGCCAACCACCATCCTCATAGGGATTGCCATTAAGCGGACGGGCAAAGGTAATGCCCCCACCAGTACGATTAATGCGCGGTGATTCGGTACTATCCGGTAAAAATATCGGAGTCGAGCCGCCTTCAAAAACTAATGATGATGATCGACTGGAGAAAACATTTACTCGGTAAGACGTGCGATTAGGATCACCACCAATCCACGGATCGCCATAGCTCAAATCAAATAATATATCGCGCCCTACTTGAAGTTCACCGCCGAGGCTCTGGTTATTACCGCCCAGATTGGTCTGCGTATAGCCTAATTGACCCGCTAGACCATTACTACCCCCTAAAGTACCCCCAGCAAAGAATCTATTATTACCTTCCGATTCTACAACCCCAATCTGGACAATTACTTGATTGGGATCTTTGGTACCGGGGGCGAGAGAGAACGCCATATCTTCAAACAAACCTAGTCGATAAATACGTCGTACGTCTTTTTCAAGAGTTTTGCGGTTATAAATTTGACCCGGCTTTAGTTCAGCCTCGCGGGTAATGATGTAGTCCCGCGTTTTACCGGTGATCGGTTTGCCGTCTTTACCTACCGGTTTGCGATTTTTATCCAAAAAACGTATTTGAATATCTTCAACGATCCCCTCGGAGGCGATCAATACTAGTTTGCCATCCGGAGTCGGGTTCTCAGCACTGACGATTTGGGCTAGCTCGTAGCCTTTTTCCTTGTAGAGAGCATTGAGCTTTTGGATGGATTCTTTGATGGTTGCCGGATTAAGCGTTTGACCATACTGGCTCCGGAAAATAGCATCAATTTCGGCAGCAGGAAGGACGCTTGGCTGATTGCCTTGTAGGGTTTTGATTGATACCTGGCGCAAAATGCCATAGGACACATTGGTGCTGGGCAGCTTTTTGAAAGGTTGTGGTTTGCTTGGTTTTTTAGACTTCTGATTGCTGGGCTTCTGGGCAAGTGTATCGGCTGGCAGCACTATTTGACTCAGCGCGGATACGGGAGGAGTTGCGATTGTTGCTGGCAAAGAGATTGGTAATACCATCGGATACCTAGATGTTAAGATCTATGAATCTTCATCTTACTTCGTCGATACTACACATTGACCGATCGAGTGTATTTTTTTGCCCAAAAACAATGCTCAGATATGATTTTCACAGATTTTTGGCGAATACTAGGGCAGCTGACTCATCTGTTCTAGGTTTAAAACCTGAGCTAGTAGCTCTGGTGTCATCAAATTCTTAGCCAAGACAATTTCCCGCAAAGATTGGCCAGTAGCCAGTGATTCTTTGGCCACCGCCGCTGCATTGAGATAACCAATGTGGGTATTCAAAGCTGTCACCAACGCTAAACTGCCCTCGGCATACGATCGACAGCGGGCTTCATCAGCGGTAATTCCTTGAAGACACTGCTCTGTTAGAGCTTTCAGGGCATTTCCTAAAATCTCAATGCTGTGGATTAGGTTGTGAGCAATCAAGGGCATCATGACATTTAGTTCTAGTTGACCAGCCTGAGCAGCGAGAGCGATCGATTGGTCGTAGCCCATCACCTGAAAGCACACCATCGAAATCATTTCGGCCATTACAGGATTATATTTTCCGGGCATAATCGAAGATCCGGGCTGAACTGGTGGCAACTGGATTTCTTTGAAGCCGGTCTTCGGTCCCGAGTCCATCAAGCGTAAATCGTGGGAAATCTTGACTAAATCTTGAGCTAAGTTACGAACAGCGCCAGACACGGCCACAAAAGGAGCCATGCTCTGCATGGCAGCCATCAGATGGGGAGCGGGGGTTAAAGGTTGACCAATTAATTCACCCAGAACTGTTGTGACCCGCTGTCGATACTGGGGATGAGTGTTCATTCCGGTACCAGCGGCACTGCCACCCAGTCCCAGGATCATCAGGTCTTGCGCTGCTGCTTTAATGCGGCGCTGATGGTCGGTTAAAATTTGGGCAAAGGCTCCAAAACTGTCGCCGAGTCTGATGGGCACGGCATCTTGCAGATGGGTGCGGCCAGATTTAACAATCTGGCTAAATTCTTGGGCTTTGATCGTGGTAACGGCGATCGATCGCTCCAAAGCCGGATACAAAGTATGCTCTAAGGCCAGCAATCCGCCCACCCGAATAGCGGTAGGAATCACATCATTGGTAGATTGACCGTAGTTCACATGGTCGTTAGGACTGACTCTTTTGTAGTTGCCTTTTTGGTCACTCAGAATTTCTAGGGCGCGGTTAGCCAACACTTCGTTGACATTCATATGGTGCGACGTTCCAGCGCCAGCTTGGTAGACATCTACCACAAATTGCTCGCGGTACTGACCTTGCAAAATTTCATCAGCCGCCGCTGCAATCGACTCACTCAATTCTTTACTGATACAGCCTAATTCGCCATTGACCATCGCGGTGGCTTTTTTAATTAATATACAGGCATCGATATAAGTAGGCAGCGGTCGCAAGCCGCTGATCGGAAAGTTCTCGATCGCGCGCAGGGTTTGAATGCCGTAGTAGGCATCAGCGGGTAGATCACGCTCTCCCATGGAGTCTTGTTCGCGGCGGTAGTTCGTCATTAGATAGTTAACGGGTGGGATGATGCTCTGTCAGTTGGCGGCAGGATGCGAACGGCCTGAAAAGCTAGGCTAGGGGATTATTCTATCATTTGTGAGATCAACCATTTTCTCGTCCTGGCAAGTTCACCTGTTACTAAGCAGCATTGCGGCTATGGACTGCCCCAAAGCGGCGCTGGCGGTTTTGATATTCTTGGAGAGCCTGGTGTAAGGCCGCGCGATCGAAGTCTACCCAAAGGGTGTCGGTAAAGTATAACTCGGTGTAAGCCAGCTGCCAGAGCAGATAGTTGCTAAGGCGCTGCTCGCCGCTAGTGCGAATTAATAGGTCGGGTGCTGGTAAACCAGCTGTCCACAATTGTTGTTCGATCGTATCCTCATCAATATCCGCTGGTTGCAGAACACCAGCCTTAATTTGTATGGCAATCTGCTGACAAACACTTGTAATTTCGGCGCGACTACCGTAGTTCATGGCAATGTTAAACTGGATGCCGGGGTTATGCTGAGTAAGTTCGATCGAATTGTGGATGGCTCTAGCCACAGTGATCGGAAGAGCAGAAAAGTCACCGATGAAATTGATTTTTACCCCTTGCTGGTGCATCTCGGCTAGCTCTTTTTGGAGCATTCGTTCGCACAGATTCATAATAAAGTTTACTTCTTCCTCTGGTCTGCCCCAATTTTCGGTAGAGAAGGCGTAGACTGTCAGGGCTTCAATCCCCCAATCTTGGCAACAGCGCAGAATGTGTTTGAGAGTTTTAGCTCCTTGAGCATGACCGATCGTGCGGGGTAAGTTTTGCTTAGTAGCCCAGCGACCATTGCCGTCCATAATGATGGCAATATGACGCGGTAATCCTTGGGGGTCTAAATCTGCGGGCAGGGAGTTGCTAAACATCTGGGACATGGTTGTTGGATCATGACTTTTATATGGGCTGCTGATAGCATAAAAAAAACCGGGGTCGGATGTCAGTCGGTGAAAGTCGGCAGTTTGTCAGCAAAAGTCGGATAGTAGTTTTGTAGCTGAGCAGCAGCCCCCCAAAATTCGAGCAAGTTATACTGGTGAAGCAATGGATAGGGTTTAGTGATGGAGCAAAGATGGTCGGCGTGCAATCTTCTGATGCAATAGAACTAGAAGTGGTGATCGATCGACTGAATCATTTGTTGACAATCACCACTGGTAAACAACTCAGTGAATTGCAGCGCGTCATTATCGAGCAAGTGTGGGCGGGTTGTAAATATTCAGAAATCGCGGATGCTTATAGTTGCACCGAGGGGCATGTCAAAGACATCAGCTCGGATTTGTGGAAAATACTCAGCCAGGTTCTGTCCACGAAGGTCAGCAAAAATAACTTGCGGATAGTTTTGCAACAGCAAATCCCAGAGATTTCCACCACCTTAGAACCGAGCTTCGTCGGACGGGCAGGAGCGATCGATCATCTCCGACAGTTAGCTAGTCGCGGGGCAAAAGTGATTGTGATTCAGGGGGAAGGCGGCCTAGGAAAAACAACGCTAGCTCAACAATATCTCCAGCAGGGCAAGTTCGATCGGGTATTGGAGTTCTTGGTGGCCAAAGAAACTCAGTATTTGGTGCCAGCTGAGCAAGTGGTCGAAGAATGGTTGCGCCAAGATTTTAATCAAGAACCCAGTTCAGAATTAGGGGTGAATTTGAGTCGTCTCAAGCGCCAGCTCCAAGAGCGGCGGGTGGGCATCTTAATCGATAATTTAGAGCCAGCTTTAGACCAGCAGGGACAATTCAGCGCGGCTCAGCGTAGTTATGTAGAATTACTGCGGATTCTAGCAGATCAGCAAGTGCGATCGATCACCATCATTACCACCCGCGATCGTCTCTGTGAGACCAGTCTAGATTTGCAGCATTATCGATTACCAGGATTGGCAATCGATGCTTGGCAACAATTTTTTGGCAGTCAACAGATTGTTACAGATGCCTCGACTCTAGCTATGATGCATCATGCTTATGGCGGTAATGCCAAAGCCATGCGGTTGTTCTGTGGCGCTATTCAAGAAGATTATGCGGGGGATTTAACGGCTTATTGGCAAGCGCATCAAGATGACCTGTCAGCAACTACCGATCTGAAAAACCTGGTAGTTAATCAAGTCGATCGATTGCAGGTTTTAGATCCAGTTGCTTACCAATTATTTTGTCGGTTGGGCTGCTATCGCTATCAAGAAATGCCTACGCTACCAGTGGCCGGTGTGAATGCTTTGTTATGGGATATTCCCGCCACTGAGCAATTGACTACCATCAAGGCTTTACGCAACCGTTCGTTGGTGGAATATCAACAGGGTCGTTATTGGCTGCATCCAGCTTTGCGAGCTGAAGCAATTTGGCGTTTACGTCAAAGTCCCGATTGGGAAATGGCTAACCGTCAAGCAGCCAGATTTTGGACAGAGAGTGTGGTGCAGATCCAGCAATTGACCGATGCTCTGCAAGCCTGGGAAGCCTATTATCATTACGCGGCGATCGCCGACTACCCAGCAGCTAGTGTAGTGATCTTGAAAAGCCGCAACAATCAATGGCAGCAGTATTTACCATTGGGCAGTACGCTCTATCGAATGGGCTTGGTACAGACAGTTTTGGTCGCTATTAATCAAATTCTTCAGCACAGTTCTACCGAGCAACATCTCAGCGAACTCTACAATATTCTAGGCGATTTGCGCTGGATTACGGGCAATATTCAAGGGGCAATCGCCTGTCAGGAAAAAACTCTGGCTTTAGCCCTGCCCGCTGTGACAGCGGCAGTTACGCCGCAGCAAACTTATTATTTTAAAATGCTGGAAGTAGACTCGCTGCTCAGCATTGGTCTCTACAAAATTGATTTATGGGAATTAGAAAACGCTGCGGAGCTGTTTCAGCAAACTATTAATAGCTCTCAAAATACGGCGCATCGGTCTTGGGCAGAGAAGGCGACGATCGGTTTAGCTTTAGTACAAGCACATTTAGGGTTAACTACAATAGCTACAACTTTAGCGGATCTGGCCTATCAAAATTTGCCTACTACCAATTTACCCAGATTTGCTTATTTCTTGCAGCTACTGGGACAGACTTACGTTAAGCTGCAACAGTTCGATCGATCAAGTGAATTGTTTCAGCAAGCTTTGCAGTTTGCCGAGGCTGGACATTATCAACAAATTAAGGCCCGGACTTTGATGGGGTTGGCCGAAATTGACCACAAACAGGGGAGATCTGAGCAAGCAACGATCCGCTATCAGGAGTCGATCGATCTACTAACAGCCATCGGAGCCAAGTGTGATCTAGCCGAGGCTTACTGGCAATTTGGTTTACTGACGGAAGATGAGCAGTGGTTCGATCGATCAATCCAGCTATTCACCGAAATTCAAGCACCGCAGCAAATAGCTAGAGTAATCACTACCCGCCGATAAACTGTCCATATTTTGTGTTGCGCGTGGTGGAGAATTCTGGCTGATTGATTTGTGACAGGATTAGGATAGAACCTAAGCAAATGGAATGTTCTGGAATTTCGGTCATAAAAAGCTTAGAATAGGGCTGGCGAGATAAGGGTATATCCGCAACTTATGGTACAATGCCCTGTCCCCTGCTCGGTATTTGACCGCCACTTCATCCCAAATTTTTATGCCCTTGCCCATTGTTGCTGTTATTGGTCGCCCGAACGTGGGCAAATCTACCCTGGTAAATCGTTTGGCCGGAGCGATGGACGCGATCGTCCATGATGAGCCGGGAGTTACTCGTGATCGAACTTATCGACGGGCTTTTTGGCAAAACCGGGAATTTGTCGTCGTAGATACCGGTGGCTTAGTATTTGATGATGAAACCGAATTCTTACCGCTAATTCGGGAGCAAGCCCTCGCCGCCCTCAAAGAAGCCAGTATGGCGATTATGGTGGTAGATGGTCAGGCCGGAGCCACCGCTGGCGATCAAGAAATTGCCACTTGGCTGCGCCATCACCCTGTCCCTGTGCTTTTGGCTGTCAACAAATGCGAATCGCAAACCACTGGCTTGCTCCAAACTGCTGACTTTTGGCAATTAGGATTAGGCGAACCTTACCCAGTCTCTAGCATTCACGGCAATGGTACTGGGGAATTGCTGGACGAAATGGTGCAACATCTACCCGATATTCAAGAAGAAGAAGAGGATCCCGAAGTGCGGATTGCCATTATTGGCCGTCCTAATGTCGGTAAATCTAGTTTGCTCAATGCGTTCTTAGGCGAAAATCGATCGATCGTCAGCCCTATTTCTGGAACCACGCGCGATGCGATCGATACCCTGCTAGAACTCGATGGTAAAAAGTACCGAATTATTGACACCGCTGGGATTCGCAAGAAAAAGAATGTAGAGTACGGTCCCGAATTCTTTGGCATCAACCGAGCCTTTAAAGCGATCCGCCGCTCTGATGTAGTGTTAATGGTCTTAGATGCCATGGATGGTGTCACCGAGCAAGATCAAAAACTGGCCGGGCGGATTATGGAAGAAGGTCGCGCCTGCGTGATTGTGATGAACAAATGGGATGCGGTCGAAAAAGATTCCTACACCATCTACGACTACCAAAAAGAAATCACTGCCCGCCTAAATTTTACGGAATGGGCAGAGAGTATTTTTGTCAGTGCCTTGAACGGCCAGCGGGTAAAAGACATTTTGCCAGTAGTCGATCGAGCCGTTGAGCAACATCGTCGGCGGGTATCCACCGCCGTGATCAACGAGGTGATTGAAGAAGCCGCTACTTGGCACAATCCAATCGTGATGAGTGGCGGCAAACAGGGCAAGATTTACTA
Organism: Synechococcales cyanobacterium; assembly: GCA_043755575.1. Lineage (GTDB taxonomy): Bacteria > Cyanobacteriota > Cyanobacteriia > Cyanobacteriales > Chamaesiphonaceae > JAAFHZ01. The sequence continues at coordinate 22,679 of JAYUSR010000176.1, forward strand.
CGGCACTCAGGTAAGTACCCAACCACCCACAATTGCTTTGTTTGTGAATGATCCAATGCGTTTTAATGACAATTATCGTCGCTACATCGAAAATCAGTTCCGTGAACAGCTCGGTTTTAAAGGCACCCCCATGCGGATTTTGTGGCGGGGTAAAAAGCAGCGGGAAGGCGAAAAAATGGTTAACCGGGCAACGAAGGTCTAAGCAGGTTCATGGATTTATTGCGTTCTCTGCCCATTGGTCTCTATTTGGAGCAGCCCCTGACCTGGCTACACCGTATTGATCCCAGGGTTAAATTGGCTTGGTTGCTCAGCTTTTTGCTCGCCCCTATCTATTCCAATGTATTTTGTCGGATTGCGGTGATGGTGGTGCTGATTTTAGTGGCCATCCTAGCTGGAATTCCGTGGCGAGCACTCAAGCAACAATTGGGCTTGGTACTGTTGTTTGGTAGTTTGATGTTTGTGTTGGGGTTGATACTACCCGACTCGGCATCGATGCCACATCAACCCCGGATGCCAGTAGAGCCAGCGGTGATTAGTAACTACACATACGTACTATTTAAATTCGATCAGGGTTGGTTGCATCTAAAAATCACCCGCAAGTCTCTTAAAACAGCTATCTATGTCAGTACTCTGCTTTTCACTCTGATCTATAGCACTACAATTTTCTTGTTAACTACAGCTCCCGAAGAAATGACAGCTGCTTTGGAAAAGCTGATGCAGCCACTGAAAAGGTTTGGAGTACCAGTAACAGAAATTGCTTTGACGCTAACTTTGGCACTGCGGTTTATTCCATTAGTACTAGAAGAAATTCAAAATCTAGTGCGATCGATGTCTACTCGGGGCATCAATTGGAATAAGTTAGGGATGAAAAATACCTTAAAGGTCTGGCTGACGGTAGGTGAAAAATTATTAGAGAATTTACTGATGCGGGCAGAACAGATTGCGATCGCCATGCAATTGCGAGGATTTACGACTCCCAATGAGCATCATGTGGAGTGGCAGCAGCTGCGGATTAAAACCGGAGATGTGTTAGCACTAGCGGTTTTAGTGGGTTTGTGGGTGGTCAGAATTACTTGGGGCAGCGAACTGCCGTAAGCAAATTATCTTAAATATATTGCTATGAGTAAGATCGATCGATTAACCATTAAAGGATTTAAATCTATCCGTCATCTTGATAATTTTGAGATGCGGAGCCTGAATGTGTTGATTGGGGCTAATGGTACTGGGAAAAGTAATTTTATTTCCTATTTTCAGATGCTAGGTGAACTAGTCGAGCAACGATTGCAATTCTGGACAAGTCAACAGGGATCAGCCGATCGGATTGTGAGTTTTGGTATCAAAGAAACTAGTAGTCTGGAGTCTCTCATTAAGTTTGGTTCTAATAGCTATAGTTTTCATTTAACAACAACGATTGACGGTGGTTTTGTTTTTGAAAACGAAAACGTAGGATTTCAAGGAAATGGTTATGACGAACCATATCGGAATTCCCTTGGATCTGGTCAAATGGAAGCACAGTTAAAATCACAAGCACAATTAAGGAATGCATCAATATCTTCTCATTGTTATAAAGCTATTGCAGGATGGAAGGTATTTCATTTTCATGATACTGGAGACACTGCAAAGGTTAAACGGTTATGTTCACTACATGACTCTCAATATCTTCGTTCCGATGCAGCTAATTTGTCAGCTTTTCTATATCGCTTGAAAAACGAAGCTGCTAGTGAATATCAGCAAATTATTAAAGTGATTCGTTTAGCTATTCCATTTTTCGATAACTTTGTACTCAGTCCTCAAATATTATCTGACGAGGAAGAACAGATTAGACTATTGTGGCAACAAAAGAACAGTGATTATGCACTCTGGCCTAGTCAGTTATCTGATGGATCCTTAAGATTTATATGCTTAGCAACAACCTTGTTGCAGCCTAAACTGCCTAGTACTATCGTGATTGATGAACCAGAGCTAGGACTTCATCCTTATGCTATTACACTCTTGGGTTCTTTGATTCGATCTGCTAGCCAAAAAACTCAAGTTATTATCTCCACACAATCAGTGGCATTAGTCAATGAATTTGCTATTGAAGATTTAGTGATTGTAGAAAGTGAGGATGGTGCAACAGTCTTTAAAAGATTACAACCCGACGATTTTCAGGCTTGGCTAGAAGAATACTCCACTGGCGAACTGTGGGAGAAAAATGTGCTGGGTGGGAGGCCGTGAGAATGGTGCGGGTCAATATAATTTGTGAAGGGCAGACAGAAGAAACTTTTATCAAAGAGGTCTTATATCACTTTTTTGTGACTAAATCGATTTACTTGAAACCCATATTAATTGGTAAGCCTGGACAAAAGGGCGGCAATTTTACCTTTGAACGACTTTTGAAAGATATTCGGATACAATTGAGCGATTCTACTGCTTACTGCACAACGCTATTCGATTTCTATGGGTTGCCTGGTGATTTTCCTGGTAGGGAAAAAGCTCAAACGATGACTAATATTAACGACAAAGCCGAATGTATCGCGCAGAATTTAGTTGATGCTCTCAGAGGAAATAAAATTAGTACTGATTCCCTGCGCCGATTTATCCCTTACGTGCAGATGTACGAGTTTGAAGGACTACTTTTTAGTAACTGTGATAGTCTAGCATCAGCAATTGGTCTACCAGGTTTAACTCATAAATTCAAGACAATCAGACAAGAATTTTCGACTCCTGAAGATATTAATAACAGTATAATCACTGCGCCTAGCAAACGTATCCTTGCAATATATCCGAGATATAACAAGCCCATTCACGGTTCTTTAGCGATTATGGAAATCGGGATTGATGCCATTCGCCGGGAGTGCAAGTTATTCGATCGATGGCTGCAAGAACTAGAAGCGCTAGCAAACGATATATAGTCAGACCAGCAGCTAATTCAGATGAAAACCATCCCCTTACACAAAAACTATCATAAACATGCTGAGAACCCCCTTGTTTCAATCGGGGGATGAAAGCTAGTGACAGGCTTTAGCCTGCTGTATTTCCGGGTTATTTCCCTTTTTGGCCTTCAATATATTTTCTAACGATATCGGTAGATACTTGTCCAGTCGTAGCGACAAAATAGCTTGGACTCCACAGGCTAGGAAGTTTTTTAAGTTGAGGAAACTCATCTCGTAAAAGCTTGGAGGCTCTACCTTTCACCCACCGTGCAATCTCAGCCGGTGATTCACTAGTAGGCGCATTAATAAAAAAATGCACATGGTCAGGCATGATCTCTAAGGCAATTAAGCGCCAATTATGCTCTTCAACCAGTCCAAATATAATTGACTGGAGGCGTTTTGCAATGTCATTTATCAGGATGGCCTTTCTACGCTTAGGGACAAATACAAAATGATAGTTAATCGAAGAAACAGAACTTTCAGTTCTTCGGTATTCATAATCCTTGGGCGAAAGCTTAGCCATATTTGTTGCTGGTTACTACTTCATAACATATAATAACAACAGGAGGACACAATGTGCTTGGATGCCAGCAAGTTTTAATCAAGCCCGACAAAGAGTTGCAAGCGTTATTAGAGTTTATTTGTGCTGAAGCCAACAAGCTTCACAATTGTGCGGTTTATTACGCACGTCAAATATATTTTAAAGCTGGGCGATATGTTAGGCCGTTTGATTTGATCAATGAATTGAAGCGTAATCCTCACTACGGCGCTTTATGTGCTCAAGCTGCCCAACAGGTTTGTGGTGCTGTTGGAGAATCAATGAAGTCATTCAAGGAATTAATCAAATTGTTTCGGGATGGTGGTTTAAATTTTAGACCGAAACCACCTAGCTATCGAACAAAGGATGGACTTCAGTTAATTGCTTATCCAAAACAAGCATTGGGTAAGAAGTTAATTGATGGCCAAATAGTTGTTCCATTAGGGCAAAAGGTTCAGACTTGGTTTGGAGTAAAAAACTTTACTCTGCAAATGCCGTCAAACTTGCAATACTCTGATATTCGAGAGTTAAGGATTTTGCCACGAAATGGTTGTTTTTATGCTGAGTTTGTTTACAAAGCAGATAAAGTTGATGCAACGATAGATCCTGACAAAGCGCTGGGTATTGATCCAGGATTGACCAATTGGTTAACTTGCGTGAGTAATGTCGGTACAAGTTTGATTGTGGACGGACTACACCTTAAATCAGCCAATAATTGGTACAACAAACAGATTGCGACCATCAAAGAAGGTAAGCCACAAGGATTTTGGACGAGCAAGCTTGCGGCAATTACGGAGAAACGTAATCGTCAGATGCGTGATGCTGTAAACAAAGCGGCACGGGTGGTAGTTAACCATTGTCTGGAGCAAGATATTGGGACGATTGTTTTTGGTTGGAATAAGGGACAGCGACAGGATATTAACCTGGGAGCTAAAACCAATCAGAAGTTTGTACAAATCCCAACAGCTAGACTTAAAGGCCGCATTAAGCAGATCTGTGAGCAGTATGGTATTCGGTTCATTGAAACCGAAGAGTCTTACACTTCTCAGGCTTCTTTTGTAGATGGGGACGCGCTACCTACATTCGGTGAAAAACCCGAAGGGTGGCAGTCTTCAGGCAAACGAACGAAGAGAGGATTATTCCGAACGGCAATTAATGAATATATCAACGCGGATTGCAATGGTGCAGCAAATATTCTGCGTAAAGTAGCCACAACACTTGGAATTAATTTGAGTGGAGTGAGTATGGGCGCTTTGACTCGTCCCACTCGGATTAAATTCTGGGTGACAGCTAAAAAGAGCGAAAGGGCACGGGTTTACCCTGCTGCGACAGCATCTGATTAGAATCTCTCGTGCTTCAAGCCGAGGGAGTAGTCAACTGCTCCCCTCACCCTTATTGTCACCCTTTAAGCATTGAGCTTCTGATTCAAAATCTGGTTGGTCAGCTTCGGTTCCGCTCTTCCCCCAGACTGTTTCATCACCTGACCCACAAAGAACCCCAGTAACTTTGTTTTCCCCGCCCGGTATTGCTCAAACTCCTGCGGATTCGCTGCCATAATTCCATCAATCAGCGCCGCAATCTCCTCTGGGTTCGAGATCGCCGTCATCCCCTTGCTTTCCACTAGCTTTTGCACCGAGCCACCTTTTTCTAGCAACTCCGGCAGAATTTCCTTAGCAATCTTGCCGCTAATTGTCCCCTTCTCGATCAGCGCCACCAACTCCGCCAAATTTTCGGGCTTCAACCCAATATCATTGATGCTGACCTTCTGAGTCTTCAGGTAGGAAGTAATATCCCCCATCAACCAGTTAGTCGCTTGCTTCACATCGGCACCAGCATCGATCGATCTCTCCAGATATAACGACACATCTCGATCGTCGGTCAAAACCTGGGCATCATAGGCCGACAAGCCTAGCTCGGTGACATAGCGTAATCGTTTGACTGCCGGTAGTTCCGGCGACTCGCTTAACCACTGTTGTTTTTGAGCATCACTCACAATGATCGGAGTCAAATCTGGCTCGGGAAAATAGCGATAATCACTAGATCCTTCCTTGGCGCGCATACTAATCGTGCGTTGGGTGCCTTCTTCCCACAGGCGGGTTTCTTGGACAATCTTTTCGCCAGCTGCGACGGCCATCGTCTGCCGCTCAATTTCGTGATCGATCGCTCTTTGAATGGCACTAAAGGAGTTCATATTTTTGATCTCCACCTTGGTGCCAAATTCTTTTTGGCCGAAAGGTCGAATCGAAATATTTACGTCGCAGCGCAGGGAGCCTTCTTGCATGTTGCCATCGCCCACCCCCAAATAGCGGATAATCCGCCGGATTTCTTGGGCGTATTCAGCAGCTTCTAAGCCGGTGCGTAGATCCGGTTCTGACACAATTTCGACCAGCGGCACCCCGGTTCGGTTAAAGTCCACCAAAGAATAGGTAGAGCCAGATAATCGATCGCTTCCAGCATGGACGAGTTTTCCGGCATCTTCTTCCATGTGCAGCCGGGTGATGCCAATCCGCTTACGGACGGGATTGCCTTCTGCATCTAAAGGCGCAATTTCTACCCAACCATGCTCGCCAATCGGTAGATCTGATTGGGTGATTTGATAGTTCTTCGGTGAATCGGGATAAAAATATTGCTTGCGATCGAATTTGCTGTAAGCCGCGATCGTGGTATTTAAAGCCATGCCTGCTTTCACTGCAAACTCTAAGACTTTTTCATTTAAGACTGGCAATACACCGGGCATTCCCATGCAAACCGGACAAACATTTTGGTTGGGAGGCTTGCCAAACTCTGTCGAGCAATTACAAAAAATCTTAGTGGCCGTGCTCAATTGACAATGAGTTTCTAGGCCAATAATTGCTTCGTACTTAGTTTTGACCGGAGCTGCTGTAACCATTATGGAGAAGGCTGGATAGACTGATCAAATTATATCTTACGGGCGCAGCGTCGAGGGATTGCTAAGATTAACGGCCTCCGCAATCAACCCCGAACCGATGTCCTCAGCTGGATCAGCTGGTTGAAATTGACTGAGAGTAGTCATAAAGTCACTAACACCTTGAAATTGCTGATAAACCGAAGCAAACCGCACATAGGCCACCTCATTGAGGGGTTTGAGTAGGGCTAAGACCAAATCCCCAATCTCGGCGGTGGTTACTTCGCGACGACTGCGGGACTGGAGCTGGGCTTCAATTTCATCCACAATTCGCTCCAATGTGTCATGAGCCAGGCCGGTTTTTTGACAAGCGTGCACCATACCGCGTAGCAGTTTAGACCGGTCGAAGTATTCCCGTTCCTCATTGCGCTTAATCACTGTAACCGGAATGAATTCGATCCGTTCGTAGGTCGTAAAGCGGTGCTTGCATTTTAAACATTCTCGCCGCCGCCGAATGCTCTGCCCACTTTCTGTCGATCGAGACTCCAGCACGCGGCTATCGGTAAATTGGCAGTAAGGACATTCCATATTGAACGCAGGTTTGGACGAGGCTACAACCATTATCTATCATGATTGGGAGAGTCTTTGTACAAATGCGACATTCGCGGCTCTCGATTACAATAAGCAGGTTGCTGTTTGCTAATTTTCATCACCTTTTTATTTTGCGTTTTGACATCATTACCCTATTTCCTGATTTCTTCACCTCGCCGCTCTCCTGTGGCCTGTTAGGGAAAGCGATCGCTAAGCAGTTAGCCACAGTGATACTCACTAATCCGCGCGACTTTACATCCGATCGACATCACAAGGTCGATGACGAGTCTTATGGGGGCGGCGTGGGCATGGTGATTAAGCCAGAGCCGATCTTTGCGGCGGTAGAATCGCTGCCGGTTTTGCCCAAACGCTTAGTTTTGATGATGAGTCCGCAGGGCGAAACCATTAGTCAACCAATGCTGTGGGAGATGGTGGCCAACTGCGAACAGCTAGTAATTATCTGCGGCCATTACGAAGGCATTGATGAACGGGTGATGAACATTGTCGATCAAGAGATTTCCCTCGGCGATTTCGTCTTAACCTGTGGCGAAATTCCGGCGCTGACGCTGATCAATGGCATTACTAGACTAATTCCAGGCACTGTTGGCAAGGTAGATTCCCTGAAACAGGATAGTTTTGAATCTGGTCTACTCGACTACCCACACTATACCCGTCCGCCAGAATTTCGGGGCTGGCCAGTACCAGCCGTTTTAACCTCGGGCAACCACAAAAATATCGCCCAGTGGCGCTATGAACAGCAACTCCACCGGACGAAAACAAAAAGGCCAGATTTGTATCAGGCTTGGCTAGAATTGCAAGCCCACACCGGCGATGCCAGCAAAATCTGAATTGAAAGTACTAGAAAGTTGCAATAGCAGCGATGCTCCTCCACCCAAATAAGTGTCTGCGCCAAGGATCGCCAGTGGCCTTAAGTCATTTCCACCAGTGCCCGATTGATAGGTGATCCCACCGCCAGCGTGCAGCATAATGAAGGGATTTTCTCCAAACTGATCATTGCTAGTTATGGGAAAGTCATAAGTAATTGGTAATGAAAACTGGGGAAAATTACCCAAAAATATGCTGGGTCGTACTGAAATGTTAGTGCCAACCCCAAATCGGCTCACTGCGCCAATCTGGCTACTATTACCAAAAGATACGGCGGGGCCAATATAGTTGCCGTAAGAATTTTGTCTAGTATTAGAGTTGCTGCTAGATGGTGCTGGTGGCGGGTTATTGGGAGCTGGAGCGTTTGGTGGTGGCGGTGGTGGGGCGCTGACTCCACTGGGAGCTGGATAGGGAGCTGGATCTCTGACAGGTACGGGAGCAATCCGCTTTTTTTGAGGTTTCTTCTGAGCTAAGCTAATTTTGCCTGGGATGGCAGCTAGATTATCTACCTGCCGAACATCTGCTTGGTAGAGACTAGGCGGCACCGTGTTGATGGGAGCAATCATAATCGTTTAAAGAAGTTTGCGAATGTTGCTAGATATGACGAATCGATAATAGTCGCTGTGCCTAGCATACTGCCAATCCAGAAGATTTATAAATTTTGAAAAATTTTCAGGCTCGTAATAATCACTAAAAACCCACTCCAGAGAAGCTGGAATGGGTTTTGTAGTAGGAAATTCATCGACAGGTTAATTTACTTGTCTTCCTGTGGTCTAGAGAGCCGGGACAAAGCGATCTTTTTCAGGTACTACGGTGTATTCGGCCACAATTTGGCGTAGCTCATCCCCGTTGATAGTTTCTTGTTCGATCAGCAGATCTACCAGCCGATCGACAACTTGACGATTGTCTTTCATGATTTGAACTGCTTCTTTATGGCATTCATCGACGATCGATCGAACTTGCACATCAATCTGAGCAGCCACTTCATCGGAATAGTCGGCGCGGCTGTTCCAGCCACCACCCAAGAAGACTTCACCCGATTGACTTTCCAAAGATAGAGGACCCAGTTTGGACATTCCAAATTGAGTGACCATCCGCCGCGCCATGCCAGTTACCTGTTGCAGATCGCCACCAGCACCAGTAGTCACTTCCGAATCGCCAAAAACTACTTCTTCAGCAGCCCGACCACCCAAGGCTCCCGAGATCCGGGCGCGTAGCTGGGAACGAGATATCAGCATTTGGTCTTCGTCGGGGGTAAACCAGGTTAAGCCCAGGGCTTGGCCACGGGGAATTAAGGTTACTTTTTGCACGGGATCATGTTCCTTCAGTAAGGTGCCCACAATGGCATGACCCACCTCGTGGTAGGCAATTAGGCGCTTGCTCTTACCATCGACCAAGGGCGTGCCTTCCATGCCCGCTACTACTCGATCGACTGCATCATCCACTTCTAACATGGTGATCGCATCTTTGCGGCGACGGGCAGTGAGGATTGCGGCTTCATTCAGCAAGTTAGCTAGATCCGCACCACTAAAGCCTGGTGTGCGGCGGGCAATGACTTCTAAAGAGATATCTTCACCCAGCTTTTTGTTGCGGGAGTGCACATTTAAGACTTCCAAACGACCCTTGATATCTGGGGTATCTACTGTGACCTGTCGATCGAACCGACCGGGGCGCAGTAAGGCCGAATCCAAGACATCTGGGCGGTTGGTAGCCGCAATGACAATAATACCGGTGTTGCCCTCAAAACCATCCATTTCGGTCAGCATTTGGTTGAGCGTCTGTTCTCGCTCATCATTACCACCGCCAATCCCGGCACCCCGTTGGCGACCGACTGCATCAATTTCATCAATAAAGATTAAGCAAGGAGCGTTTTCTTTGGCTTTTTTGAAGAGATCCCGTACCCGTGAGGCACCCACCCCTACAAACATTTCTACAAATTCAGAACCAGAAATACTAAAAAATGGTACACCCGCTTCGCCAGCAATCGCCTTAGCCAACAAAGTTTTACCGGTTCCGGGTGGTCCAATTAGCAGTACACCTTTAGGAATCTTGGCACCCACTGCGGTGAACTTCTCTGGTTGCTTGAGGAAAGTGACCACCTCTTGCAGTTCTTCTTTGGCTTCATCAATGCCAGCGACATCATCAAACATAATGCCAGTCTTAGCATCCATTTGGAATTTGGCCTTGGACTTACCAAAATTCATGGCTTGACCGGGGCCACCGGGCATGTTGTTGGAGCGTCTAAATAGTAAGAATAAACCACTTACCAGCAATACCGGGAAAAGCAGATTCCCTAAAAATCCCCAGACTGCTCCGTCATTCCGGGCAGGATGGCTATCAAGCTGAATATTAGAATCACGCAAGCGAGCAATCAAATCAGGAGCGGTGCCGGGGAGGTCTACCCGTAATCTCTGCACCCGACCATCTAAATCTGGATCCGTTGCTTGGACGATTGCCGTTTTGCCACCATCATACAAATCTACACTTACTACTCGGCGGGCATCAAGATATTCTAGGAACCGGCCATAGGTCATCCGGGCACTGGCGGTATTCTTGCCTGGTTCTCCGGTCAGGCCGGGAGATAACCCCTGCCAGAGGAAGAATCCAATCACCAAGAGCGGAACTGACCATAGAAGGGCTATGCGCCAAGAAAATTTCATATGCTATCTGCCTTTAATAGAGGTTTATATAAATTCCACCAGGTGGAATGAGGTGGGTACTTCTTAAACAAATGTAACGTAATTCTCAGATTTCCGGCAAGCTAGCTGTTAACTTTCTATCGATCCATACTACCGGTATCAATCGACAAAACCCCGACCTCCAGTAGAAGTCAGGGTTTCCATCACAAAATGCGCTACTTAATAAGTTTCCACATGCCAGCGACCAGCCTTCTTCATTTGGCTGCGGTAGTCTGACCATTTGACCCCATGTTTGCCAGCGGCTTCTGTCAGAGCCGTATCAATGCCACCTTCCATGCCTTTCAAGCCACAGATATAAACATGGGTTTTTTCTTGTTGAATCATCTCCCACAGTTTATCGGCACTGGCTGCCACCCGGTCTTGGATATACATCTTGCCGCCCTGGGCATTCTTTTGCTCGCGGCTGATGGCATAGTCCAACCAGAAATTATCAGGATACTGAGTGCGTAAATCTTCTAGCTCTTGCTTATAAAGAATATTGGGCGTAGTTGCGACCCCAAAAATTAACCAAGCTAAACCTTTGAAGCTGTAGTCAGGATTGGCGGCGCGTTCTTTATCCTTAAACATCCGCCACAGATAAGCTCTAAAAGGAGCAATACCCGTACCAGTAGCCATCATGATCACGTTGCTCTCTGGATCTTCCGGTAAGAGCATTTCCTTACCAGTGGGACCAGTAATTTGAACTTCATCTCCAATTTCTAGACCAGTCAAAAAAGTGGAGCAAGTGCCGAGGACAGTTTCGCCTTTATCGTTTTGATATTCTAGCTGGCGCACGCATAAAGAGATGCTCTTGTCATCTACATCATCGCCGTGACGAGTCGAGGCGATCGAATACAACCGCAGCTTATTAGGCTTACCCTTCTTATCCTTACCCGGCGGAATGATCCCAATACTTTGGCCTTCGTAGTAAGTAAGGTCACTACCACTCAGATTAAACTTAACGTGTTGAACAACCCCAATACCGCCTTTGGCTAGCAATGAATCATTAGAAACACACTTAGCCGTTAAGGGTGAGTTCGGACGATAGATATTTACCGGGACATCAGCATGTTTCTTGGGAGCTGCTACCGCCGCCGGGGTAGCAGCCGGTTGATCACTAGTACTAGCCAAGGGAGCTACGGGTACTTCCTGGTTGGCGGGTTTAATGTTAATTATTTTGCCACCCAACCGCATAATGCGCTGCATCTCTTGACTCATACGGTTATAGGGGACGGTGATGAAGGTACTACCCTTTTGGCGCTGATTATTTAAACCGACTACTTCGTAAATATATAGACGGCTACCGGACATGGAGTTAGTCGTGCCGATGCTGGGGTTATACATGATTTTTTTTAATATCTCCAAATCTACTTATTTTTAAGAATGGTGAGCGCACCTGCTAGATACGCCCGTCAGCTTACCGGATTCTGACTTCATCGCACAAGAGGCTAGCCCCCTGTGCATTAACCTGCTTTAGAAAAATATTATAAGCAGTCTGACTGTTAGAGTGTTCGCCAATTACCATTCTTGATCGAGATCGCACCAAGTGCTTGATAATGTAAGAGTCTATTGTGATGGATACTGCCTTCTGCTAGAATTTTGTATCGACTCATATTCGGCTCCAATCATCGGTATTTGTTGGCCGGGCTCAGGTTGTTATATATAGATTTATTTTTTGAATTTAGAGGATTTCTATGACTATTCAGGTGGATCGAGTAGTAATAATTGGTGTTGCTGGCGACTCTGGTTGCGGTAAATCAACCTTTTTGCGACGCATTACCGACTTATTTGGTGAATCGTTTGTCACAGTGATTTGTCTGGACGATTACCATAGCTTGGATCGCTATCAGCGCAAAGAAACTGGCATCACAGCTCTCGATCCCCGAGCGAATAACTTCGACTTGATGGCCGAGCAAATTAAAACGCTCAAAGAGGGTAAATCCATCCAGAAACCGATTTACAACCACGAGACTGGTTTGCTAGATCCACCAGAACTGATTGAGCCCAACCATGTAATTGTCGTAGAGGGTCTACATCCTCTCTATGACGAACGAGTACGTGATCTACTAGACTTTAGTGTTTACCTAGACATTAGCGATGCCGTGAAGATTGAGTGGAAGATTCAGCGCGATATGGCTGAACGTGGCCACAGTTACGACGAAGTTTTGAAAGCGATCGAATCACGGCGACCTGATTTCTCTGCTTATATTGAACCCCAACGTGGTCATGCTGATGTCGTAATTCAGGTACTACCGACTAATCTGGTACCAGCCGATCAAAAGAGCGAATTATTGCGAGTGCGCTTAATTCAGAGAGAAGGTGCTGCTGGTTTGCCTGAGCCTTCTTATCTATTTGATGAAGGTTCTACCATCAACTGGCGACCATGTGGCCGCAAGCTAACTTGTAGTTATCCTGGTATCACCATGTTTTATGGTCCCGATGATTATTACGGTCACGAGGTTTCTGTTTTAGAAATCGATGGTCAGCTCGAGAACTTAGAAGAAGTGAAGTACATTGAAACTCACCTCAGTAAGATTTCGACCAAGTTTGAAGGAGAAATGACCAAGTTATTACTTCAACACAAAGAATATCCTGGTTCCAATAATGGCACTGGTTTATTTCAGGTATTGGTTGGTCTTAAAATGCGCGAGACTTACGAGCGGCTAACTCAGAAAGAAGCTGTTGTAGCTGCCAAAGCTTAGACTGGTCTATCCTCAAAATTTGTTCAGCCGTGGAGATATAGTTGATATCTCGACGGCTTCTTTATAGGAGTGGGTTATGGTGCAGCTAGCGATCGTTGTTTTCTTCGGACTATTTGCCGTCGTCGAAATTTATCAGTCAGTCAAAAATATTCAACTGCCACTGCCCATATATTTAGCTTTGGGTATTGCTCTGGCGGTTGTTTCTAACTTGTCGGTATTGAATCAGACTAAAACCATTGATCCGTCGTTTTCTTCTGCTACTACTGTCCCGACTACTAATTTAGTGGCGCAGGAGGAAGCTCAAATAGTATCCAGCATTGACTAACGATGTGATGCCCGCCCCCAGGATGACCCCCTTGATGATGTCCCACCGCTCTTCATACCGCAAAAAAATAATGATGGGGATGATGTAAAGAAACTGGGAAAAGCCGATCGAAGACCAAAGATAAGAAAACAAAACTGAGAGGGGAACGCCCAAAATACAAATTGCTAAAAATACTAAGTTAAGAATTAAAATCCCAATTAGTCCTCTTAGTATTGCTATTAATTCACGCCATTTAACCATATTTAAGATAATCAGCGGCTCCAGCCGATAGGAATTGCAGCGATCAATTTCTGAGTATAGGCTTTTTGGGGTTCGTTATATATTTTATCGGCAGTATCAATTTCTTCGATCTTGCCTTGATTCATCACCATAATTCGATCGCTCATAAACTTCACCACGCTCAGATCATGAGAGATGAAAATATAGGTGAGTCGAAACTCTCCCTGAAGTTCTTTCAGCAAATTCAAGACCTGAGCTTGTACCGAAACATCTAAGGCCGAGACTGATTCATCACAAATAATAAAGCGGGGATTGAGAGCCAAAGCCCGCGCAATACAGATGCGCTGGCGTTGACCACCCGAAAACTCATGGGGATAGCGATTCATGGTATCGGGGTTAATTCCCACTCGTTGGAGTAAATAGGTCGCTCGTTCTTGGCGTTTCCCTTTGCCGGTCGCCTTTTGGTGAATTTTCAGTGGCTCCATCACAATTTCACCAATACTCATCCGGGGGTTGAGGGAACTAAGCGGATTTTGAAAGACAATTTGCATTTCCCGGCGCAGTTTTTGGAGGACATTGCTCTTGTACTCCAAGATATTTTGATTCTCGAAAAGCACCACGCCATCCATTGGCTCAATTAAGCGGACTAGAGTTTTGGCCAGTGTACTTTTACCGCAGCCCGACTCGCCTACTAATCCCAGGGTTTCGCCGGGGTAGACATCAAAAGATACATCGTTGACTGCCCAGTGGTAGCGATTGGTCATGCCTAGGACTTGCTTTTCGGGGAAGCCGACTCGCAAATTTTTGACTTGTAAGATTGCTGGCTGACTATAGTCGGCCTTGGCCGTGAAAGTTCGATCGATCTCGTATTCTAGTTCCCGCTCATCGATCACTGCCATACCGCTATCACGGTCTACTACTTCAATAAAATCTTGGACAGTGGGCAAATACTGAATATGTTGGTTGACTTGGGGGCGACAGGCAAGTAAACCCTTGGTATAAGGGTGCTGGGGATTATCGAAGAGCTGTTGCACTATTTGATGCTCTACGATTTTTCCTTGGTACATTACCGCTACGGTATCGGCCACCGTAGATACTACAGCCAAGTCATGGGAGATAAAGATCATGGACATTTGCCGTTGCTCTTTGAGCTGGCGCAGCAAGAGTAGGATCTCGGCTTGGATGGTCACATCTAAGGCAGTCGTCGGTTCATCAGCAATCAGTAAAACAGGATTGCAAGAAATTGCCATGGCGATCGCCACCCGCTGGAGCTGACCACCAGAGAGTTGATGAGGATACCGATCGAGAAAGTCTAATTGGTATCTTTGAATGTACTCAGTAACTGCCGCTTCATTTATTTGCGGAGCATTGGGATAAAGGTCACTATATTGTTGGCGGAGTCGCTCATCACTAGGAATTAGCTGGACTTCCTGCAACCGTTCAATGGCCTCCAGCTGAGCGCTTTTAGCAGAAATCTCTTGGTGTTGAAGGATCGCTTCGATGAGCTGAAAACCGATCGTAAAGACCGGATTAAAAGAACTCATCGGCTCTTGGAAAATCTGGCTAATCTGGCCGCCTCGATAGTTTCGGCGGAATTGCTCTGGCAAAGTACAAAGATTAACTGCTTTAGACAGCTGCTCTTGCTGGTAATTAAAACTCCGAAACGAAATTTCTCCGTCCACGAAACAAGAAGTGGGCAAGAGTCCCATAATGGCTAAGGCGGTAACTGACTTGCCCGATCCTGATTCGCCCACAATGCCAATGGTTTGCCCCCGCTGCAAACTAAAAGAAATATTATTGACCGCTGGTACCAGTCGATTATTCACCTTAAACCCGACGCGAAGATCGCGGATGTCTAAAACATTGGGAGGAGTGATGCTTTGTACCATAGGAATCGGGGGAAATAGTAAAAAATTTTGATTGCTGGGGTCTACTTGGTCGCCATCCAATTAGCACCTCGGCCAATTTCGATCAACAGCGGCACTTTTAGTGGCAAGGCATTCTCCATAATCTGCTTAATTTGGGGTTGGAGTTCCTCCCATTCATTATTGGGCATCTCGAGCACCAGTTCATCATGTACTTGCAATAAAATATTAGCTT
>JAYUSR010000177.1:0-3923 GCA_043755575.1 Synechococcales cyanobacterium
ATAAACTCTGAACTTAATCATGTCTATATTATTTGATAAATTGCAGAGTGTACAATTCATGTATTTTTGATACCTTAATAGATGCATTTATTTTTCAGTGATTTTATTGTTTTAAACAACAAAATAACCCATGCAGATAGGCTGTTTCATCAAGTAAGTTGATAATCATCATTACTGCGAGTTTTATCTGTAGACATTGTCCACCATAATTTAAAGTTCAACTTAAATACAGCCAGTAATAAATTACTACTGGCTATATTCACTACTATACCGCGTAGATAATAATTACAGTTCCACTGCCAACGGCACCAGTATTGTAACAAGTCGGCCGTAAACAACCTACGATGATGTCTGAATTTTTAGCTCCACCCATCACTTGTTCACTTTCATCGCTTAACTCCATCATAAAGCTTTCTGAATCAGAAAATAAGTCATTTCCAGAAAGATTGCTAATTTTAATGTCAGCCATTTTATTTACTTCCTTTGTGTTTATGTTAGTTATGAATGGATATGAGAGGAATATATTTCTCAATCCATAAATACAACATAAATCACTATCTTTCAGATATCTACTTATTATAAATTTTACATGCTAGATAATTAACACATTTTTAATCTCTATTAGCTACTAATTAATTCAATAAAACAGCTCATCTTTAAAGATGAGCTAATAAGCTATAAACAGCTATTAAATATTAGATACTGTTATTTAGGACGAACAGTAACATATCCACAACCAATATTAGTGACTACACAAGCAACAACAGTAACATATCCACAGGTATTGACTTCACAGTTGGTTTTAGTATTACGACAAGTAATCACCGCACCGCCGATAATATCTACTGGGTCATCGTTAATTTCAGACATAAAGCTTTCAGCATCATCGAATAAATTAGAGCCAGATAGATTAACAATTTTAATATCAGCCATTTCGTTTATTTCCTTTGCGTAAATATTGGTTATGGATTAACATTCCATATCCATGAACACAATCATGAATCAACACTTTTTAAAAATCCATACCTTCCTGGAATTTATTCGATGGATAATTTATATAATTTTGATCCCTTTTATCGTAAGTTTCTTTTATTCCCACAAAAGAACAGAAGGGATAGCATTAGGATTTGCTAGACGTAACAGTTGATAGCCCACCCCAGCAGCACCCTTATAAAAACTAGGACTATGCACATTGTCAGATAAATGCGATTGCAAACCATAGCTCCCATTTTGAATCGCCTCCTTCACCACCTTAGTCCCATGTTGACGAGCAATTGTTAATAATCGATCGTCCTGCAACTTCTCAGCAGCAACCACCAACAGTTCAATCCTGCCCATATTGCCACAACATAAATGATCAATCCAACCATCACTAATGCCATTCTTCTGACTAGTCCGCAAAGCAATATCAATCTCCGTTTGAACCTCGGACAGCGGTAAAGCCGTTAAACTGCCCAACCGCCCCAACCCAATCCCCGGACTACCGTGACACCAAGTATTCCAACAAACCACTTCACCACCGGGCGGTGAAGCACCAAAATGGGGCCAATTTTGCGCCGTTCGATCGAAGACACTCCGCTCATAAGCCATTCCCTCTTCAGCCGCCGCCCGAAATTCTTCATTTCCGGTAGCCGCATAAAGTCGCAGCAAAGCAAAAGACATCCCCGCCGCACCATGAGAAAAACCCGTGAGGGGTCGAGAACTTTCCCCTTCATGCATCAGCCATGCTCTCGGCTGAGAATCAGTCCGACTAGCCAGTAAATGTTGACCACAATTGATCGCTATATCCAACACGGTAGCATCTTGAGTGGCTCGATGCAGCTGAAGCAAACCCAGTAGCGCTCCCGTTGCCCCAAACACCACATCTAACTTTCGATCGGCAGCGATAATTGCTGGCGTAATCAATCTGGCAGCTTGCAAGGCATCTGCTAATAACGTTGGTTCAGCCAGAAATTGACTGACTTTAACCATTGCATAAATAATGCCGCCTAATCCCAATAGTCCAATTTCAGACTTGGCGAGTTCTGGCGGCATCTGGCCAGCGCGGATTGCAGAGCGAAAAGGATGGAGTGCTGCCAGAGCCGTGCGGCTAAACTGCTCATCACCAGAAACCTTCGCTAAAGCTGCCAAAAACAAGCTGACTCCGGCCCTGCCGGTAAAAAAAGAATCATTCAGAATGTCTAATTGATAGCGATTAGCCAAATGCATGTATTCGATCGATCTCCAGTTACAACCATCTCCCACCCAGATGGCCGATTCCACCATTTCCTTGCCAATATCAAGAGCGGCAGCCTGAAATTCTGCTGGCGACAGGTAATTCCCTAGCGGAAACTGACCCTGAAGGGCTGTATCCAGCTGTTTGAGGTGAGCAAATTTAGCGATCGAACTAGAGCTAATCAGCTGCAACTGCCGAGCCAGATCGGCTTCATCTATTTTTTGCAATCGATCGATCATTTGCTGATAACCCGTAGAAACAAAGAAATGATCAATCGAAACGTTTTGATCGATCGTCAGACTATCCTGATCACCAGTTGTCATAAAGCCCGGAAAATTCTGCTGCTGAAGAGCCGCAATTTCGGCAGCAAAAATTTGCTTGGCTGCTGGATGACTAGCCAGCGGTAAATGACTAGGAGCACGTTCTTTAATCAGATAACTAACTAGACTCAGATAATTATCGCTATCTGTTAAATATTCTGGTTTGAGACTCTGCCGACAGATCGTCTGGTAAGCATGAACTGGCCGCAAACGGCAACCATATTGGAGCTGAGCGAAACTAGCCAGGGGACTATCTGACCCGATCAGCGTCGATCGATGCTTAATTAGTAATTGATAGATCTCCGCAAAACCAGCCTCGATTTCATCGCTATAATCCTTCGGTGAGACCGTTTCACCATCCAAAATCACTGCATTTTTACCCGCTGGCACGACTACTGATGTCCGCACCAAATTCATGCGATCGGTATTAATAAATTGCCACTCCTGGGCTGCTCCATTTTGTTTGGGTAAAACATTCCCCAGTACGCTTACATCCCAGGCATTCCGAGATTCCAGCTGGCCACTCCAACGCGGCAAAATCCCTGTTTTTAGCACCGAGTCCTGAAACCATCGCTGCTCTTCTTCTATAGCAATGAATTCTGGACTCATTAACGCCACAGCATTGATCAAAATTGGATATTCACCAGCTGCAACTAGATGATCATGCTCACAATCTTTCGTTCCCAGCACCCATAGTAATGCCGACAACATTCCTGCTCTGTGATAAAAGTGCTGCACCTGCGATCGGATCTCACAGGCTGTTTGTTTAACCAATTGCTGCCACCCATAATCCTGGCCAGCCACCATCTTCAAAAGCTGAAATGGCAGCGAAATATTTTGCTGATTGCACCAATCTAATAATTCCTGAAAAGCTGTATCCAGCCCCAGATTTCTGGGTTTGTATACTAGCTCTGTCCCAGAAGTAAATGTTAGCGTTAAGATTGATCGACCGCTAGGATGTTGAGTAGGTAGATTGGTATCAATCCCTGTCACCGCTCCTAAACTACAACCTTCATTAAATGTCTTCTCTAATCTTGAATAATCAGTAGAGAGACGTTTTAAAAATTCAGCGGTAGACTCTGCCCACAAATTAATAGTGGTATTTATTAAACTCTTTAAAACTGGATAGTTCTGCCACAAGGTGTCTTTTCCAGCCAATAACCCACCCATGAAGCGATTATAAACAGCACAATCCGGACTGTCAGATTCTTCTACTTGCTCAGAACGCAGCTGATTAAACTCATACAGTAAAACTTCTGTACCCAATCCTACCAGTCTTTCTAATAGCTCACGCTCTAAGGCCACATAGGCTTCTTCTGTCACTAATTTTAGCTGAGCAGCAGAAAGTAAATTATGCAACTTTCGTCGGCCTATTTGCACAAATGATA
>JAYUSR010000178.1:0-3915 GCA_043755575.1 Synechococcales cyanobacterium
CTGGTGTTGCCGCAACTGCAACCCAGATATATCATGGCTCTCAATCTGTTTCGCGATCAGCTTGATCGTTATGGAGAGGTGGACACCATTATTTATAAATGGGCGAAGGTAATTGCGGATTTGCCACCCACCACCACTCTGATCATTAATGGCGACGACCCAGCGCTGACTCACTTTGGCCAGCAAATGCTTGTTGCGCCTATTCCCAAGCAGGTGGCTTACTTTGGTCTCAGTGAACCAGAGCTATATCTAGATGAAATTCCCCACGCCGTAGATTCTATTTACTGCCCCAGCTGCGGTCATGCTCTCGACTATCAAGGTGTATATCTTTCCCATCAGGGCGACTATGCCTGTCCTAAATGTGGTTTTCATAAAAACGAGTTATCGATCGATAGCCGTAAATGGCCACAGGTATTGATCGGGGTTTATAACAAGTACAACACCCTGGCCGCAATCACCACCGCCCAATCGATCGGCGTGGATACTGAGAAAATACTAGATGTGATTGCTAACTTCCAAGCGGCCTTTGGCCGAGCCGAAGAACTCGTCTATCAGGGTAAAAAAGTGCGAATTTTACTCACCAAAAATCCGGTGGGGATGAATGAGACCATTCGAGCGATCGAGCAAGTGCAAAAAGCGGGTGGTAGCTCCGTCACACTGATGATCCTCAACGATCGGACTCCCGATGGCACTGATGTTTCTTGGATTTGGGACGTGGACACCGAGAAATTTGTCAATTCTGGCGGTACCATCGTAGTGAGTGGCGATCGAGTGTTTGATATGGCGCTGCGTTTAGAGTACAGCAAAGAACAGCTGGGGAGCGGCTGTCGGTTGATCGTCGAACCAGACACCGCTGCGGCGGTGAAAAAGGCATTGGAGCTAACCCCTGCTGATGAAACTTTGCACATTGTCCCGACTTACTCGGCGATGTTGGAGGTGCGCGAGATCTTGACTGGTCGCAAGATTCTCTGATGTAACAGGCAGTCCACTAATGTTAAAATAATACCCCAGTCTCCAGAACAAAAAACTTATGCAGAGATGGTTAAAGCGTCTATTTACCGCGATTTTGCTGGGTGGACAGGCACTCATTCATGTTCTGAAAGGCAGATTTCACTACAGCAATATTATTGAGCAAATGAGCTTTGTTGGTCCGGCTTCCATTCTGATTGCGATCCTGACTTCGACGACAGTGGGCATGGTGTTCACGATCCAAGTAGCTAGAGAATTCATCAGTATTGGCGCGGGACAAGCGGTGGGTGGAGTGCTGTCACTGTCTCTCACCCGCGAACTAGCACCGG
Organism: Synechococcales cyanobacterium; assembly: GCA_043755575.1. Lineage (GTDB taxonomy): Bacteria > Cyanobacteriota > Cyanobacteriia > Cyanobacteriales > Chamaesiphonaceae > JAAFHZ01. The sequence continues at coordinate 1,299 of JAYUSR010000178.1, forward strand.
TTTTGACGGCTGTCGTGGTAGCAGGCCGGGTGGGATCAGCCTTTGCGGCGGAAATTGGCACGATGAGAGTGAGTGAACAAATTGATGCTCTCTATGTTTTAAAGACTGATCCGATCGACTATCTGGTGATTCCGCGCCTCATCGCCTGTTGTGTAATGTTACCGATTTTGACCTTGATGTCGATCGGCACGGGCTTGGCCGGTGGTTGGCTAATTGCCACTAGTATTTATAATTTGCCATCTAAAGTTTTTATTGAATCTTGCCAAACCTTTCTCGATCCTTGGGATATAGCTAGCGCACCAATTAAAGGATTATGTTTTGGGGCGATGATTGCGATTATTGGTTGTAACTGGGGTTTAACAACTACCGGTGGAGCGAAGGGGGTGGGTGAGTCAACGACGGCGGCAGTGGTAACTTCGTTGTTAGCTATTTTTATTTCTAATTTTTTCCTGTCGTGGGTGATGTTCCAGGGTACCGGTAACGCGGTCAAGCTGTAGTGGGAATTAGTCTAGACCAGGTATCTTAATTGATCCAACGCCATAGCCAGTTTTCTTTTTTGCTGGCTTGAATTTGCTGAACTCTAACTTCTAGTTGATGGCGTTCCTTGGCTGATAGCTGACCAGAAACGTGACCGATTTGCCAAACAAGACTAGAACAGGTAGACAATACACAAAACAGCAAGCCACACCCACCCCCCAGATGAAAGTAGCAGCCATAAACCACCCCTGACCAAGAAAAGTATTCTCGCAGAATGACGATACTCTCGCGTAGTTCCCACAGGCTCCAGCTACCCAGTGTCAGCCACATCAATAGCATGGATAGCCACCGCCGCCACACCTCTAATTGCTGCAACTTGGCAACCTGCTGGATCAGCAACGGATCGGGGGACAGTGCTAAATCAGGTTTAGATCCATGGTGGGAAGCCATGACTAAATACTGGCAGTAGGCATATTCTTTGGTCGCCGCGCGCGCCACCAAGCAAGTAGAGTACTGGCAATAAAAATACTAGAATAAGCCCCGGCAGTGAAACCAATAATGAGAGCCAATGCAAAGTTGTGTAAGGTCTCGCCACCAAAGAAAAAGATCGAAAATAGAGTCAATAAGACGGTGAGGGTGGTGTTGATCGATCGAGTGAGAGTTTGGTTCACAGCATCTTCGACAATTTGATTGATCGGTTCATTAGGGTTGAGGGATACTACTTCGCGAATTCGATCGTAAATTACCACCGTGTCGTTCACCGAGAAACCAATAATCGTTAGAATCGCTACTACAAATAGGCTATCGGCCTCAATGCCGTTAGTTAAACCCAAAATAGCAAAGATACCAACCGTAATAAATACATCATGGAACAGCGCCACAAAAGCAAAAAAGGCGTAGTCAATCTGAAATCTAAAGGCCAAATACAGGAAAATCCCCAAAAAGGAAATGCCGATCGATAGTAATCCATTGGTAAATAACTGCTTACCGAAGGTTGGTCCTACAGTATTGTTTTGGGTCTTTTTCGGATCCAGCTTGCCAATCTTTTCGGCTAAGGCCGTTTCTAATTTCTGACGTTCAGCCTGTTTCAGTTCGCGAGTCCGAATGGTAATACCTGTTTTATCGACTGGTTGTACCGTGCTACCCACCAATCCTTGACTGTCAGTGATTCTCCGGACTTCATTAATATCGATTGGCTGCTGGCAACTATTCGGAGCGGTGCAATCCAACTCATATTGCAGTTTACTACCGCCAATAAAATCTAGGCTGGGGCGCAAAGGTGCCCGGATATCGGGGCGATTCCACGAAATCACCATGGCCGCGATTCCGGCCAAAATAATTGCAATGGAAAAGCTCCACCAAATCTTGCGCTGCTGAATAACTTTCAGTTTCATAACTTGTTTTTAAGGGTGAAATTTAAACGCTTGGTTCAGCTAGCTTGGGCAGGTTCGGACAAAACAGCTGCGGACTTTGACGCAAGCCTGGAAAACCTAGCACCAGTAATAAAAGAAAAGTGCGGCTACAGGTCAGAGCTGTGAACATACTGACAATTACTCCCAAACCGAGAGTAAAAGCAAAGCCTTTGAGCAAGCCGGTGCCTAGCCAGAAGAGAGCGCCACAGGAAATCAGAGTGGTCAGGTTACTATCCAAGATGCTAGAGAAGGCGCGGTGAAATCCTGATTCAACTGATCGATACAAAGTTTTTCCGGCCTTCAGTTCTTCGCGCGTCCGCTCAAAGATCAAAACATTGGCATCCACGGCCATCCCAATACTTAAGATGAAGCCAGCAATCCCCGGTAGCGTAAGCGTTACTCCCAAAATATTAAAGACCGCGAGAGTGAGCAAAGTATAAATCAGCAGGGAAACATTGGCGACCAAGCCCAACACTCGATAGTAAATACCCATAAAGATCACCACCAAAGCCAAACCGCCGCCAGCAGCATAAAGACTACTACGGATACTTGCTTGTCCCAGAGTGGCTCCCACTGTGCGATTTTCCACAATTTCGACCGGTAACGGCAAGGCTCCACCGCGCAGCTGCACAGCTAAACTCTCGGCATCTTTAGCCTTGAAATTCCCATTAATAGTCGCACCACCACCAGAAATACCGGTAGCTTTATACTGGATATCTACGATCGGA
>JAYUSR010000179.1:0-12392 GCA_043755575.1 Synechococcales cyanobacterium
TTGCAAAGGAGAATAGTGCTGCGTGCCCCAATATAAACTTCTGCGCCAATCTCGACGTTGATTGGAATCAAGCTTGGAATATTTTCTTCGATAGTTCTAGTATGACTCCACAGGTGTGTCTCGCGGCCAGCAAAAACGCTTTCGCTACCAATTTTTACGGTAGCTGCGACATCAATGAAGTGATTGTTCATAAAAAGTACTTTGTTTTCTAGTATCAATTGTCGAGTCCAACCAGATGCTTCTGGATATGTAACAGTAGAACCAGAAAACTGATTGAATTTTCCAAAATAGCAGTCATCACCAATCTCAAGATATTTTATCCGCTGGAAAATATTCAAATGTCCGATGTGCACATTATTTTTGATAACTACTTTTTCAGCATTAATATAAGTTAAGCCAATTTTTGTATTTTCACCAATTTCCCAACCCAAGAAAAACCGATAAATAAAACATTTGACTGGTGACGGTAGAAAAACAGCAATTATCAGTAATAAACTTCTCATTATTTTTAAACTGCATTCAGTAAGCCAGGTATTTGGCTGCTTACTTAGACAGGAATACATTAACTATAGTAATCTCAGCTAATTATATATCTCTTTTTGACACTTGGCTTTTACAAATAAATATTTATGACATCACGGTCTTAAATTTCTTGTCTGGTGTTTATTAAATGAAGGAAGTCGATCTGATAAACAGCATTCTCTAATCAATGGAGTATTCCGTTTATATTGACTGGAAAATGCTGCATTGGTATGGTCTGAGCTTATTGGAGTTTGGCAATTGTTGCCGCTGGATTCCAGTAAGCGCGCAAAGTCTGAATTTGACCAGCCGCATTAAACTCAAATAAATCGATACCTTCAAAGGTAACAGCGACTCCATTTCTACCAGTACCTCGTCCCGACCATTTGACGGCGGCTTCGTTACCATTAATGGCCGTGAAATCTGCTGCTAATTCTATTTCTGCAAAAAAAGTACCTATTTGCTGAAAACCTTGAAGTAGTCCAGCGTGCCCTTCCAAAGCTGGACCATCAGCGGGATCGTAGCTGATAGTATCTAAGGCAAAACAAGCTACCATTTCTGCGGCTTTGTTGGTAGAGCGGGTGGCGGCAAAGTATCGATCGATCGTTGCCTGAATTTTTTCGGGAGACAAAGCTGTGGTTGCGTCAGACATAATTAATTCCTCAAGGTTGATTTTTTGGCTGAATTGCCTGTAAAGCAGTTGGATTTAGAATTTTCGTTAGTTAATTAACTGCCAATGTTGTAGCCAGCTCCGATTAAAATTCCAATATCGGCGTTGCGATCACTTGGGAACCCAGCGTTGATACGGACGGTGCCAGTAAAGTTTTTGGACAGGGGAATATCAATGCCGCCGGAGATGGCTGGGCTGATGAATAAACCCTCGTTGTAGCGCAGCATGGCTCCGCCACCGATGAAAGGAGATATAACTGTTTGTCCGGCCTCATTGCGGATTGGAAATTCAGCAGTGAGGATAATCATGGATGTGGCTGCGCCGCCACCAAAGAGGATAGTGGCATCGTGCAAAGACAGGTTTTCGGTGAATCCAACTTTACTAAGAATTGCGAGACCGCCGCCGGTACCGAGGGCGGTAGTGTTGCCGTTTAGTCCGATCGATCCACCGATGCCTAGGTAGCTAGTCGGGGCATGAATATCTTCATTTTTGTTTGGTGGGGCGGACTGGGCAGCGGCTGGGGCTGAGTTGAGAGCGCTATACATCGCTAGGCTGCCGAGGCTTAGTTGTAAAAACTTGATAAAAGATGGGGACATGAGATTTGCAATGCATAAACTGTAAGGTTATACGCTCAGGAATGGCTCTTGGATCTATGGTGGTGGGGATCGATTGAAGATTTACCGACGAAGGATCGATCTCATAAAATTACCTGGATAAACTTTACTTCTGTTTTAGTCAGCCTCAGCTTTCTGCTCGTCTGTAAATATCTGGCGTGATTTTTATGTCATTTGAATATTAAGCTACTCAACTTTCTCCCGCTGCTGCAAAGGCTTAATCACCCTGCCCACTGCCTCCTGCAAAAATAATTTCACAAACTCATCCTGCTTCGCCAACTGAAATTGCTCCTCCACCACCGCTGTAATTCCTCCATCCCCCCAATCTTGATTGCGGCGAAAGTACTCAATAAAACTCTTCCCGGCAATCCGGGTCAGATAAGCTCCTGTCACCCCCTGAATCGCTTGGCTCAAAAGATAAGTAGCTACCGTAATCTTCAAAGCTGTTGATACTAATTTAATCGCTCCCTTCAAGATCCCTAACCCCGCCAGCGTTTTCCCCAATGACAAAGCTAATTCCTTGGCCGTTTCTCGATCGATCTGACACCCATAAACTCGTCCAATATCAATAACCATTTGGCCATTAATCGCCGCCGTTGTAATCATATCGACGAAGGGCAAGGGGTTAATCGCAATCGTTCCGGCACTAATCCACTGATATTTATCCACAATTTTGTGAGCCTGTCGCAGTCGTTCCTCATCAATTAACTCCTTGGCTGCGCCACTTAACTGCTGGGACTGCTGCAAAATATTTTCGGCCACCAAATCCTCGCCCGTTGATCGCAAGATATCGGCTAAGCGCTGGAGAAAATCATTGATATCGGGTTGGGGCTGGAATGTTTGACCATCCGCTAGCTGCACTGATCGCGGATTAGCCATTACCGCCACCACATCATCTGGTTGAATTACCCCGGCGACTCGTGATCGCAACTGCGCCAAAATTGCTGATCGATCAGCTGCTGGATACAAATCAGCCTTATTGAAAACTAAGATCGATCGCTTACCGACCTCGGCCAAGGCTCGCAGTGGCTCTAACTCCGAATCGCGCAGGTCATTATCTACTACAAACAAAACCATGGCAGCAGCGGCGGCATCCTCCCTGGCGATCCGTCCCCGTTCCGTCCCGGCCAGACCTGCTTCCAAAATTCCCGGTGTATCGATTAACAAAATCTGTCGCTCTAAGCCACGCAAGTTCAAGGCATATTCCTGCGCCCCAGCGGTGGTGCCCATCACCGCCCCCACTGTGCCAACAATCTGTCCGGTCAAGGCATTGATCAACGAAGTTTTGCCTACCGAACCAGTGCCAAAAATAATGATCCGAACCGGTCCTCGCTTCAGACTTTCGGCAATTTCGGCGGATCTAGCTAACAGCGCGGCGCGCGCTACCTCATCTTGAATCTGTTGCACCTGTTGGTTAGCAGCATCCAGGTTCATTTGTGCCGCTGACTGGCGATCAGCTGGTACCAATGGCTTTGGTTTAGGTTTTTTGCTTTTAGAGCCTTGATTAAAAACACCACCATAGTAAATAAGCAGTCCGATCGATCCCAAAATCAGCGCAATGATCGTAGCCAGTAAGATGTTTGCCAACCAAGGCGAGGTCAAAGCCACCTGGCTGTACAAACCATAAATTGAGCTGACTAACCATAAACCAAGAATTAAAACTATTCCTAGTCCAATGACCCTAATCCAAAATGATGGCAAGCGCATAGATTGTGGTTCCGAGGCGAGATTGCTATCTTTAATAATAGGAAATATTGGGAGTTAGTTACGTGGGACAGTACGAACGTTTAATTTTGCTGGCAGAAGATCAATTAACTGAATACAGTAGTGATGCGCGAAAAATCGAAAAGCTCCGCCAAAAATTTGGTCTTTCGGTATCCCGAAATGAGCAAGCGGAGATCAAAAAACAGCTCGAAGCTGAACTACCCAGCGGTGGCATTGCCAAAATTGTAGAAGAACAGCGTCAGGCCGTATCTTTACCTTTTTGGGGCATTGCCGGTTTAGGTCTATTGTTTGGAATTGCCGCCAACCAGCCGCTAGACTACATCGGAGTAGTTGTCGGCGCAGCCGGGGCGATTGCTCTGCAAAAATGGGGCTGGCAGCTGCAATCCAAAAGACTAGTTCTAAACACCCTGAACGATATTGAAGAACGGATTAAAAAACCGATTAATTAACTTCTCGCCCTTTTGTAAAAGCGTTGGCCACATTTGGGATTTGCACAGTTGAATGGATAAAAACCAAATAGGGATATTAATTTTTCCCACCAACCGCTGCGGCAAGAACGAAATGCGCCCTGCCTGCAACAAGCTCGATTTTTATAGTCGGTAAACGTGTTAAACACCATCAACCACCTAGCAAATTTTGCTTTAATGATGCCTTGAATTTAGCATGGAATTATTAAAAATAACCCGGGATCTGACCTTGTAATTTCATGCTAAATATTACATTTTGGCCTTCAATTTGTAACTATTATTCTTAATCTACAACTTCTTAATGTCTATACTTCATATCAATCAACCAGCACCGGCTTTTCAATTGGTTAATCAAGCTGAAGAAATTATCAATTTGTCGGATTTGCAGGGACAGTGGCTAATATTATATTTTTATCCGAAGGACAATACACCGGGCTGTACCACCGAAGCTTTAGACTTTACGGCTTTGCGCACAGAATTTACTCAGCTCGGAGCCACGATTGTCGGAGTCAGTCCTGATTCTGTTTTATCCCATGGCAAATTTATTGCCAAACAGAATTTACAAATTATGCTGTTGAGCGACCCGGATCACCAAGTGGCTGAAGCCTATGAGGTTTGGCAACTCAAGAAATTTATGGGCAAAGAATATGTGGGAATTGTTCGATCGACCTTTGCGATCGATCCCCAAGGCAATCTCGCTCAGACTTGGCTCAAAGTAAAAGTCAAAGGTCACGCAGCGGGGGTTCTAGAATGGCTAACTAATCACACAGCTAGTTAACACTGTCCTACTCCTTAGTCGGCCATGATTTTTGGCACCCGAAAGAACTCACCTTCGATCGCCGGGGCGGCGGCATAAATCCCGTCTAGATTCTCGTAGCTGGCCTGGGTATCATGGCGGGTAATATTTTGGAGATCGATCGCCCGCAAGGTCGGCTCCACATTTTCAGTATCTAGTTCACTGAGCTGCTCAAAGTAACCCAGAATGCTGCTCATTTGCTGGGCATATTTTTCTTCTTCGGCTGCGGTTAGTTCCAAGCGGGCTAACAGGGCAACTTTATGAACTTGGTCGCGATCGAGCATGGGTTTAGTGACTAATATTTAAATTTAAATGAAGAGACTGATCAGCAATGATTCAGTCCTCCGAATCTTAGCTGATTTTGCTAACCTAGAAAAAGACTTCGACGGTGGAGCGACCAGTGGTTTTTAGCCAGTTTTGGGCTTCGATGTAATTGTTGGGGGCAATCTTCACCGCTTGCTTCCAATAAGATGCTGCCTGATTGAATAGCTCTTCGGCACCGTCCATATCATTATTTTCCTGTGCTCTTTCGCCTTGGTAATGATAAATTACTGCTACATTATTAAGAGCTTGACAAAGACGGGCATTGAGTTCGATCGATTGATGATATAGCTCTAAAGCCTTGGCATGGTCGCCATTACTGGCATAGATCAAACCCATGTTGTAGAGAATATAGCTTTGGTCGTAGGGATTTTCTTCCAGCCGCAAGGCTTCTTCATAGTTTTCAAGTGCTTCGGCATACTCGCCATCGGCCTGCGCCGACATCCCATCTCGATAGTAAACAAATGCTTCCTTGGCCTTTTTGTTAGTCGGCATCATCTTCAGGATCATGTCGGCCATTACCGTAAAGCTTTTATCGATAAAGTTATCGTTCTTCTGAGTTCTGGGCATGGTGCAAAGATGAGGTGTTGGATAATTTCCTCCCTAGGATAGCGCTAAAACCGCCAGACTTTGGCCAGATGGCATGTTGCAAATTATGAAGGTCAGTGGGGTATTTACCATTCACCAAAGAAAAATTCTTAAAATTGGAAGAAGTGATAAGAGGCATGGAGATTTCAGCGATGGCTACCGAGACCGCAACACTACAAAAAGCCTTGGTCGATGTCCAAGGAATGCAATGTGCTGGTTGTTCGGCGGCGGTGGAGAAGCAGTTACTGGCTATGCCAGGGGTGGCGACTGCTAGCGTTAATCTGCTGACGGCGCTGGCCGTGGTAGAACACGGCATAGAAGTGAGTCCGATCAATCTGGCGCAGCAATTAACCAATCAAGGCTTTCCCAGCCAATTACGCACCGCCCAAAACTTTTTACCCCAAGCTGATCCACAGCGCAGTCGGCAGTTAATTGGTCAGCTATCGATCGCCATTACTCTTCTTGTTTTGTCGGTGATTGGTCACTTTGGACAGTCGGCATTTTTGCCCCATCAACACCAAATGAACTCCTGGGAGTTCATTTGGTGGCATTGGGGACTGGCCACTATTGCCCTAGCCTTTCCCGGTCGATTTATCTTGGCGGATGGCCTCCGCAGTCTGGCGGCTGGTCGTCCCAATATGCACACCTTGGTAGGCTTAGGATCTGGCACTGCTTACTTAACTAGTATGGTGGCATTGATCTGGCCGCAGTTGCAGTGGGAATGCTTTTTTGATGAGCCAGTCATGCTGGTGGGTGCCATGCTCTTAGGTAAAAGTTTGGAACAATATGCCAAACAAGAGGCCGCCCGCGAATTCGATCAGCTGCTGGCGCTCCAGCCGCCCACTGCGCATTTAGTGATGGGTGAGGGTACGATCGAGATTCCGGTGGCTCAGCTCAAAGTCGGCGAGCAGGTACAAGTTTTTCCGGGTGAATGTATTCCCGTGGATGGCCAGATCTTGGCTGGTCAGAGTGTTGTCGATGAAGCTTTACTGACTGGAGAATCTTTACCAGTGCTCAAACAACACGGTGATCAGGTGACTGCTGGTACCATCAATCAGTCGGCTCCCTTGACGATCGAGACCCAGCAAGTGGGGGCTGAAACGGTGCTGGCCAAGATTGTAGAATTAGTGGCCAATGCCCAAGCCCGCAAAGCGCCGATTCAGAAGCTGGCTGATGTGGCAGCGGGCTATTTCACCTATGTGGTGATGAGTCTGGCTATCTTGACTTTGATCGGCTGGTACCTACTGGGTACTTACTGGATCACTCTCCCCACCGCCCCCATCTTATTTAGTTTAAAACTGGCGATCGCTGTGTTGGTAATTGCTTGTCCTTGTGCTTTGGGTTTGGCGACCCCCACCGCCATCTTGGTCGGCACTGGGATTGGTGCTAAGCAGGGTTTACTAATAAAGGGCGGTGATATCTTAGAACAGATGAATAGCCTCCAGACAGTAGTGTTTGATAAAACGGGCACACTAACTTTGGGTAAGCCGCAGGTAGTCAGCTGCCGAACCGCGCTGCCTCCCACCGAATTTTGGCCATTGGTAGCAATGGCTGCCGCTGCTACTACCCATCCCTTGGCGCAATCGATCGCCATCTATGCCGCAGAGCAAGGTTATCCCGCTCTCAGCTTAGCTACTAGTGAGACCCTGCCCGGTTTGGGGGTGATGGCTCAGAGTACCACTGGCCAGACGATCGTGATGGGTAATCCCGCTTGGCTAACGCAGCAGGGTATCGAGATCAGTGTGCATTGGCAACCAGTCGCCGCTGAAGGTCAGACTCCCGAAACTTTGGTATATGTGGCGATCGATCAAGAGGTGCTGGGCTTAATTGGGATTACCGATCAACTACGCTCCGATGCGCTGGTGGCGGTGCAAGATCTGCAAAGTTTGGGGTTAGAGGTGGTGTTGCTGACGGGCGATCGAGAGGAAATTGCTGTCGATATTGCTGGGCAACTGGGAATTACCCAAGTCCATGCCAACTGTCGCCCAGCTCAAAAAGCGGAAATCATCAAACAATTGCAAACGGCTGGTGCGGTGGCGATGGTAGGCGATGGCTGGAATGACGCACCGGCTTTGGCACAGGCCAATGTGGGTATGGCCATCAACACTGGCACTGATGTGGCGATCGAAGCAGCCGATGTGATTTTGATGCGTGATCAACTTGGTGGAGTGGCCAAAGCCATTCGATTAGCCCAGGCCACTACTCGCAAAATTCGGCAGAATCTTTTCTGGGCGGTGATCTATAACTGTTTGGGTATTCCGGTGGCGGCGGGTCTGTTGTTTACTTGGCAGATTACGCTCAGTCCAGCAGCGGCGGGGGCGTTGATGGCGATGAGTTCAATTAGTGTGGTGCTGAATTCTTTGAGCTTGCGCTGGCGGAGTTAGTTGGCTGCGATGTAACAAACTATAGGTTTGTGTCAAATATTTGTATTATGCGGAAAGTTTTTATATAATTACCCTAACAGAGCATGTTATCGGGAAATTTCCAAACAATTACTAGTTATATAGTCAGTCAGCTCAATATAATTTTTGATTAATGGTGCGGTTCAACTTCATCGTTATATGGATACTGGTTATTCTGCCAAGCTTAATCAGATCTGCGAGCTGAACACCGCAGTGTAAAAGTAGTTCAAACTTATGAAGGTATTTCAGAGAGGCTCTTATGTCAGGCTCTAATGAAAGCAATGATAAACTCGTATCGGGACGTGTCAACTACTCTAACGACCAAACCACCATCTGGGCTGAAAATCAGTACACTACAACTTCAGTCCTCTTCATTGAAACAGGTGAATTTAGAATAGGTTTCAACGGCGACGTAATTTTACGCGTCGAAGTGGCGAATGACTCCGAGAATGACGGTGAGTTTCACCCGCCAGAACCGCTCGATGCCATCGTTGGAGTTGGCTGGCGAGAAAACAATGGGAGCAGCAAAGGTGGCACCGGCGTGACGGGGATTGGCGGGAAGGTTGGTGGTCTAGGTGTTCATGGCGAAGGTGGCGAGGACGGTACGGGAGTGTTTGCTGATGCTGGCGGCCAAGCAGCGGGGGCCATCAGCCTCGGTGGACCGCGCCAGGGCACAGGTGTATTCGGCTTGGGATCGGGCGGGGAGCGCCTAAATCGGCGAGGAGCTGGAGGTACTGGCGTTCATGGTGTTGGAGGAGTCGGAGATCTGCAAGCCGGATTGCCTGCACCGCCGGGACAGCCTACACCCCCAGACATCATGCCTGGAACTGGAGTTTTTGGTCAGGGCGGAAAAATCGGCATGGACTCGAACACGAAGCGACTGTTGCTGGGAGCGGGTGTCATTGGTGTTGGTGGTGATGCTGGCAACAAAGATATGCCTTCTCTGCAAGACTCTGGCAGTGCTGGAGTGTTTGGCCAGGGTGCGGAAGCCGTAATTGAGAATATCTTTGACAGCGGAACATCGATCTCCGTCGGTCCAAAAGAAGCTGGTCCAGGTGTTGTCGGACGCGGCGGAGTGACGATTACGTCAGACTTTCGCCTAGAACTCCCCGTTGGTGCCGGTGTTATTGGCTTGGCGGGAGGTCAGAACAAACCAGCAATCACTGAAACTGGCGACACGGGTGTATTCGGATTAGGTCGGATGGGCGTTCAAGGTCACGGGACCGCAGGTCCTGGCCTCATCGCACGCTCAGATCAGGATCGCGGCGGGGTGTTCAAATCGGATCTTTCCGCCCAAATTCGGCTGGTGCCTAAGAAGGTGGGAACGCGATTGCCTGAAGCATCAGCTGTTACTCCCACTGGCATCTCCGAAATTTCTCTCAAGAGTGGTGTCGTGTCATTGCCGAAAGCAGGCCAAGGTGGCGATCTCATGACGCTCATCGATGATACCCGTCGCTGCACGTTATGGTTCTGTGTTCAGGACCCAAGTAGAGGCCAACCGGCCCGCTGGGCTCAGGTTCTGCTCGGACCTGACTTTGACGGACAGAGCTAATCAACTGCTGTTTGCAGAGCGTCTCCTAACTAAGAAACGCTCACAATTATGAACCTTTCAACTTCCAGCCCGGTTTGACCACCTGCTTGGCTCTAGCAATGACCAGCGCATCATCTGCCACATCTTCAGTGACCGTTGAACCAGCCGCGATCGTTACATTTTCCCCAATATTCAATGGAGCTACCAACACACTATTAGAACCAGTTTTGCTATTGGCTCCAATCACAGTTTGATGCTTTTGCACGCCATCATAGTTAGCAGTGATGGTACCTGCCCCCACATTTACTTGTTGGCCAGTGGTCGCATCCCCCAGATAGGAGAGATGCGCCACATTGGTACCAACTCCTAAAGTGGTTTTTTTCAGCTCGACAAAATTACCCACCCGACAGTTATCTCCCACTTGCACTTGCTGGCGTAGATGGGCGTAAGGACCAATCCGAATATTACTCCCAATTTGGGAATCAGTAATCACCGAATACATCACCGTGCAACCCTGGCCAATTTCGCTATTTTCGATCAGTGAACCAGGGCCAATTCGACTCCCTGTCCCAATCTTGGTATTACCGCGTAAATGGGTTTGGGGTTCAATAATGACGTCATTACCAATTTCTACGGTGTCATCGATCGTAATGCTATGGGGATCGATTAAAGTCACCCCGGCGGCCATCCAACGGTCTTTGAGGCGGTTCTGCATAATTTCGTAAGCGCCAGCTAGTTGCTTGCGATCGTTGATCCCCAAAATTTCTTGGTAATCATCCACATCCACCACCATCACTGGCGATAAGAAATTCACCGCATCGGTAATGTAATACTCTTGTTGATCGTTGTTGCTTTGTAGCTGAGGCAAAACCGCTTGGAGCTGCGGCCAATTAAAACAATAGATGCCAGCATTTACTCGCTGATTTTGGCGCTGAGCCGGTGTACAATCGCGGTCTTCTACAATTTCTTTCAGCAGATTTTGGCTATCGCAAAAAACTCGGCCATAACCGCTAGGATCAGGTATTTTGGCGGTCAGGATTGTGGCAGCATTTTTGTTGTGCTGGTGAGTTTGCAGAAGGCTGCGCAAAGTCTCGGGGCGCAACAAAGGTACATCGCCGTTGAGAACTAGCAAATCTCCCTGAAAATCTTGTAAGTGGGGCAAGAGTTGCTGCACGGCGTGGCCGGTGCCTAGCTGCTGAGTCTGTTCCACAAATTCTAAATTGGGGATATGCCCTAAAGCTGTGCGTACTTGCGTGGCCTGGTAGCCAATAATGGCCAGCTGTCTTTCGGGTTTTAAGCCCACACAGCCTAGTAAAACCTGCTCCACGAGTGTCCGACCACCTAAGGCATGTAAAACCTTCGGTAAGCTGGATTTCATTCTTGTGCCTTTACCCGCTGCCAAAATTGCTACTGCTACCATAAAACCTGGTAAAAAATTACGAAACGATCGACACCATAGATTACCAAAATCTCTGCATTGTTAGTGAAATTTTGTTGCGACGGGTCTAGTATTTGCTGGTCTAATCAAACTGTCTGGCTTGTCTGGTAGCCCAGTGCGGTAGAATCTTGAGTATTGGCCAGCCGTGACGGTGATATAGAATTTAGGAACTTATGAGCTTTAATGAACTGGTAAATCAGCTGAATACTGGCACCATTCTGCCAGAAGTGATTGTAACCTTAACGATTTTAGCCGTTTTGGTGGCTGACCTCATTTTTGGAAGAAAGCAGGCGCGTCCGATCGCCTATCTGGCCATTACTGGCTTGGGGGCTGCAATTGTAGCCTTAGTGATGCAGTGGGGTATCCCCAACAATATTGGCTTTTTTGGGGCAATCACCAGTGATCCGCTGAGTGTGATATTTCGCGGCATCATTGTGTTGTCGGCAGCGGTAACCATTCTGATGTCGATCCGCTACGTGGAACAGACTGGCACGGCTTTAGCCGAGTTCATCGCTATTTTGCTATCGGCGACTTTGGGGGGGATGTTGTTATCGGCAGCGACCGAGCTAGTCACGATTTTTGTGTCCTTGGAGACTCTCAGTATTTCTTCTTACATGATGACGGGCTACATGAAGCGCGATCCTCGTTCCAACGAGGCCGCCCTCAAGTATTTGTTGATTGGAGCCGTCAGTTCGGCGGTGTTTCTATACGGGGTGTCTTTGCTCTACGGGCTATCTGGTGGAGAAACTAAGCTGGCTGCGATCGCCCAAGGTATTGCCGCAGCACCCGGCAATCTGTCTTTAGGTTTAGTCGTATCGCTAGTATTTGTGATTGCTGGTATTGCTTTTAAAATTTCGGCAGTGCCCTTCCACCAGTGGACTCCAGATGTTTATGAAGGCTCACCGACTCCAGTTGTTGCTTTCTTATCCGTCGGCTCTAAATCTGCTGGTTTTGCTCTAGCGATCCGGTTATTGGTGACGGCTTTCCCCGCAGTGCGTGATGAATGGCATTTCGTATTTACGGTGCTGGCGGTGCTCAGTATGGTGTTAGGCAACGTCGTGGCTTTAGCCCAGACCAGTATGAAACGGATGTTGGCTTATTCTTCGATCGCACAGGCTGGTTTTGTGATGATTGGTCTGTTAATCGGCACCGAAGCTGGCTACAGTAGTATGTTGTTCTACTTGCTGATTTACTTATTTATGAACCTTGGTGGTTTTATTTGCGTAATCCTCTTTACCTTGCGTACTGGTACTGACCAGATTACTGAATATGCTGGTCTGTATCATAAAGATCCGCTGCTGACTTTGTGTTTGAGTATCTG
>JAYUSR010000180.1:0-12318 GCA_043755575.1 Synechococcales cyanobacterium
CTACAAACGGTTTCTTGCCGCGCATCGCCATCGTATAGGCATTGGGCATGGGATGTTGCTTTAGATAAAGCTGGGGTGCTTCCACATCCAAAATCCGACAGGCATCAAGTAGCAACTGGTGGATGTGAGGGAGCTGCTGCTCACCCACCAACACGCTGGCGGCGATGTTATTGAGGTAGAGAGTTTCTTCGGCGATCGAACCGACTAAGCTGCGGATTAGCAAATCTAATCCGGGTAGCTGTTTGAGGTTAGTGGTGGCCTCTAAATCAAAGGGATGACGAAAGCGATCAGCCCGCAAACCTGTCAGTGATATTTTGGGAGGAAGCATAGGTGGTGATTAGACCGTAATCCAAGATTTTATTTGCTTGAGGCTCGTCCAGTCGGGATTGCGTTGCAGACCATCAGCCATGCTGTAGGCCACTTGTTCGCGAATCTCCGCAGCACCGTCGAGCAGCTGTTGGGCGACTTCGATATGTTCCCGCACGCCTTTTTGTTTGGCTTCGAGCATGGCCATCGCCAGGTTAATGCGGGCTTGAGCATCGTAAGGGTCGATTTTGATCGATCGCTCGGCCGCTTTCACCGCATTCTCGGGTTGTTTATCTAGTAGATAAAGCCAAGCTAGACAAGTCCAAGCGCTGTTCATTTTGGGTGCTTGGGTGCAAATATCCTGAAAAACAGGAATTAACTTATCAACGCTTTCACCATCTTGGTAGCGTTTGATTGCGTTATCAAAGGTATCGTTTAGAGTTTCAGCCATCGGATAGAGTTGGGATAGATAAATTTAAACAGCTTAAACAGCAAAAGACTTGCCGCAACCGCAGCTTTGACTAGCATTGGGATTCGTGAATTGGAAGCCGCCGCCAATCATGGCATTGCTATAGTCTAGTACCAGCCCATAAATGTACAGCAAACTCTTGCGATCGCAGATTAATTGAAAACCTTGATAGTCAAAAACTTCATCATCGGGGCGGGTATTGCCCGCTTCTTCAAATTCCATGAGGTAAGACATCCCAGAACAACCACCTTGGCGGACTCCGACCCGCAGGCATAAGTCTTTGCCCTGCTGTTCGCGCAGTGCCATGACATGGCTGAGAGCGGCTTCGGTTAATTGAATGGCAGGTTTCGATGGAGCTTGAGTCATGGTGGAACTCCGCAGGTGATTGCTAATGAATATCTTCTATGTTAACTTTTCTCTGCGATTGATGGAATTTTTTCTTCACCCTCCCCGCCTCCGTTAGAATTTGGGTGTCAATCAAGTTTGCTGTAACAGCCAGACTTTTTACGAGCTGTTTAAGAATTTTATGACTCTAAGTGCCTCAACTATTAAGCGTCTTCAGCGCCTACCTCAAGTTCCGGGCGTGTGGGAAGGGGCTAGATTAGAACTTCCAGGCCAGCTGGGTCTAAGTTTTGATGATGAGTCTGATGAGCGCCAAATGATTATTTGGATGGATGGGATGGAAGGTACGGTGCGCTCTTTGGAGTCGGTGGGTATGGAGATCGGCCCGGAGGCGATGGTTCGTTCATTGCTGCGGGCAATGGAGCATCCTCAGGGTCCTTATCCGCCAGTGCGTCCTCAAAAGATTGTGGTGAGCGATCGATCAGAACAATTTTATTTGCGCGGGGTACTGTGTGATCTGGGTATTGAAGTAGAATACGTCGCTAATCTGCCGCTAGTGGCGCAGTTGGTCGAGCGCTTTGGTGAAATGAGCGCCTTCCAGAGTCCCCAACTGCCACCGGCTTACACCGAAATTTTGCAAACGGTGGCGAAAGAAGTTTGGCAAGTGACCCCTTGGCAATTGTTACCTGACCATCAAATTATAAAAATTGACATTCATTGTTGGGATGTGGAGCAACTGTATGCCTGTGTGATGGGCATGATGGGGATGGAATACGGGATTTTGCTCTATCGATCGATCGAATCGGTACAGCAGTTTCGGCGAGCAGCACTGCAAAATGATGGTCTTCAGGATATGGAAGCAGTCTTTTTGGCGCAAGACTGCATTTTTTTAACCTTCGATGCAGAAGCTGAGAAACGGCCATCACCCTTCAATCAACAATCTGAAGACTTCGAGGCGCACTATGGCGTGATTCATCCCTTAGAAGGTTTGCGGACGGTGCTTGGCCAGGATGAAGCTCTTGTTGCTTATGTGGCGTTGAGTGCGCTGCAACGTTTTATTGTGAAACAGGCTAAGCTGCTGGGCCATGAAGAATTACCAGAAATTAGTCAGAAATTGCGGATTAATTTACCTACTCAAATTCCTGATTTAGCTAAATCGATCACTGTGACCGTGGCCACGCTACCCCAAGAAAGTCGTGATTTATGGGCAATGCAGAATGATGAAGAATTGGACGAAGAGGATGAAATTATTCTGGATGACCTGGTGCCGGATAAGGCTTGCATCAGCTTAGGAGTGATGCCTTGGGACAACTTACGGCGAGTGCAGCCGCAGGCCGCTGTACTTCAGAGTAAGCTTGGCGGTGACGGTTTGCCAATAATTATGGTGCAAACCACCCGCGCCAAGGCTCAGACCATGATTGATAAAATCACTGCCGTCGGAGGAGTGCAGGGGATTATTTTCAATCTGGGTGAAGGCTTTATGCAAGATACCTTAGAACTGGGTCTTATCCAGTTGGCTGACGGTCAGATGCAACTATTTGGTGAGTTTGATATTGATGATCAAACCCATCTCGCTGCTCGCCGTAAATGGACGCAACGTTGTCAGCAAACCAAAGGCCGCTGTGGCTTAATTATTGCCCAAGGTCTGACGGGGAAAGCCCGGGGTAACCCCCAACCCAAAGATATGCTAGCAATAATTGAGACTCAATCGATCGAACCAGAGGATTTGGGCTTAGGGCTATTGAAGTTGGTGACTGATTAGATGTAGTCAGGAGTGGTTTAGTAATTTGAACCGAGCGAAAACCTGGCGAACGGCAGCTTGGGCTTTTTGATCTAGCTTGTTCCAGTCGATTTCTAAGCTGTGGTGGTCAAATAAACTGAGATCGATCGCCACTAATTGTTCTGGTTGATCGGCGGGTAATGGCTCATAGTTGACAAAGCACACCTGAAAACACAAATCCCAAATATCTACTTTGAGCAAGGGCTGAGCTTTATTGGTGGTGGTTTGGTCAGGATTAATAACATTAACCTTTGGTTGTAAACACAGCAAATTACTAGGAAAGGGAGCGCTGACTTGTTCGTAACTAACTTGAATTTCACTATCATTTTCTTCGGTCTGGCGCCGAATTTGGTCTACCAGACGAATGTAGGCTGGTTGCATCAATATTTCGGCCTGCTGCCAAGCTTGCTCGTTTGCGAATTTTGGTTTCATTCTGTCTCCTTTAATGGCTGTATCTTAATGCCCCACAGCTTTCTAATGTTATGATCAGAGCAATTTAGTAAAAATATTTAACACCGATGTTTGACGATTTTTTTGGCAATGTGCTGCGCTACCAGCGCTACTTCATTACAGTGATTCTAGGAATTTTTATCTCGACATTTAGCTGGCTCAAACCTCTATGGCAGAACAAATTTACGGCCACGGCGCTGGTGGGGATGGGCGTAGGCTTGCTTGCTTTTATCGGTTTAACCCTGAAAGCCATGCTGGGATTTACGCCGATTAGCTAAGATATCAATTAAGATGTAGACCGGCTGATCTCGAAAAATTCAGCATTCAGATTAGAGAAAAATAGGTGAAAAGCCATGGCTACAACACGTCGCATGTCCCGCGTTGCCGAGTTAATTAAGCGAGAAGTTAGTCAGATGATCTTGTTTGAACTCAAAGATGACCGTGTGGGAGCCGGGATGATTAGTATCACTGATGTAGATGTCTCCGGTGATCTGCAACATGCCAAAATTTTTGTCAGCATTTATGGCAGCGACGAAGCGAGAGCAGAAACGATGGCCGCGCTGCATTCGGCGGCTGGCTACATTCGCAGCAATTTAGGAAAACGGGTGCGCTTACGCCGCACGCCTGAGGTGATTTTTGCGGAAGATCGCTCTTTAGAACGGGGCACCGAAATGCTTTCATTGCTGAATCGACTGGAGCAAGAACGCCCCGCTGAAGTCCAGCCACTGGAGAGCGAAGACGACATTCCTACTGCTGAAGAATAGCCTGATTGCACCCATGAATTTTTCTCTTATCAAGGGACAGCGATCGATCGACTATTTGGCACTGAAAAACTAGTGGCTGCTCCCATTAATAGAGCCTTTACCGATTAGCTGTTGGCTTTTTTTAGTCCGGCCTGGAGATAAATACCCCCAGAAATTAAGGTGATCGCGACGGCAGCCCAGAATACGACTATCCCCCAAACTTGCAGCGCCGGGATTGGAATAATTAAGAGTGCGATCGAACCCATTTGAACTACGGCCTTCGCTTTTCCCCACCAATTGGCTCCGCTAATTTGGGTTTGATTCACTCGCCAGCCAGCAACTACTAATTCCCGCAGCAAAATTAAACTCACCCCGACAGCAGGCACTAAATGCAACTCAATTAAAGTGAGATAGGGAATCAGTACCAATAATTTGTCTACCAATGGATCTAAGAATTTTCCCAAGTCAGTAACTTGATTGAGTTTTCGGGCTAAATAACCATCCAACCAGTCAGTGGCAGCAGCTATTAAAAAAATAGTAAATGATGCCCAATGCCAGACTGGAGCAGATTGATAAAGTCCATAAATGACGATTGGAATACCGATTAATCGTGAGTAGGTGATCGAGTTGGGCAAATTCATAGAACAGTGATCACTCCAAAAATATGGGCATGTTGTAGAAAGCAAGTCTGAATTTTAGATATTTAATTAAACATTCAGTGAGAGTTGTTCATCATTTTTAAGATAGTTGGCATTTATGGAAGATCGGCATAATATTCCACCACTAGCTCCCAGCCTGCAAGAATTGCTGAAAACCACTGCTTTTTTTGCGGAGTTGCCCGAAGCTGCTCGGCGGTTAGCCCTAGATCATGCGGTGGTGCGCTCTCATCCGGCCAATCAGATGATCCTACTAGAAAATGATTGGGGCAGTTCTGTTTATTTTGTTTTGAGCGGTTGGCTAAAAATCCGTACCTATAACGCCGATGGTAAGGAAGTCACCTTAAACATTATCGGCCAAGGTGAAATTGTGGGAGAAATGGCTGCTTTAGAGCAATCTCCTCGTTCTACCGATGTATTGAGTTTGACTGCCGTTACCATTGCAAACATTCCAGCGGCAGATTTTGTGCGACTGTTGAAAAGTGAGCCGCTGGCTGGCATTAAGCTCGCCCAGCTGATGGGTCGTCGTCTGCGTCAGCTGAATCGCCGTCTGCGGCTGCGGGAATCGAACAGTTCCTCGCGGGTCGCTGATACACTCTTATTTTTAGCGGAAGGTCAGGGCGTAGACATTAACAGTGACAGGGGGGCGGAGATCCCTAACTTCCCCCATCGAGAATTAAGCAGTATGAGTGGTCTCGCCCGCGAAACAGTAACCAGGGTTTTAACTAAGCTGGAACGGGATGGTCTCATTATTCGATCGTCAGATAAAATGACCATTCCTGACATATCCGCTCTAGAAGCTAGTATATTTTAGATAGACCTTTCGTTGGTGAGTCCCGATTCTAGGTGACTTGATCGCTTGTGAGTACAGCTTTGATTTCTATTTCGGCGATCGCTTTGTTAATGATCATCGGTCTGGGATTTTTTATCCGAGCATCAGTCAAAGAGCGGATTGAGCAGCTGTCTTTTGTTTTAACGGAGCCAGCCGATGCTTTTATGCCCAAGCTCCAGGAGCATTTGACTGGTCGTGCCTATCGCTTAGTGACCGTTAGCGAAGATGCTGGGGTGATTTATGAAGGTTTAGTTAGCCCCAGTTGGTTTATGGCGATCTTTTTGACTAGTTTGGCAGCTGGTGGCTTTTTATGTCTGGGTTTGATGATGAGTTATTGGCTACCCGCGATCGGTAATGGATTTTTAGTTCTGATCGTTTTAGCGCCCTTGGCAGGTATATTTTATTGGCGAAAGGCCGCCCGTCCTGAACAGGTCAACCTAAAATTAGCCAATCAAGATAATCAAACGATTGTTACTGTTACTGGCCATCGTGATGAACTCAGCGTGTTGGAAAAAACTTTGTCGATCGAACCCCTAGAAAGTCCTGCATAATCAGCACAAAAATAGACTGAATTTTGTGAGCTACTACAAAATTCAGCCTAGTCAAGTACGATTTAATTGAATACGATTGAGGCCATTGCTAACTAGCCACGAGCGATCAGGGAATTACTTGGTGCCGACCAAAGCTGGCTCAGGATTTTCCAATATTCTGAGACTAGGGAAAAGAAAATGATTCTCTTCAACATACTGGGCACCAAAGAGACCTTTCTCTGCCCAGAAATATCTATCGGTGGTGTGTTCGTTGCGCTTCACTAATAGAAGTGCTGGGGGGGCGATGCCTTCAGTATGAATATATCGTCTAGCCGCAGTGACAGGTTTGTCTTCGCCGCTTTCGATACTATACTGAGGTACTTGCTCCAGGATTCTTCGACCCTCTTGCCGCCGTCTGCTTTTGCGTTTACGTCTTCTAGCCAACCTAATTACCTCCTTTTCTCTGTGCCAGTTTGTGCTCGCCCAGTTGTAATGATTGCTCTGAAAGCCGTCGATATCATATCCGCTTTGCTTCAAAAATTCAAGAGCTGTTAAATTGGTAACAAAATCGTCTGTAAATGTTTTGGCATAAAGAAAATCCTAAGATTTTAGGCTAGCTAACATATAAAACTTCATAAAAACTTAACATTTGTTTAAGTAGTACTTCTGTAGAATGCTTTCCTGCAGATTTTCTCCGATTCAATTTAACTATGTCTGCTTCCTATAGTCCCGAATTCATTACTCTTTGTCGTTCCCAGCTCATTCTTGTCGCGAATAGCTTGAGCGCCGATTTAGGTGTAATCTATCTGGCTCAGGAAGTGCCAGCTGGTCAAGAACCGCAGTTAGAGCCACTGGTTTTCTATCCAGAAACTACGGCGAATAAATTATTGGTTAATAGCCAACCCTGGCTAGAGCCAATCCCTAGTAAATCTTTACCAGCAAATAATTACTTGCGTTTTTCCCAAACTGAGTCAATTGGTCAAGAGCGAGGTGCTATTCCCAGTCGGCAGTCTACCCAGAAATTTTTTCAACCCCTGACCTCGGAAGGTGCAATCTTGGGATTGCTGATGACTATGCGTCTTAACCGACCTTGGAATAAGCGGGAGCGGAGTCAAATTGAGCAAGTGGGTCAGACTATTACCTTGGCGTTGGTGATCGATCGAGAACGGCAGTGGGCGGAAATAGCTTTGCAAGAACAGCAGCAGTGGCGCGGTCGTCAGCAGGAGCTACTAAATAATTTGTTACATCAACTGCGCAACCCTCTGACGGCTATTTATACCTTCGGAAAGCTGCTGCTGAAAAGATTGCCTGCTGAAGATGCCAATCGTAAAGTGGCTGGTAATATTTTGCGAGAGAGTGATCATCTGAAAGAACTGCTGCAGCAGTTAGATTCTTCGCTCGAACCAGTTTCGCAAACCCCCGCCTTATCTGGACAAACATCCCCTTTGTCTTTGCTGCCATCCTCCAGCCTCCAGCTGCATCCCTGTGCGCTACCCGAGATCTTAGAACCGATTTTGGCTAGTGCTGCCGAAATTGCCCAGGAAAAGCAGTTGTCTTTTCAGACTTATATTCCGCCACAATTACCATTGGCGATGGCCAGTAGTGGGGCTTTACGCGAGGTATTGGGGAATTTGATTGATAACGCTCTAAAGTACACTCCCAGCGGTGGTATTGAGGTGCAAGTCCGACCCTTGCCGCACCAGTTATCGATTGCTATTAGCGATACTGGTCTGGGGATTGCGGCGGCGGATTTGCCAAATTTATTTCAACGCAGTTATCGAGGGTCACAAGCCCAGGGGCAGATTCCGGGGACTGGCCTGGGCTTATCGATCGCCAAAGAACTAGTCGAGCAAATGGGCGGTACGATCGAGGTGAGTAGTCCGATCGATCGGGATGCCAAAATGCCCGGCACCAAATTCACCGTACTCCTCCCTCTGGCTGCTGCGTTATCATAATGGGAGTCATTTCTTTACAGTACATCTACCATGTTCGGACTTTTCGGCAACAAAAAACTCACCGTACCTAGTGCTAATGATGCCTTGCCGGGACGGCAGCAAGCAATGGCGATTCCGGCTACTCATTACGTCAATGGCCATCCGCTAGCGCCTCCCTATCCGGCGACGATGGAACAGGCCATGTTTGGAGCGGGTTGTTTTTGGGGCGTGGAGCGTAAGTTTTGGCAGCAAGAGGGGGTATACATTACGGCGGTGGGCTATGCCGCTGGTTCTACCCCCCATCCCAACTACAAAGAAGTTTGCTCCGGACAGACTGGTCACAACGAAGTTGTTTTAGTAGTTTACGATCCACTAAAAATCAGCTATCAACAACTCCTGCAAGTTTTTTGGGAAAGCCACAACCCCACCCAGGGAATGCGCCAGGGTAATGATGCTGGTACTCAGTATCGATCGGGTGCCTATTGTTATGACGGCCAGTTAGCAGCGGCTGAAAAAAGCAAAGAAATTTACCAACAAGAACTAACAGCAGCAGGATTGGGCGCTATTACCACCGAAGTTCTACCAGCGCCAATTTTTTACTATGCTGAAGATTATCACCAACAGTATTTAGCCAAGAATCCTGGTGGTTATTGTGGTTTAGGCGGTACCAAGGTTTGCTATCCGGCGGATGCGTCGGTGAAAGGTTAGGATTGGATGGTTTTAACTGCCACCGCGACGCTGATTATTGGGGCTGGTCAGGGCATTGGCTTGGAGTTTGTGCAGCAGTTTCTGGCCAGCAAACGCACCGATCTAATCTATGCCACCTATCGCCGCCCCAATTGCGAGTTACTGAAAATTGATGATGCTCGTCTGTGCTGTTTGCAAGTAGATGTAACGATCGAAGAACAAATTGCCCAAGCGGTGCAAGTTCTTCAGGCTAATAATCTGCGTTATGTAATTAACTGTGTTGGCTTACTGCACGATGGGGCGATGCAGCCGGAAAAGAGCCTGCGCCAAATCGATTCTGAGCAAATGTTGCGCTATTTTCAGGTGAATAGCGTGAGCGCGGTGCTGTGGGCAAAGCATTTACAGCCGGTGCTTAAACAATCCGATCAGTCAATATTTGCCAGTATTTCGGCCAAGGTTGGAAGTATTAGTGACAATCAACTTGGTGGCTGGTATGGCTATCGGGCTTCTAAAGCGGCTCTCAATATGTTGATGAAGAATGTATCGATCGAATACCGCCGGACTTGTCCACAGGCGATTGTCGTAGTTTTGCATCCCGGTACGACAGATACTAATCTTTCTCAGCCTTTTCAAAGGAATGTGCCACCAGAGAAGTTGTTTTCCGTGGAGCGGACGGTTAATCAGTTGTTAGTAGTTATTGATAAATTATCTATTCAAGATAGTGGTGAATTTTTTAATTGGGATGGTCAAAAATTACCTTGGTGATATATGAGAAATCAGACTGCAATTTCTATAGTAGTTATGCAGTTGGTGCTTGGAATAATTGGTTCGGGTGCACCCAGCTCAGCCCAGACTTTGCTAGCTGAAATAGCTAAATTGCAGTCGAATAACATTGGTTCATTGGTGGTTTTTCCTGAGGTGGAGTTAGCAATTCCACAGCCAATAGGTTTTGAGAAAGCAACTTCTTTTTATGGATTTCAGCAATCTTCGACTAGTTCTTCAGTCTTGTTGATGGAGCTCCCTGGTCCGTTCAGAGAAGTAATCAAAGGTCTCAATCAGAAAGGTTTGGCGGCTAGGGGCATCAAACTGCTATCAAAGCAGTCCATCAAAATTAAAAACCAACCAGGCTTTTTGTTGGAAATTGCTCAAGATTATGCTGGCTTAAAGTTTCGGAAATGGAT
Source organism: Synechococcales cyanobacterium (assembly GCA_043755575.1). Taxonomy (GTDB): domain Bacteria; phylum Cyanobacteriota; class Cyanobacteriia; order Cyanobacteriales; family Chamaesiphonaceae; genus JAAFHZ01. The sequence goes on from JAYUSR010000180.1 coordinate 9,911, forward strand.
AGTAGTATTTGGTAATGATCAAAAAACTCATATGGTAACAGCTACGTTTTTAAAAAAAGATGTTGCTAAATTGAGTACACCACTCAAGCAAGTGGTGTTAGCGGTATCACCAATCAGTCGATTGACCTCTTCCAATGTTTCCTCTCTGCCTTTTTCAGTGACGGCAGTAGATGGTCTGATGTTAGTTCAGAAAGCGGCTGGAATGGGGAAAATCGCAGCATTTACCAAGAATGGACAGCTACCTGCTTCTTCCCCTGCCGATCCGCTATTTCTGGTGTCTCCTTCACTAGGTGCTGTGCCTGTCTTAGATCGTCAAGATTTTGCTGTTCGTCGTTTATATGGTTATCCAAAAACTAAGATTGCTGCTGTAAAATCAACCAAGGAAATTGTGATAGATAATTTATCTGGTTGGGAAATAGTTGCTGATGCTCAAGCTCAGTCCACTAAAATATCTTTGAAGTTATATCAGGTCATGCTTTTTCCCAAACAAGGTGGCTATGTGTTGATGATAGGTACCGTTGGTGATCAGCAATCTGCACTATATGTGCCCAAGTTCAAAGCGATGGCCTTATCTTATAAAAATTCAGTGAAACAAAAATAATGATCGAGCCTTGTACTATCTGTTATAAAAATCTTTGCTGTTACTGAATTTCTTTACTTAGTCTTCATATAACCAATACTTAACCCTACTTAGTGAATAACTATGGAAAACTAGATAAAATCATCTAAAAATCTGTTTTCTATTATGTCTAATATTTATGAATTTGTCTCCAAAGGTGGGCCAGTCATGTGGCCACTCGTTGGGTTATCTATCATGACGATCGGTTGTGCTTTAGAGCGAGCAAACTATTGGTGGAAACTGATCAGTCAAGAAGATCGCATCGTACATGATGTGTTGGAAGCTGCCCGTTCTAGTTTGGACGATGCGGCCACAATCGCTTATCAAGCGAGAAGTTTAGCAATTGGTCGTTTTTTATTTGCCACACTGCGCCTAAAGAATTCATCCCCTGAAACTTTTCATTTAGCGATGGAAGCGGCAGCTGAAAGAGAATTTATCCAAATGCGTAAAGGAGACAAATTATTAGAAACAGTAATAGCGATCGCCCCTCTTTTGGGTCTACTGGGAACGGTAACTGGTCTGATGACTACTTTTGGCAGCATGAATATTGGGGGTAGTGGAGCTGGCAGTGCAAGCGCCACTAAAGCGGCAGCGGGGATTGGAGAGGCTTTAACAGCGACTGCTTCTGGGATGTTTGTAGCAATTTTAGCCTTGGCATTTTTCCGAATTTTTGTAACTTTACAATCCAAACAGATTGATTATTTTACCAATGTTGGCAATCAACTGGAACTAATCTATCGTCATGTTTGGTGTGAGGGACATCGCTATCGATCAGAAGAAATGGATCCTGATACTGAAGAAATTACAGAGATCCGATTAGCATCGTCCACTTCTTTTAAAGGCAGAAGACCGTTAGTAAGCGATATTTATTAAAACATTCATACAAATAATTAAAAGGTAGAGAATAATGGGCTTAGGATCAAAGTATAGAAGCAATCACAGCCAAATGCCAGAAGTTAATTTAGTACCAATGATGGACGTAATTTTAACAATTCTCACTTTCTTCATCATTATTTCCATGTCTTTATCCGGAGAATCGAGTTCGGTAGATCTGACTCTGCCCAGCACTAAAACTGGTGTATCTAAAAGTGTTCAGAAAGCTCTAGACCCACTGATTGTCAATGTTGATAGTAAGAGTGTTATTTACGCGGGTACCAAAAAACTCAATGACAACCAATTGGCTCAAGAAATAAAAGTCTATTTATCCCAGCATCCTACCGATGGGGCGGTGATTCTTAAGGCCGATAATAAACTTCCCTATTCCCGCATCATTGAAGTTTTAGGCCAAATGCGGGCAGTGGGTGGGGAAAAGGTATCATTGGCTGTCAATAAGGAATAGCAAAGCGCAAAGACATTTTCTCGACCGATAAAATGTCTTTGCAAATATGGTTTCTGAATTAAAACCTAGATCAAATCGAACTACAAGTTAGTTCAGATCGGACTTGTTGAGTTGAATAGCAAAAGTGGAGTACAGTCTAATTAGGTGGGATATTCCAAACCACTACAATTGTTCCCGATCCATCCTTGGCTGGAATAAGGTTTAGGTAGCGAGCAAATCCTCCTTGTCTAACCTCATAGAGGTTACCACCACCATAACTATTTTTGGGCGCAACCTGAAAATTACCCTGCTGTAAACTGCCAGCAAAAAGACTGCTGTAGGCAGCTTCTGGATTTTGTCCGCCAATAAACCTAATACTGCCATCAATGCCATTTTTAACTTGTTTCTCTAAGAATCCTTTTTCATCTTGTCCATACTTATCGTGAAAAGCTTGGGGATCGGGCAATTTCT
>JAYUSR010000181.1:0-37940 GCA_043755575.1 Synechococcales cyanobacterium
TAGGTAAATCGGCCAGTGCTAGTTGCTGTCGATCGATCTGCATTTGCAAGCTAGTTAGTGGATCAGAACCATTAGCCAGCAAAAATTCTAAGCTCTCTACCTGTGGCCAAGTCGCAATTTCTTGCAAAATATGACTCATTGCTTGGAAGTAAGGATGCTGTTGATCGGCAAACCATTGATCGATCGCCTGCTGCGGCTGATCAAAGCCCAAATGCACAATGGTGTGAGCATTGCTAAACAGAGCTGTACCTACGGGTCTGGCCTCTTCGCGTAATAAAAAGTGTTGAGAGCCAGCCAAATAACGCATCTTCTCCAGAAATTCATAGCGAGTGCTGACATCCAGCTGATCGTCTTTCCACTGAATGGCTACGGCCAACAAGTAAGTTTGAAGCAGCATGTGACCGAGCTTTTCGGCCTTGGTAGACAGATAAAAGGTGTTAAAGTCGTTGACCTCAATAAACAGTGGCACCCGTGCCGCAATTTCGATGCCGTAGCCTTTTAAGCCAGCAATTTTGCGCGGATTGTTAGTAATCAGCCGAATTTTGTGGATGCCCAAATCATTTAAGATCTGAGCACCCACACCGTAGTCCCGTAGATCGGCGGGGAAACCTAGTTTCTCGTTGGCCTCGACGGTATCAAACCCCAAATCCTGGAGCGAGTAAGCCTTGAGCTTATTAACTAAACCAATACCGCGCCCTTCTTGGCGTAGATAAACTACCACCCCGGCTCCAGCATTTTCAATCATCTTGAGGGCGGCTTGCAGTTGCATCCGACAGTCACAGCGCAATGAACCAAGGGCATCGCCAGTCAGGCATTCGGAGTGCATTCGCACCATCACGGGCTGTCCCTGAAAATCAGCAGGGTCGCCTTTGACCACCGCCACATGCTCGGAGTTATCTTGCAGGTTCCGATATCCATAGATATGGAATTGACCAAACTGAGTGGGCAGCTTGGTGACAGTCTCGCGGTGGACGAATCGATCGTACTGCAACCGATAACCAATCAGGTCGGCAATACTAATAATTTTGAGTTGGTGGGTAGCCGCGTATTCAATCAATTCCGGTAGTCTGGCCATCGAGCCGTTGGCATTTTGAATTTCACAGATTACCCCTGCTGGGTATAATCCAGCCAATCGAGACAAATCCACTGCTGCTTCTGTATGGCCAGCTCGTTTTAGCACTCCACCTTCCCGCACCCGTAGCGGAAAAATATGGCCAGGCCGCCGGAGATCTTCTGCTTGCGTCTGAGGTGAAATCACCGCTTGAATCGTGCGCGCCCGGTCTTCGGCCGAAATACCAGTGCTGACTCCCAGGGACGGACTGGCATCAATACTAACGGTGAAAGCGGTTTGGTTGCTATCAGTATTATTCGTGACCATCAAAGGCAAATCCAGCTGATCCAAACGTTCGCCAGTCATGGCGATGCAGATTAAGCCCCGCGCGTGCACAGCCATGAAGTTAATGGCATCAGCAGTGGCAAACTGCGCGGCACAAATCAAGTCTCCTTCATTCTCTCGGGATTCATCATCCACTACTACAATCATCTTCCCGGCTCGGATATCGGCTAGTGCGTCATCGATCGAGTCGAATTTAAAGTTATCGGCAGGAATGGCAGAAGAGTTAGTGATCACGCAGCAGGGAAAATAGTGAATAAGAAGCTACCCCTAATTTTAGTCGTTTTAGACAGGGGAATCATCTCACGCTCACTGACTAGGAAAATTCACTACAGCTAGCCCCTCGGTCTGTGCTATAAATAGCAATGATTTATTCCCCGCCATTCGGCGACCGAGGTCATGGGCGAGCGCATATCAGTTGGAATTGTGGGAGCTTCTGGTTACGGTGGTATCCAGCTGATCCGCCTCCTGCAAGCACATCCTAGGGTAAACATCACTTATCTAGGCGGTGATAGTACTGCTGGCAAAAAAATTGCCGATGTGTATCCCCATCTCGGACACTGCATTGATATGTCGATCGAACCGATCGATCCGGCGCTGATTGCCAGTAAAGCGCAAGTAGTCTTTCTTTCTTCGCCCAATGGGATTGCTTGTGAATTGGCACCCCAGTTATTGGCTTTGGGCTGTCAGGTGCTAGATCTATCTGCCGATTATCGTTTTAGTAACTTAGAGACCTATACTTACTGGTATAAAACAGCCCGCCACGATCAAGAAATAGCAGCGACGGCGGTTTATGGATTACCAGAAATCTATCGATCAAAACTGAAGGGCGCCCAACTAGTGGGTTGTCCAGGTTGTTATCCGACGGCTAGTTTATTGGCTCTCTACCCATTGGTCAAAAATGGCCTGATCCAAGAACAGAGCATTATTATCGATGCCAAGTCCGGGACTTCTGGCGGTGGCCGTCAGGCCAAAACCCACTTGCTATTGTCCGAAGCTGACAACTCCATCGCCGCCTATAGCGTGGCCGGTCATCGGCACACTCCTGAGATTGAAAGAATCTGTGGTGAGGTGGCTGGTCACGATATGCAGGTTCAATTCACGCCGCACTTAGTACCGATGGTGCGTGGTATTTTGGCCACAGTTTATGCCAATCTGCGCGACCCCCGGCTGGTGGCTGAAGACATGATGACCATTTATCAAGCGTCCTACCGCGCCGCCCCCTGGGTGAAAATTTTGCCCAGTGGCACCTATCCCCAGACCAAGTGGGCGCTGGGGACAAATCTTTGTTATGTGTCGATCGAGGTGGATTCTCGCACCGGACGGGTGATTGTGATGTCGGCGATCGACAATTTGCTCAAGGGGCAGGCTGGTCAAGCGGTGCAGTGTTTGAATCTGATGATGGGTTGGGATGAAATTCTCGGATTACCCAATCTTGCCTTCTATCCTTGAAGCAAATTGGTAATGGCTGCCAGTAATCGATCGATCTCAGCTTCGCTGGTGAAGTAATGCACTCCGGCTCTGAGGCAACTGGGTTCAACAATTGATCGAACAAAAATGCTCTGGCTCTCTAGCAACTGCACAGCCTGATCTGGATCAACACCAGCTAGCTGAAAGGCCACGAGTCCGGACTGCGGTGGCGCGGTTAGCAAACAAGTTACCCGCTCGATCGTTTGTAGACCATGCCATAAATAAGTAGCCAGTTTGACAATTTGTTGATACCGAGTGTCCGGGTTGCCCCAACTATTGTGTAGTTCTAAGGCGGCGGTTAAACCGGCATAGAGGGGATAAGCCGAAGTTGCCACCTCATACTGACGGCCATCGGTCAACAAACTTCCCCCAGCAGCTGCTTCATAACTCAAACTACGCCAGCCAATAAAAGTCGGTCGCAAACTTTCTCTAGCTGCTGGACTAACATACAAACCACCGACTCCTTCTGGTCCACCACACCACTTGTGGCCAGTGAAAGCATAAAAATCGACACCAGCTAATTCTGTTAAATTCAGCGGCAACATGCCCACCGACTGGGCTGCATCCACTAACAGTCGAATTTCTTGAGCAGCATGATAAGTCTTCACTGCTGCCCCAATGGCCGCCAAGGGCAAGATCTGGCCAGTATTCCACAGTACATGGCTAAGTACTACGAGCTTGGTGGAAGGACGCAAATGATTGGTGATCAGCTCCACTGCATCTTCACCTTGCAAAGTCTTTAATAGTGGCACCACACTACTAGTTACTCGATAACGTTGCTTAATTTCTTCGATCGCCGCCACGATTCCTGGATGCTCACAGTCCGTCAGTAAAATATGATCACCAGGCTGCCAGTCCAGACCCCATAAAGCAACGTTACAACCTACCGTTACATCTTCAGTGAGTGTAATAGTACTAGCCTCGACCCCCAGTTCCTGAGCGATCGATTGCCGAGTCTGCTGAGCAATTTGCGACACCCAAGCGTTGGTCTTCAATCCAAAGGGTCCGTGCTGTTGGACATACTCGAAAGCTTCATTGATGGCGGCTATGGTTTTTTGAGCCAATACCCCTTGGCCACCATAGTTAAAATAGGCTTTATTTGCTAAAGCAGGAAAGGAGTCGCGATGAGTAGCAATATTAGATTGAGACATAACAGAGAATGCATCCTAGAAACTAATGTAGTGCCTAAAGACTACTCTGTAATAAATAGCAGAGAATAGACCTTTACAACAAGTGAAAAGCTACGCAATTAATAAATTAGTTTAATTCAACTGAAATATATATCTCACTTTTTCTTACTGACAATTAAATTGAAATCCGGTATTAATTGTATCAGTAGGGTGAGAACCATACTTTTGGAGCAGATTTAGGATGCACTCCTAGCAATAGAAGTAGCTGTCTTTGACAGGCTTTACGCTAACTAACTTAGAGGGATTTGAGTGGACAGCGTAACTATTGCAGCGGAGTGATGTCCTATTTTTTTGTCTAAAATTCACTGCTGGGTATTAATTTTCTCCCGACCAGATTTGCTGGATGATTTCTTGGGGAGTAGGATTAAAATATATTTGATAAAGATGGGCAAAATCATGACCAAGCCGATCGCCTCTATTACTTTACCCCCAGTTACTGATATCCAAGTCGAGAGTTCCTGGCTCAACCACAAGCTCTGCCAATGGCTAGATCAAGAATTTATTCCCGAAGCGATTAATACCCAAATTGCCGAACGCTGTGCCCAGATTTTTGTACGGCAGCGATTAGAGGGGGAAACTGATTTGGGTGAATTGGTGATGGCCATTATTCTAGAAATGCAAGCCTTTAATTTTACGGAAAGTTTCTATAGCGAATTTGTGATCGCTAACGCCGTCAGCGATTTGATTTTAGAGAGCTTGGGTTTTGAAAGCTGTTGTGGTTACTAGTAAATGCCAATACCTACTAATTCCCTAGGAATTGCTTCTAGCCAAACTAACATCCTTCCTGAACCAATCCCAACATCGATAAGTCTGGGTCTCACCCGCAGTGGACTACCTGTGTTCATTCTGGCTTTTTGGTGCTTAGACCGGTAGCTACTTATCTAAGCATAAGTTTTCAAGAAAAAATTATAGTCGATCGACTCTCAATTGATTATTCAAAACCAATAAAAATGGGTTGATCATCCATATATAAAAGATCAACCCATTTGATGAAAACTAAGCACTATTTTTGTAAAACCACCGAGACGTTAGCATTGTTCAAACCGCGCTGTTTGACTTCAGTAAGAGTCTTGTTGATTGCATATTTTTGGTTAATCGAATTGATCAACTCAGTTTGGTTATGCTTTTTGGCAACACCCCAAAGATCAGCAATTAAATCAAAGGAACCATCAGCGTTGCGAGACCAACCCAGATCATAGTCGCCTTCTAGAACAGCAACAATGTCAGCTCGGATTTTTTGGCCTTGATAGCCGCGTAAGTCGGCTTCGGTTTTGACAGTGATTCCTAAGTCGCGCAGAGAGCCTGTAAGAACTGCGGCATCAGAAATTTTAGTACGGAGAGTGCTGAAGTGAGACATAGTCAATTTCCTCCAAGGAAAAATGAAAATACAATTTACTTGAGCCTGTGCCACCCGACATAGTGATTGCCTTTTAAGGTGGCGATCTTAAATGAAACTAGCTACCGGCAATAGTCACCATGAGCTAGCTTTTCTCCCTGCTAATGGCAGGGAAAACCTGTTAGAACTCCATGCGCTGATATTCAGCGACAGAAGCAGCGGCGGGACGGGCGCGCTGCCTTGCCCAATCGCGCAGAGCAGCAACCTGCTCATGCATCGTTCGCGAAAGAGGCAGAGTACATTTGATGGCCGAGATGATGTCCAGTTGCGAAAATTCTCGGTTCTGGGCAAAGGCATCATACATGGCTGCTATCAAAGCTTGTTCAATTTCCGCGCCAGAGAAGCCTTCGGCCACCTTGGCCAGTTCTTCACAGTCGAAGCGTTCAACATCGCGCTGTCGCTTACGGATATGAATTCTAAACACCGCTTCTCGTTCTGCTTGTGTTGGTAGATCGACGAAGAATATTTCGTCGAAGCGACCTTTGCGGAGAAACTCACTGGGGAGTCTTTCCACGCGGTTGGCAGTGGCCATCACAAACACCGGAGAACTTTTCTCTTGCATCCAGGTGAGGAAGGAGCCAAAAATCCGGCTAGAAGTGCCAGCATCGGAATCCGCTGAGCCACCAGCCCCAGAAAAGGCTTTTTCTAACTCATCGATGAGCAAGACGCAAGGTGATATCGATTCCGCCGTCTTAATTGCAGCCCGGAGATTAGCTTCCGATCGACCGACGGTAGAACCATCATAAATCCGACCCATATCCAGCCGCAGTAGGGGTAATCCCCACATTTCGGCAGTGGTTTTGGCGATCAAAGATTTTCCACAACCGGGTACGCCCAGAATGAGCATCCCTTTGGGTTGAGGCAGACCATATTCTCTGGCTCGTTCGCTAAAAGCGTCCGAGCGCTGATTCAGCCAGCGTTTTAGTTCACCCAAGCCACCCACTTCATCCATGGTTTCATCATTGGTGATGAATTCTAAGATGCCGTTGCGACGAATGAGCTGTTTCTTTTCGGCCAGCACAATGTCTACTTCTTCGCCCGTTAGTCGATCGCGTTGGATGTAGGCTTTGCGGAAGACTTTTTCGGCTTCATCTTTGGTCAGCCCCAGAGCCGCCGTCAGAATCCGTTCGCGGTCTTCACCGTTCATACCGCGCTGGCTAGTATGCTCTAGCTGGTGAGAGAGAACTTCACCTAACTCTTTGCGGGTAGGTAGATCGAAATCCACCACTACAATCTCAGTTTCTAGCTCGATCGGGATTTGCTGTACCGGGGACATCAAAATGATCGTCTTGTAAGTCCCTTTAAAGCCAGATACGGCATCGCGTAACCATCTAGTAACGTCTGCCGAATCTTTGAAAGGGTGCAGATCTTTGAAGATGTACACTCCGGGATCTTTTTGGCGCATTGTCCATTCGATCGCCATCTGCGGCGAGGCCGTCCCGTGCTGAACCGCTTTGGTTTGGCCAAACTCTACCATGCCCTGCGTCAGCGTCCAGACATATACCTTGCGGCTGCTGGCTGGTTGATGAGCCAGTGATAGAATCTCTCGCTCAGCTCGCTCTTCCTCGGAGGTGACGAGGTAGATCAGAGGATATTGCGCTTGAATTAGAGTACGAAGCTCTTCTTTCATGACTTTCCTACCTATCTAGAACAGCTGTTGCAAATGATTTGGATGTGAGAAAATGGACAAGCTAACTGATTAGCACCGAATCTCTTGGGATGGGTGGGTCACCAACCACTAGTTCATCAGCCAGAATTCCGGGCTGTTCAACCATAGAGACTAGCTCACCATTTTTGATGACGGCTGGATGACTACATTCTGGACAGCTATATACCTGGTGATTTCCACATTGCCGGTTGGTAACTAGATCTACCAGTTCAGGATGCTGAAGATAGATTTCTAGGGCTTTTTCCGTAATAGTGGACATCGGCTCCAAAGCTACCGCAGCTCTAATCTTGAGCTGTCGATATAATTTGGGGGACAGGTACAAAGTGACCTTTTGCTTATCTTCCATGACTACTTGACTTCCCGGGTTGCTTGTTTTCAATCTAACGACATTTTCTCAAGCCGTCAAGCAATTATGCAGCTATGACAGCAAAATTGTAAATTATCTTAACATTAAATAACTGTGGCACTGCTCTTCTATAGCTAGAACCCTTTACTGATGGGTGAAAAGCCCAAAATGTAACTTGCTAATGTTTCATAACCATATGGTTAACAGCTTCGTTCAAACTGACTTGCTAAAATAGGCCATACTCGCTTTTCATTCTTATGACTCTTCTCGCTGTTCAATCGCCTCAATTTACTACTAATCATTTTCGGATCTGCCTAGCACCGATCGCGATGAAAGATGTCTACCAGCTAGCGGATGATGGTGCTAATGGGGCGATTGTGTTGATGAGTGGGATGGTTCGTAATCAAACCGGTGGTCAGCCAGTAGAATATTTAGAGTATCAAGCTTATGAACCGATGGCGTTGAAAATATTTGAGCAAATTGCGACTGAGATTAAAGCCCAGTGGCCGATCGTCACCCATGTCGTAATTCACCATCGCGTTGGCAAGTTGTCGGTGGGAGAAATTAGCGTATTGTTGGCTGTGGGAGCGCCCCATCGCGGCGAAGCTTTTGCTGCTTGTCAGTATGCGATCGATACCCTCAAGCACAATGCCCCTATCTGGAAAAAAGAACATTGGGTCGATGGAGCCAGTAGCTGGGTCAGTATTGGAGCCTGTGAAGCAGATTGCCAATGATCATTACTATTCTATTAGCCAAATAGCTGATTATAGGATGGCAAGAAAATAAATCTAGCAGTTTCACGTTAATCTGAAAGTAGTGATGGAGAGAAGCACATGCTAACTCGGCTCAAAATATCTGGCTTCAAAAATTTAGTGGATGTGGACGTTCATTTTGGACCTTTTACCTGTGTGGCCGGAGCTAATGGCACAGGCAAATCTAACTTATTCGACGCTATTCGGTTTTTAAGTGCCCTAGCTGACCAACCTTTGCATGAAGCATCCTTATCGTTACGGGTAGCTGGTAGCGATATTCGGAGCCTGTTCCATCGAGTAGGTGACAGCTATGTAGACAAAATATTCTTTGAAGTAGAGATGATGGTGCCCTCCGAAACGATCGATGATCTGGGGCAAAAAATAACACCAACTTCAACAGCTCTACGCTATTCCTTGACTTTGCAGTATCGCCCCGATGGCCGCTTAGAAGTTAGCCATGAACAGCTAGATAGTCTGGAAGAAATGATGCCCTTTTTTGTGGCTAAGAATCGGTTGTCGGCTCTCCAAACCCTCGAAATTAACCAAGATGGCCCGGATGGCCAAAATTGCAAAGTTAATATCCGCGAATCAGCCCAAACTTGCATCTCTCGGATTAATGATGCGGTGCGTTATCCCACTATTTTTATTGCCCGGCAAGAAATGCGCTCTTGGCAAATGTTACAGCTCGACCCCACGACCCTGCGTCAAGCCGACGACCGGTATACCACGCCCTTTCTTCAGTCCCATACCTTTCATCTAACGGCCACCCTGTATGCCCTAGCCCATTTTCATAAACCAGGTGCCAGACCAGATCCAGCCAAGATTTATGCTCAGATTGCCGACAGATTAGCTCAACTCATGCCGGAGCTGCAAAGCATCTCAGTGGATTATGATCAAAAGCACGCCAGACTGACTCTCCAGGTGGCTGATATTCACGGTGCGGTTTGTCCCGCTCACGAATTGTCTGATAACACCCTGCGATTGTTGTCATTGGCCGCCTTGGGATTGATGCCCCATCATGGTTTGATTTGCTGGGAGTCACCAGAAAATGGGATGCATCCCACCAGTATTTCCCATATTTTGCAGTTCCTGCAACAGATGGCGATCGATCCTGAGCAACCCGTCACGACTGATAACCCCTTGCGTCAAATCATTATTAGCACCAATGCGCCGCTGGTAGTGCAGCAAATCCCAGCAGATAGTTTAGTAATATCCGAGTTAAAAGATACCCAACGCGATTATCAATACTTTCAACGAGCTCGTTTTACTTATCTACCGCATACTTGGCGACATTTCACTGACCGGAATCCCGATAAAAATGTTGTTGCCCAAGATTCACTGCTGGACTATCTCCATCCGGTGCTCAGCCATTCTCATTCAGCTGTTGATCATGCACCTATCCGGGTAATTGATTGACCAGACTTGCGACCGTATATTCCTGGCGTTGTATAGTAGCTATGACATAGCCACCGCTCACTTTACGACTCGCCCATGAAACTTGCCTTCATCATTGACCCGATCGCCAAACTCGATCCGACTCACGATAGCAGTGTGGCCATGATGGAAGCCGCTCATCAGCTAGGGCATCAGGTCTATATCACCACCGCCGAGCAACTGAGCGTAATTGATGGGCAAGCGGCCGCTCACCTGCAACCCGTCATAATTCATCCGGTGAAACTAGATGGAAATCGCTGGATTGCCCCCAGCCCTTGGTACGAAATTGGCAAGTCTGAATTCATGAAACTAAATGATATGAATGCAGTCTTTATGCGTACCGACCCGCCAGTGGATGTGCCCTATCTCTATACCACCTTTATTCTGGACTACATTGACCAAACTAAAACCTTATTAATCAACCATCCCAATGGTTTGCGAGCTGCTAACGAAAAAATGTTTGCGATGCAGTTTGCTGAGTGGATGACCGATACGATCGTCTCTCGCAGTAAAGATGTCATTCGAGAATTCGTAGAGAAGCACCAAGCGGCAGTGATGAAGCCCTTGGGTGGCAAAGCAGGCGAAGGAATTTTATTTTTGGAACCAAACGATCGGAACTTTAATTCCCTGGTGGAAATCAGCACCCAGTGGGGTAAATATCCCATGATGATCCAAAAATTCTTACCCGCTGCCAAAGATGGCGACAAGCGGATCATTGTGCTGGATGGTCAGCCGCTAGGGGCGATTAATCGCATTCCTACCGGTAAAGAATTTCGGGGGAATATGGCGGTTGGGGGGCGGGTGGCCAAGGCCGAGATTACTGAGCACGAACTAAAAATGTGCGCGGCGCTGGCTTCCAAACTAAAAGAATATGGCTTGTATTTTGTGGGAATTGACGTGATCGGCGGCTACCTGACCGAGGTCAATGTCACTAGCCCTACCGGGATTCGGGAGATCGATCGACTGAATAATACCTCGGTCGGTGCCACTGTGATGGATTGGCTCGCTGCAAAGATCGGTTAGGCAAGCTATGATAGTGTTGAAATTATCGGCGCGAACGTCTAAAAAATAAGCGCTGCGATCCATGAAACCCCATCAATCTCTAATCATCATTCACAGTTTTCTCACATCAGCCTGCTGCGCGTTGCAGGCTAACTGGTGGCGATTTAGCAGCTATTAAACTTTAACTCAGTTTCTAATCACGATCGAGCGCTCAGTTTTGCCAGTATTCCAGGCTTCTTAACCTGTTGAAAGCTTTAAATAATCATTACTATTTCCACCCACTATCTCCTATGGAAGACAAAATTTCTGATGCCTGTATTGGTAAATCTCAGGTGCTAATGCCCCCGAGCGAGCTGAAAAACAATCTGCCGCTGACCCCTGAGTTAGAGCGAAAAATCCTTAGCTATCGATCGCAGATCAAAAATATCCTCGATTTTCAAGACCGGCGCAAATTCATTGTGGTGGGTCCTTGTTCGATCCATGACACCAAGGCGGCGATCGAATATGCCCATCGCCTTAAACAATTGTCCGATCGAGTGTCGGACAAATTGTTACTAATCATGCGCGTCTACTTCGAGAAACCCCGCACCACTGTCGGTTGGAAGGGTTTGATCAATGATCCGGACTTAGATGATTCCTTCGATGTCGAGAAAGGAATGCAAGTAGGGCGGCAGTTGCTGCTGGATATTACCGAAATTGGTTTACCAACCGCTACTGAAGCTCTTGATCCGATCGTCCCTCAATACATTGGCGATCTCATTTCTTGGGCGGCCATTGGTGCCCGCACCACCGAGTCTCAAACCCATCGGGAAATGGCCAGTGGTCTTTCTATGCCAGTTGGATTCAAAAATGGCACCGATGGCAGCATCAAAGTAGCCCTCAACGCTTTGCAGTCGGCGATGCAACCCCACAATTTCCTGGGTATCAATCAACAGGGGCAGGTCAGCGTTTTTCAGACTACGGGCAATGCTTATGGCCATGTGATTTTACGCGGCGGCGAAAGCAAGCCCAACTACGACTCGGTGAGTGTTGGCGCCGTAGAAACAGCTCTGAAAAAAGCTGGCATGGCACCCCGGATTGTGATTGACTGTAGCCACGGTAACTCTAATAAGGATTATCGGTTGCAGCCGATCGTCATGGAAAGCGTGATTCAGCAGATTGTGAATGGCAATACTTCGACGGTGGGTCTGATGCTGGAATCACATCTATCCGAAGGCAGTCAATCGATCCCCACTGATCTGAGTCAGTTGCAGTACGGGGTGTCGGTGACGGATAAATGCATCAACTGGGCGGAAACTGAACGGATTATTATGGCGGCGTTCGATCGACTGTAAACTATCACTGCTAAGTACATTAGCCGAGATGTCTGTGGAAGACTAGTGATGTTTGCCTGTGAAATTAATTCCTTGCTGGGTAATTAAAGCTGTGCCGTAAGCAGCATCCTGATGGATAGCATTCAGCATTGGTACTTTTAGTTGGCGCTGGCGAATCTCTTGCCAAACCAAATTTTTAGCCCCACCACCGGCTGTATAGACGGCCGTCAGAACATTAGCCCCCAGTTGCTGTAGTAGTTGATAGCCCCGTGCCTCCACATGCGCAATACCTGTCAGTAAACCCTGAAGAAATGCGGAGTCTTGGGGTGGCCTAGGCGTTAAACGCGGCAATAACTCCGGATCGTTAATCGGAAAACGCTCACCCGATCGCAACAATGGATAGTAATCTAAATCGGTGGGCTGCTGGGGGTTGATTGATCGACTCAAATCAGCCAGCTCTTGATCGCTAAAAAAATGCCGCAGCACCGCACCCCCCGTATTCGATGCCCCGCCCACCAGCCATAAATCTCCCCAGCGATGGCTATAGATGCCATACTGCGCCTGATCGATCGGCTGAGTACTTAACAACTTCAACACCAGTGTAGAACCCAACGAAGTCACCGCCTGACCCGGTTGATCAGCGCCAGCAGCCGCAAAGGCAGCAATGCTATCGGTAGTACCCGCGCAGACCAGACAATCTGCTGATAAACCCAGTTGCCGAGACACCTCTGGTAACAATGTGGCGATCGGCTGACCGGGTGTCAAAATCTGTGGCAACAGGGAAAAATAAGAGGTTGCTTGCAACCAGTCCGGATATTCTAAATTAACTACGTCATAGCCCAATTTCAGGGCATTATGATAGTCACTCACTCCCAGTTGACCATGCAACAAAGCCGCTAGCCAATCGGCTTGATGCAAGAAATAGCGAGCAGCTGCGAAATAAGGCTGCTGGGCATACCACAGTAATTTGGTAAAGCTAGAAGTTGCACTAATCACCGCATGTCCGGCGGGGGAGATCGATCTTACTTGCTCTAGCCTAATTTTGCCCCGATCATCGTTGTACAGCAGTGGTTCTCCCAAGACCTGACCGCCACCATCACAAATCAAAACGGTGGAAGAAGTGCCATTGATCGCGATCCGGCCAATATTATTTTTGATGACAGGGGGGATTCGATCGATCAACTGCCATAAGGTTTGCGCCCAAATCTGATCTAGTGGCTGAGCCGATGCTACAAATGGCTGATTATTTAACCAACAGATATTACGATCATTATCAATAACTGCCGATCGAGCACCGGATGTGCCAAAATCTATTCCCAGAGATAGTTGCATCAATTTGGATATCTCTAATGTGTATCTAAAGTTACAAAAATATCGCTAATAAGAGTGTTAAAAAGCTGTTATTAGCTACCAAATAAAATTTTAAGACCTTATAGGCAAGTACTGAGGAATCCCACAATCATGAGAAAAATCGAGGCAATTATTCGTCCCTTCAAGTTAGACGAAGTGAAAATTGCGTTAGTAAACGCTGGTATTATCGGGATGACTGTATCTGAAGTCCGGGGGTTTGGTCGGCAAAAAGGCCAGACCGAAAGATATCGGGGATCAGAATACACTGTTGAATTTCTACAAAAACTCAAAGTAGAAATCGTTGTTGAAGATAATCAGGTTGACATGGTAATTGATAAAATTATCGCGGCTGCCCGTACCGGTGAAATTGGTGACGGCAAAATCTTTGTCAGTTCGATCGATCAAGTGGTGCGAATTCGTACCGGCGAGAAGAATATCGAGGCTGTCTAGTCCATTCGCCAGTAATGAACTTGGAAATAGAAACTAAGAGAAGCCTGGTTGTAAGACCGGGCTTTTTGTTACTGTCTAGGTTGTAATTATTTTAACGATGTCAATTGCCACCCACCCAGCCGGATACAAGATTACGACCGATCTAACTCGGCTGGATATAGTTGCTATTCATGCTTTCTTGACGCGGAGTTATTGGTCACCGGGGGTATCGATCGAGATAGTGGAGCGATCCATTCAAAACTCGTTGCCTTTTGGGGTATTTTATGGCCAAGAGCAAGTTGGGTTCGGACGGGTTGTTACAGACAAAGCCACTTTTGCGTATCTGACAGATGTTTATATCTTGGAATCCCATCGCCGTAAAGGGTTGTGTAAATGGCTAATGAAAGTGATTCAAGGGCATGAAGAACTTCAGAATCTGCGGCGCTTTTTGTTAGCTACGAAGGATGCGCATGTTCTGTACGAACAATTTGGCTTCCAAGAACTGGCTAATCCTGAGCGCATGATGGAAATCCGTCAATCAATGCAAACATTAAACAACTAATGACCAATCTTTTGAAGAAGATGGTGATTTTGATGGCTTTTGCGAAAATTGCTCAGACTGGATAGACGATATAGCGGTTCCGCCTCGAATGGAGTACATATAAATCCTTAGCTAGACTGAATTACAGCTCCTGAAAACATACCTCACTCAACCCGGAATTGCTATAAATAAGTTATTTGGAAGTTTGAGTCAACTGTTGAGCCATCTAATTTTGGTAGGAAAGATGTTCGGAAAGCCTTGAATCTACTGGCATGAGTGTTAGCACATATTTTTCTTATAAACACTTCTTTTCAAAGGCTCTGGACTTGCTGATGTCAGAAAAATGAGATAAAATTCTAGCAACTAGCACTAGCAACTAGTAAAAATTGCCTCAAGTGAAATGCTAAGCCTAGCTACCAAAATCATGCGTCGCATCAAAGGCCACGGTCGTGGAAAATGGGCATGTACCCCCAAAGACTTCCTCGACCTAGGCAATCGTGCGGCGATCGATCAAGTACTGGCGCGATTAGTCAAAAAAGGCATCCTCCGACGAATCAGCCGAGGCTTATACGATTTCCCGCGCATTAGTGGCATATTAGGTCGTCCTGCCCCACCAAACATCGATACCGCTGTTCAAGCCATCTCCCGACGTAATCACACCAAAATTGCAGCCGATGGTATCGTTGCGGCCAATCAACTCGGTCTAACTAACGCCGTACCAGCTAAAAATACATACCTTACCGACGGTGCTTCCAAAAAAATCAAAATTGGCGATCGCACTGTGCGCTTGCAACACATTCATCAAAAAATCATGAAATGGACAGGTCGTCCTGGCGATCGCGTTATCCGTGCTTTATCGTGGCTGGGAAACACAGCAGCTCAAGATTCGAGCGTTGTCGATATCTTGCGATCAAATACATCAGATTTAGTTAAAGCCGACTTGATGAAAGATGTAGACTCTCTACCCCTGTGGATGAGAGTGATCGTGCGCACTTTCTGTGATGATGGGAGAGCGATGGCGTGAATGAATCATTTCAGCGATTCATAATGTTATCAGTGGACGATCGCCGGGATGTTTTTGAAGCAGCAGCAGAAAGCCTGGATACAAGAGCAACCTACATCGAGAAAGATTTCTGGGTGTCTGCCATTCTAGATATTCTCTATAACGGCTCGACCCAACAACATCCTCGAATTTTATTCAAAGGCGGCACTTCCCTATCTAAAGTGTATGGATTAATTCAGAGATTTTCCGAAGATGTGGATTTTACAATTTTCTCAGAGGATCTTGGCTTCGAGGGCGATCGAGATCCTAACGCTTCAGGACTATCCAAGAACGAAAGAAAAAAGTTATCTGATGAGATAATTAAGAAGACCTCTGAATATATTTGCAGCAGTCTAAAAAGTGACTTGGAGCAAGCTGTAGTTCGGTTATCTGCGGAGTGTTCGATTACAATCGATGAAAATGATAGGGATCGATCGACTTTACTTTTGTACTATCCTTCTTTATTTGAAAATGATGAATACGTGCAGCCAACTGTAAAACTAGAAGGGGGAGGACGTTCTGCGGTTGATCCCCATGAAAAATATTCAATCCAGCCGTTAATTTCTCCTGTCCTCAAAGATTGGGATTTTTCAGTTCCTAACATCATTACCATTGATGCCCAGAGAACTTTTTGGGATAAAGTCTTTATCCTGCATGGACTATACTACGGCTATCGAGATCGAGATGAAAACCTAGTACCGAGCGATCGCCAAAGACTATCTCGTCATTACTATGACGTAGCAAAGATTTATAGTACAGAAATTGGCAAACAAGCTATCAATAATGAAGAACTGAGAGAGAAAGTTCGTCAGCACAAATTGGATTTTTTCAATGCTGCATGGAAAAGATTTGATTTGGCTGTGCCAGGATCTTTACAAATCGTTCCTTACGACGATTTGCAATTAGCTCTAGAACAAGACTATCAAGCCATGCAAGGAATGATGTTAGGCGATGCGCCTGAATTTGGAGATATCCTCACAACATTGGAACATTTACAAAGTTATATATCGACTTTGCCCTAATAAATTAGACAGTTAAACACCTTCCTCTCGCGAAGTTACTGGTCACCGGGAGTATTGATCGAGATAGTGGAGCGATCCGCCTTTTTGTTTATTTATGGCCAGGGTCGTTACAGAGACAAAGATACGTTCGCATACTTGGCGGATGTTTATATCCTGGAACTCCATGTTAGCCATAGCTTGCCAAGACCATAATTTGCTTGATCCTACGATGGTAAAATAGTCCCCTAGCCTAGCTCTTCAGGCTGTTAGCATCCTGCTTATCCACTTCATTTACTAGCCCATGAATAATTGCTGCTGCAAACAAGACTCCATGGGAGAGAGCGATCTACCAGCTGATGCCTACTTAGGAAATGGTGCTGTGAGACCAATTTTTGTTAGGGGTTTTGCCGGAATTAAATTAGAAAAGGTAGATTATCAGACAAATTGTTGGGTCTGGCTATGTCTGTAACACCGCCTTCTACGTTGGATTTATCGGGGGAATACATCGAACATGTTCCTTTATTGGCCAGTACCGGCTGGGAAAATCTCCAGTTGGTTTACGAGAAAGAGCCAGCGGGGGAGATGCCTGCCAGTCAGCTGTACGCTCATGCGCTGGTTATTTGTCAGGGAAATTGTCGGGTGAACTATTGGCTTGATGGTCGTTGGCAGACTACTGATTATATTACTGGCGATATGTTGTGGATGCCTGCACCGAATGTATTTCCCAAGGTGCAGTTTGATCGATCTGTACATTTGCTAGAGTTCTCAATCGCACCGAGCCTCCTAGATCAGATTGCGGTTTCAGAAGATGCTCAGATCAATACTTTGATGAAGTTTCGCGATCCGCTGGTTCAGCAAATTGGCCTTGCACTGCAACAGGAATTAGCAGCCAGCGGCTCAGATAGTAAGCTTTATGCTGATTCGATGACGATCGCTTTGACTAGTCATTTGTGGCGGCGTTACGGTCAGGGTCAAGAACCAAAATTGTCTGGGGGATTGGGGGCGAGGGATTTGCAGCAGGTGCAAGATTATATTTTGGCTAATTTGGATGCATCTTTGAGTTTGTCGGAGCTGGCGGCTTTGGTGCATTTGCATCCCCATTATTTTACTGGTCTGTTTAAGAAGTCTACGGGGCTGGCTCCTTATCAATATATTTTGAAGCAGCGGATTGCTTTGGCGCAGCGCTATTTGGTTCAGCCGGATTTATCGATCGTACAGATTTGTCAAATGGTGGGATTTCAAAACCAGAGCCACTTTACTAGAGTTTTTCGGCAACAGCTGGGGGTGACACCGAAGGTTTATCGTCAACAAGTTGTAGATTTACTGACGATTTGCTGAAGATTAGGATACTTTTCGGAAGAACTGACCAGACAGGTGGAAGGTTCGATCGATAGACTAAGAAAAAATCTGGTAGTTGCCATGAAAAACATCTATTTACTGCTGTCATTGCTGGGCACAGTTATTCCATACTATTTCTTAGGTTCTTTCTTTCTGCAACAGGGCTTAGATATTGGTGGTTTTTTGTCAGCATTATTTGCAAGCAATGCTTCCAGCGATTTTACAGCCGATTTACTGATTTCGGCAGGGGTGTTTTGGGTGTGGGTATTCAGTCAAAAAGATGTCGATAAACCTTGGTTGTACGTCTTCCTCATGCTCGCTGTTGGTCTTTCTTGCGCGTTACCGTTCTTTCTATATCAGCGCGAAAAATCTCTAGAAAAAGCTAGCGGGGTAAGAGCATGAAAAATTTGTCGATTCCTCAGGGCTGGAGTTTAGTAGCTTGTTCAGCACTGGTTTTAGCGATCATGTTGAGTTCGATTGCTATCGTTCATGGCATAGATGAAGCCAGCTGGCGAATGGCGAGTCGGGCAACAGCTAGAACTTCGGTGCTGCTATTTCTGGTCACTTTTATAGCAGCAGCAGTGCGTAAACTCTGGCCAGGACAGTTGGCATCTGCCTCAATCGGCGGATCGCTAAACCTTATAATGGCGATTGATAACGTTCGATCAGCCATCACTTATGGAAGCTACGATTCGGGTAGAATTACCCACCAGTCAATACAATGTGACCATTCAGCCCCGAGGATTACAGCAGTTGGGTCAACATTGCCAGCAGCTCAAATTGGGCAAAAAGATCGTAGTGGTTTCTAACCCAGTGATTTTCAAGCATTATGGGCAGATAGTCGTAGATTCTTTAGCTACGGCTGGTTTCGCAGTTACTACTTGCATTCTGCCCGCTGGAGAGCGCTATAAAACGCTTGCCTCCATTCGGAAAATATATGATGTGGCAATAGATCAACGTCTAGAGCGATCCTCGACGATCCTAGCCTTAGGTGGCGGTGTCATTGGTGACATGACCGGCTTTGCGGCATCTTCCTGGCTCCGGGGGATCAACTTTATCCAAGTTCCCACTACCCTATTGGCCATGGTCGATGCTTCAATCGGCGGTAAAACTGGTGTGAACCATCCCCAAGGTAAAAACCTGATTGGCGCTTTTTATCAGCCGCGTTTAGTGATGATCGATCCCGAAGTATTAAAAACTCTACCTAATCGCGAATGGCGAGCGGGGATGGCCGAAGTAATCAAGTATGGGATCATCTGGGATGCAGAACTATTTCAAATGTTAGAGCAAGCGGGTAAACTCGACCGGTTGTCTCAAGTGAGTCCCGAGTTATTGGCCGATATTTTGCGCCGCTCGGCTCAATCGAAGGTAGACGTGGTGAGCCAAGACGAAAAAGAAAGCGGCATCCGAGCGATCCTCAACTACGGTCACACCATTGGCCATGCGATCGAGAGTTTAACTGGCTACAAAGTAGTCAACCATGGGGAAGCAGTGGCCATCGGTATGGTTGTCGCTGGCCAACTAGCCGTAAAAGCACAGTTGTGGACAAATGCCGATGCAGTTCGTCAAGACACTGTGATTAGAAACACTGGATTACCTATTTTGCTACCATCGGGGATCAACATCGATGAGATAGTGGCAGCACTGTCTCTAGATAAAAAAGTGCAAGCTGGCCAAGTGCGTTTCATTATGCCGACCAAAATCGGGGCAGCGATTGTAACCGATCAAATTACTAATCAAGATGTTAGAGACGTTTTGCAGCCTATGAACTCGATGGATTAAATGACAAACTCACCACATTCATCGGCTAAGTAGCATAAAGCTCGCCAGCGCAGACCTGTCAACTGTTCGTAGCACGGGTTGAGCTTACACAATGGTGGAATATGAAAAAGATGGTGGCCAAATAGACTGATATTTTGCTCGAAGGGACATTGGGCAGGAATGGTGTTGCAGAGCCAGCGAGCTAGCTCTGGACTGGTGATTTCTAAATTGTCTAAATAGCTTTGTACTAGCAAAAGTAAGTTGAAAATCTGCATAGAGATTACGGCGTAAAGTCTTTTTCACTAGATGTGCCATGCCAGTAAACCAAATAGGTTTTGTTGGTTGATGACTACATGTTTATCCGACCTTTAATATAGATTTATTGTGCCCGCAGATTATGTATCAAAGCACACCAAACTTAATTATTTTTTAAGGTTCTCGTCCTGGACTATTTCAAATACCTTATTTAGCGGATATCTGAAACCGATGTCCTAGAACCAAAATCGTTTTGAGACCGAATCTTTTGTCATATTGGGAGAGTCATGGTTCAGATGCAGAATATTTGGCGATGGAATGGCCACGATGTCCTAAAAACTGCTTTTCGACTAGATGCCACATCCCGATCGCCCCAGCGGTGGTGATGACCATAACCGTGGCCAAGAAAAGCCAAGGATGGTGCCGGAACCAACCGAAATGTAGAATAGTTTGGATGATCGGGTAATGCAGAATGTAGATACCATAGGAAAAATCGCCATAATTCCTGAAGTTACCCATGTAGAAGAATAGACTTAAAAATATCACAACGGTGGCCAGGGCAAAGGGTTCTAGTGGTGGCAGTGGAAAGTTGATATTGATAGCAAGAACTAACACTGCTGCTGCCAAGAAGTATTTAACATGGCGCTCAAAGAACGGTAAAAAGTAATAGAAAAAGGCACCAGCCATGAAGTAAGAAAGCTGACCTGGTAATTGACGGCTAAGTTCTTCGTAGATCCCCCTATCGGTACGTTCGGCTACGGCTTCTAAGATTTCGGCGTAAGCGACGGATGAGCAGTAGACCAGAATCAGCACAGGTAGACGAGCAAACTTCCGAAATAAAAATACCAGAACAGGAACGGTCAGATAAAACATTACCTCAATTTTGATTGTCCATAGCGAAGCGTTAATGTCGGGGAGATGATTGTTCTCAAAGACTCCCGGCAGCTCGGGCTGTAATAAATTGAGGAAAGTAAGGTTGCTAAAAACGTACTTAATCCATTCAAATGAGAAATATTCCCCAATGCTTTTGGAGCTGACAGCGCACAAAAGTATGGCACAGAGCATTACTACTGTGAAGTAGGCTGGATAGATGCGTCGGATGCGCTTGCGGACATAGGCCATTAAAGATGATGACCTTTCAAAACTCATGAAAATTAGAAAGCCGCTGACGACAAAAAAAGCTTTCACTGTGACTGCTGATGACAAAAAGCTAGAGACTATCCCAATCTGTTCAAACCCAGACAGGTAGGAAGCATGGGATATGCAAACAGTTACTGCTAATAATAGTCGGAGTAAGTCAAAGTTATTCTGTGCTAATCGAGGATGAGTATGCTGCGACAATTCAATATCTCCTGAATTTGGCACTGTACTGGTTGAGCCTAACATCTCAATTAGAATTTGTCAGTTTATATGCATTTAATAGTATGCCTGAACTATTGCAGCACGGATGAGCTCGGTTGGCCAATAGTTAATTGAAAGATATTTTGTAAAGTTACTAAATGATAGTAATTGATATACTAAACAGGTGTACAAGGTTCAGGGTGTACTAAAATCAGCTTAGATAACCTTATAAAATAAAATTTAGCTATATTAAGTCATCCTAACTATTCCTGCTACCAAAACCAATTGTCTTTGAATATGATGCAAAAAAAATTGTTATTAATTGGTCTCTGTCTAGCTCCGATCGCTGCCTTGCTGCTAATTCCTAATATTAGAATTGATCATCATGCTACTGTTGCAAACCAAAAGCAGGAGGCCAGCTTAGAAGTACAAGAATTTGGGGAAGCCTCAGCAGTAGCTGGTAGTTTAGGTCGAAAGTATTATGTTGATAGTGCCAAAGGTAATGATTCTTATACTGGAACTACTGAAGCTCAAGCTTTTAAGACAATCCAGCAGGCCAATCAAAGAGTTAAGGCTGGTGACACTATCTATGTGAAAAATGGTACTTACAATGAAAATGTAACCGTCAAAGCATCTGGGGAATCAAATAATTGGATTACTTTTCAAGCTTTCCCTGGACACAAACCATTCGTAATGGGTTCTCAAGAAGCTTTTAAAGTTCAAGGAAACTACATCAAAATCATAGGATTTGAAATTACTTCCAAAGCTGAAAATGGAATTAATATCTATAAAAAAGAGGGTGTGACTCACCACGTACAGATATTGAAAAATAATATTCATGACTCTGGCTGCAACGGTATTGGCGGTGGAAAAGTAGATTATCTGCTTATTGAAGGTAACACGACATATAAAAATGCTTTTACAGCTCCTTGGCAATGTAGTGGAATCACTTTATATCAGGCTTTTAATTTTGATGATAAGCCGGGATTTCATAATATAATTAGAGGCAATGTTTCTTACTCTAATGAGAATAAAGTGCTTCCATCTGGTGGGAAAGAAATAACCGATGGCAATGGCATCATCATAGATGATTTTAGAGCTACTCAGAAACGTGATGAGCCACAGTCGAAGTATCGATCAGCGACCTTGGTTGAAAATAATATTGTTTTTGATAATGGTGGGCGAGGAATTCATGTTTTTCAAAGTGATAAAGTGGTAGTGAGAAACAACACTTCTTTTCAGAACTTGAAATCCAAGAACTTAGTTGGGGGATTTGCAAATAATGGAGAGATAAATTCATCCTTCTCTAATGGCTCAGCATTTTACAATAATATTGTTTATGCCAGAGACAAGTCTAGAGTTTCATTTTTAGACAATAATTCTAATGGTAATAATAAGTGGGATTATAACTTGTCTTATAAAGGGATAGTTAAAGTGGGTAAAGATAAGTCCAATGCTGTCTTGGGTAAAAATAATTTGATTGATACAGACCCATTATTTATCAATCCATCGATTGTTGCAAGCAAGGCGAATTTTCGATTGAAAGCCAGTAGCCCTGCGGTTAATTCAGGTACATCGATAAGTACTGCTATTATTGATATCGAAGCTAGGAAAAGACCTATTGATGACAAATACGATATGGGTGCTTATGAAATGAAATTCTAGAACTTTAGATCGGCTTTAACTTAGATATTAGATAGATGTTTTAATGCACTATCGAAGATTTTACTGGTCATGGTATTGAAGGGGATTTTCAGCGATCCCAGCGATCGCAACTACGGCTACACCCCAGACTTTGATGCCAGCCGCCTGTAAGACTTGGCTAGTAGCTAATATGGTTGCCCCAGTTGTGTAAATATCGTCAATTAGTAGCACAGATTTTCCGGCTAATTTGTGGTGGGGATCTAACTGAAAAGCATCTTGTAAATTGCGCTGCCTCCCGATCGGCGAGAGCTGAAATTGAGCTTGGGTTAATTTAATTCGCTGAAGAGATTCGTCGATCGGGAGGCGCGTCTGCTGACAAAAGCCTTGGGCAATAAGAGTAGCTTGATTAAAACCTCGCTCGCGTTGCTTGTCCCGATGCAACGGGATCGGCATCACCCGCAATTGTTGCTGTTTTGGATAACACTGCAACCAAGAAATCCCCAGCAGGCTACCTAGATGAGTACCTAACTCGGGATGATTTTGGTATTTACAAGCAGCGATTGTTCGTTTGAGTACGCCGCCATAGTTTCCCCAGGCCAAAACATTGCCCTGGTATTGAACCTTTTGCTCTAGCTGGGTTGCTAGGAGTTGGCGCTGACAGTAAAAGCAGAGAGGATCATTGGTCGATCGATCGCACAGCGGGCAGGACGGTTTGAGAAAGAAATTCAGGAATGGTTGTAATACTCGCATCAACAAAAATTAGCTTCCTTCATCTTTCTGACGATGGGTTTTAGACTAAATCCCGATCGGTCAAAATCTCATAGCCGTCTTTGGTAACTAACACCGTATGCTCAAACTGTGCTGATAGAGACTTGTCTAGAGTGACCGCCGTCCATTTATCACCAAGGATTTTTACTTTATTAGAACCCTGGTTGATGATTGGTTCGATCGCAATCACCATTCCCTCACGTAATTTAACATTAGGCAGCTCCCGAGTACGGAAGTTAAAAACGGCAGGTTCCTCGTGGAGATTGCGACCTACTCCATGACCAGTAAAATCTTCTACGACCGTACAGCCGTTAGCTTCTACATAGTCTTGGATAGCACCAGCCAAGTCCATCAAATAGGCTCCAGCTTTAACTTGCTCGATACCCTTATACAAAGCTCCTTCTGCCACCTTCATCAAATGAGTAGCCTTGTCAGATATAGGTCCTACCCCAATCGTAATGCAAGAATCCCCATGAAAACCTTGAAAGAAAGCGCCAGTATCAACTTTTAAAACATCGCCATTCCGAATCACTTTCTTGGAGCTAGGAATGCCATGGACTACTTCGTTATTGATGCTAGAGCAGATCGAGGCGGGAAAGCCTTGGTAGCCCTTAAAACTAGGGGTGGCTCCCATTTCCCGAATCCGTTTTTCGGCATGAGCATCTAGATCGGCGGTAGTCATACCGGGTTCCACGAGGGTCTGCATCTCTTTCAGCACCGTCGCTACAATTTTGGAGGCTTGACGCATGATTTCGATCTCGCGCGCCGACTTGATCTCAATACCACGGCGCTGTTGTTTAGGCTGGGTCTTGGTTTGAGGATTGGCTAGCAGTAGATTGCTGAAAATATTCATGGGCGAGGAGGTGTGATCGGTAGGACTATTGTAACTTGTATCTAACGGCTGGCCGATTTTTTGGCTAAGCCCAGCTGGACTCTCCACAAATTGGCGTAAATTTCTCCTTGGTCAAGTAAGTCTTCGTGGGTACCTCCTTCCACTACCTGGCCTTGTTCCATCACATAGATGCAATGGGCATGACGGAGAGTGGAAAGACGGTGAGCGATCGAGATGGTGGTGCGATTTTGGGTAATGATCTCCAAGGATCTCTGGATGGCCGCCTCAGTCTCGTTATCTACGGCCGAAGTGGCTTCATCTAAAATCAAAATTGGTGGATCTTTAAGCACCGCTCGGGCAATGGCTAGGCGCTGGCGCTGACCACCAGATAGCTTCTGACCTCGTTCGCCCACTAGGGTATCGTAGCCCTGGGGAAGTTTTTGGATGAACTCATGAGCCTCGGCGATTTTGGCCGCTTCCTGCACTTTGTCAAAGTTGATGTGGGGCATCCCGTAGGCAATGTTTTCACGGACAGTGCCATGGAACAAGAATACATCTTGGCTCACCAAACCAATGTTCCGACGCAGATCGTAGGTATTTAATTCTCGGATATCAATGCCATCAACAGTGATTTGGCCACCTTGAATGTCATAGAGACGCAGCAGGAGCTTGGCAATGGTACTTTTACCAGAACCAGTCGCTCCAACAATACCGATCGTTTTGCCAGCGGGAACCATCATCGACAGTGAGCGGAAGAGTTTGGGGTTGCCTTCGTAAGCAAAGGCCACATCGTCAAAAATCACTTCACCGCGCACTTGATCGATCGTCTTGGTGCCATTGTTTTCGATGGTTTTATGAGTATTCAATAATTCCATCACTCTTTTCACCGAAGCCATCGAGCGTTGGTACAAGTCCAAGGTCTCGCCCAGTCTGGTTAATGGCCACAGTAGGCGCTGCGTGAGGAAGACCAAAATGCTATAAACAGCAACCGGCAAATTACCATTGACGGTCTCAAAACCTCCGTACAAGAGGGTAGCCGTAAAACCGCACAGTACCAAAATCCGAATTAGGGGTACAAAAGCCGAGCTAATCGTGATGGCTTTGCGGTTACTTTGGCGATAAAACTCACTCTCTAGAGCAATGCGCCGCTGTTCATAAACTTCTGTGGTAAAGCTTTTGATGGTGGTGATTCCACCCAAATTATTGGACAACTGACTGTTCAGCATCCCAGCTTTTTCGCGGACATCGGCGTAATAAGGAGCCAACTTATCTTGAAACCAGATCGAACCAAAAATAATAAAAGGGATGGGGATCACGGCAAACCAAGCCACTTGCGGTGCCAGGAAAAAGAAAGTCCCGCCGATTGCTAGCACCGACACGGTCATCTGAATTATTTCATTGGCTCCACCATTCAAAAAACGTTCCAATTGGTTAATATCGTCATTTAGCACCGACATCAAGTTTCCGGTACTGGTGTTTTCAAAATAGGCCAAATCCATATCCTGAAGGTGACTGTAAGCATCTAACCGCATTTCATGCTGAATATTTTGAGCCAAATTTCGCCACAGACGATTAGCCAAATATTGAGACAGAGATTCTAAACCCCAAATCACGACAGTAATCCCAGTCAGTAGATACAATTGCTGAGCAACTTCTGGAAATCCCAAACCCGCCAAAAAAGACTGCTTTTGCCTCACCACCACATCAACAGCGGCACCAATTAGCACTTCCGGGGCAATGTCAAAAAGTTTGTTCGCGATCGAGGCTACCATCGCTTGATTACTGGATAGTTTGTAGTTGGCACCGTATTTTATTAACTGCTGTAGTGGTTCAGCTTGCTTGAAGGGTTTTGATTCAGCCATATATTTATTTGAAAAAGTTAGAGCTGTGATGCTATTATACTTAGTTGCACAATTCGCTAAAATTTGGGAGTATTCATGTCCTTAACGCAAGAGCGTAAACAAGAGATCATGTCGGAGCATCAGCGCCACGCTACTGATACTGGTTCTGCTGATTTACAGGTTGCCATGCTCACCGATCGGATTAACCGTTTGAGCCTACACCTGAAGACCAATAAGAGCGACCATGCTTCGCGCCGGGGTCTGCTGCAAATGATCAGTAATCGCAAGCGTTTACTAGCTTATATCCAAAGGGAAGAACTGTCTCGTTATCAAGCTTTGATTGCTCAACTGGGTATTCGGGGTTAGGCGAACTAGGGAGTTCGCCACAGTTCAGTCGGACTCCCACTTCCATGATTACTGTTGTATTTTAAAAAATCGTTAAATATCCTTAAAAATTCTAAATATGACTGAAGAATCGCGCAAATCTTTACCATTTGAGCCTGGTGCTAATAAACCTCGCCCCCCTGTGGCTAAGCGCAAGCCGGTAATTATGAATAAGCCGGAGCGTGATTCTTCTGCGTTAGAAGCTAGCCGCATTCCTGACGTGGTAAGCAAAAGGATGATTGCTAGGTCGGTAGTGCTCTCTGGTACCCCCACGGTATTGGGGATGTTGGTATTTATTGGCAGCTATTTTGCGATCAAGTACGGGATCAAATTGCCAAATGTACTAGTCTTATTAGTCAGCATGGGCTGTTTGGGTCTGGGAGTGTTGGGTTTAAGCTACGGCATTTTGTCGGCTTCGTGGGAAGAAGATCGAGATGGTACTTGGCTGGGTGTAGAAGAATTTAAACTGAATTTTGGCCGGATGAAGGCGGGTTACAAAAAATCTAATGAACTACGCAAAGATTTGCCGTAATAACCTCACTCACCACCAGTGACGGGATGAGGGTTAAGATGTAGGGTAGATTTAGACCTGAAGAAATAGCCTTATGGTACAAGCTCCTTACTACGGTGATAGCGCTTATCGCACCCCACCTCCAGACTTAGCTTCTCTGATTTTAAAGGAGCGCATTATTTATCTCGGTATGCCTTTGTACTCGGATGTTACTAGCCTCATCATGGCTCAGTTGCTTTATCTACAGTTTGATAATCCCGAAAAACCAATATTTTTCTATATCAACTCGACGGGTACTTCTGGGTATGGTGGCGAGGCGCTGGCTTACGAAACTGAAGCCTTTGCAATTTGTGACACCATGGCTTACGTCAAGCCCCCTATCCATACGATTTGTATTGGTCAGGCGATGGGTACTGCGGCCATGATTCTCTCTTGTGGCAGTAAAGGCTGTCGAGCTAGTCTACCCCATGGCACAATTATCTTAAATCAGTCTCGGACTGGTACTGGGCGAGGACAGGCTACTGATATTCAGATTCGGGCTAAGGAAGTTTTAGACAACAAGGCTACGATGCTGGATATTCTGGCTAAGAATACCGGCCAAGCCTCTGAAAAAATTTCTAAAGATATTGAGCGAACTTTTTATCTCACTCCCGAACAGGCCAAAGAATATGGTCTGATCGATCGAGTGTTAGAAAGCGCTAAAGATCTGCCCACCGCCCTGCCTATTGCTGTCTAAATCCTGGAGAACTTATGGCGTTGCGCGTTCCCTACAATATTCCTGGCAGCCAACAGTGGCAGTGGATGGAAATCTTCGATCGGCTAGGGCAAGAGCGGATTATTTTTCTTAACCAGACTCTGACTACTAGCTTGGCGAATTCCTTGATTGCTTCCATGTTGTACCTGGAGTCTGATGACAGCAATAAGCCGATTTGTTTGTACATCAACTCCTATGGTGATCCGGTAGCAACTGGTGAAGCGGACGAGTCGGTGGGCTTTATGTCGGTGATTGCGGCTCTGTCGATTTATGACACTATGCAACATCTTAAATCTGAGATTATCACCATTTGTCTGGGGCAATCGATCGGCCTATCGAATGTGATTCTTTCCTCTGGCTCCAAGGGTAAGAGAGCGAGTTTGCCTAACTCGATGCTGGCTTTGAGTCAGCCTTACAGTGGGATGAGTGGTCAGGCTACCGATATTCAGGTGAATGCTGCCGAAACGGTAGCTAAGCGGGAATTAATCGCGGAGATTTTGGCGCGGAATACTGGTAAGTCGGTAACGCAGATTAATCGAGATATGCAGCGGATGTTTTATATGTCACCAGCTGAAGCTCAAGAATATGGATTGATCGATCGGGTGCTACATAGCTCAAAGCCTTAGTTGTAATTATTAATTTGGAGATTTATTATGCCAATTGGTATTCCTAGCGTTCCTTATAAGCTGCCCGGTAGCACTTATGAACAGTGGATTGGCATTTATGATCGTCTGTTCCGAGAACGGATCATCTTTTTGACGCAAGAAGTAGATGATAAGATGGCCAACTCAATTGTGGCTTACCTTCTGTATTTAGATTCAGAAGATAGCTCGAAGCCCATCTATTTATATATCAACTCGCCGGGTGGCTCTGTGACAGCTGGTATGGCCATCTATGACACCATGCAGCATATTAAGTCGGAAGTAGTAACCATTTGTGTTGGTTTAGCTGCTTCAATGGGTTCTTTCTTGCTGATGGCTGGTACTAAGAACAGGCGATTGTCTCTGCCCCATTCTCGCATTATGATTCACCAGCCTTCTGGTGGTGCGCGTGGTCAGGCCACCGATATCGAAATTGAAGCGCGAGAAATTGTGCGGCTGCGTGCTCAGCTCAATGGTGAGTATGCCAAAAAAACTGGCCAGCCCTTGGAGAGAATTGAGCGGGATATGGATCGGGACTTTTTTATGTCTCCCCATGAAGCTAAAGAATATGGGCTGATCGATCAGGTGATTGAAACCCGGCTGTCGCCGACTGAGATTCAAGCTAAGTACTAGAGCCTCCAGACACTTTTAAAAATCCTCCGCTACTGGGGGATTTTTAATGGATGATTCTTGTGCTTGTTCCTAGATCTTGCTGTTCTAGTTCTTGGTATAGTCTATTTAGTGCTAACCGAACGACTGAGCTTTACCTAGACTATGTTTCACCATATTCCCGTCCTCGCTAATGAAATTATCACGGGGTTACAAGTCATATCGGGCGGCTGTTATTTGGATGCGACTACTGGTGGCGGCGGTCACAGCGAATTAATTTTGCAAGCAGCCAACGACGTGCGGTTAGTGGCGATCGATCGAGATCAACAAGCTTTAACCGCTGCCCAAGCGCGATTGGAACCCTATGGCCAGCAGGTTACTTTCTGGCAGGGCAATTATGCCGACTACCAGCCCGATCAACTTTTCGATGGCATTATTGCTGATTTAGGAGTCAGCTCCGTGCATTTAGATGTCGCCGAACGGGGTTTTAGCTTTCGCAACGAAGCGCCCTTAGACATGCGCATGGATTGTAGCCAAGACCTCACGGCTGCCGACATTGTGAACCAGTGGGACGAGAAGGAGCTGGCCGATATCTTCTACAAGTACGGTGAAGAACGTTTATCAAGGCAAATTGCCCGCCGGATTGTCGAGCAACGACCCTTTTACACCACTACTGCTTTAGCCGAAACCATTAGTTACGCGGTTCCCAAGTCTTATCGCTATGGCCGAATTCATCCCGCAACTCGATCATTCCAAGCTTTGCGCATTGCGGTAAATGAGGAGTTAAGTTCCCTAGAAAAGTTTTTGGCAGTGACCCCAAACTGGTTGAAAACTGGTGGCCATATGGGCATCATCAGCTTTCATAGCCTCGAAGATCGGATGATTAAACACACTTGGCGTGAGGATGATGTGCTGCAAGTATTAACTAAAAAACCGATTATTGCGCGAGATATCGAAACTGCTGAAAATCCGCGTGCTCGTTCGGCCAAGCTCCGTTGGGTCGAAAAAATATAATCCGGCGCTGTGAGTTTTGGTCTAGGCTGGAGTAAATTATATTTCCACAGCGGCTAAGGCCGGAGTGGCTCAGTGACTAGACGGACGATCGGCGGGGGTACAGATGTTGGGGCGGCTTTAAAAATGGCTGTCAATGCCTGGGCGAGTGTTTTCGCCATCACAATCCGGTTTTCATAGGCCACAATTACCCGAATCAAAGTTGGTAATTTGTTCTGAGTTGCTTCCAGATAGAGGGGTTCAACGTATAGCAGAGATTGATCGTTAGTAGAGCCTTTAGCCACGGAAATCGGCACGATTAAAAGATTGCCCTGAATTACCCTCGAGCCTTGACGATTCCACAGGGAAATTTGCTGGGAAATTACGGGATCTTGATTAATCCGCGCTTCGATTTGTTCGGGGCCATAGACGAGTCGCTGCTTGGGAAAGGTGTAGAGCAGTAGCTTGCCGTAGTTTTCACCATCGGAGCGGGCTGCTAACCAAGCGACCAGATTTGTTCGCTGTTGGGGCGTATAAGGTAGCAGCAGAATGAATTCTTCCAAGGGGACAGTGGGTAAACTGGTAATTAGGTAGTAAGGCTCCACCAAGCGGGGTTTGTCGCCGTAGACTTCGGTGGGAATTTGCCACTGATCTTCCCGATTGTAAAATACCTGGGGATCGGTCATGTGGTAAGTCATCAAGCGTTCTGATTGAATCTTGAAGAAGTCTATGGGATACCGGAGGTGAGATCGTAGACTCACGGGCATTGCACTTAATGGCTTGAATAAATCGGGAAAAATTTTTGACCAAGTGGTGATGATCGGATCGCTAGGATCGGTAATGTAAAAGTTGACTGAGCCATGATAGGCATCGATGACCACTTTAACTGAGTTGCGAATGTAATTGATTCCTTCTTTGCCCACGTCAGAGTAAGGATAATGATCGCTAGTGGTATAAGCATCGACAATCCAGTACAAATAACTGGGATCTTGAGTATCTTTTGGGTTAATTCTGGCATCGGTTGCCACTAGATAAGGGTCTCGATCGAATCTCAAGAAGGGGGCGATCGATCGAATCCGCCGATTCAGGTTCCGTCGGAATAGCAGTTTGGTTTCTGGCAAAAACTCTGGTGTCAACACCATGCGCCAGTCATTCAAATATTTCGCAAACAGCAGTCTCCGGCCAAGCGAACTAATCTTAATGCCACCGCGACCATCATAGACATTATAAACATTGTCATTGCCGCTGGGGTAGTCTAGTTCTTTGACTTTAGTGCCAGTCATGATGTAGGTACTGGTATTTTCCCCGTAATAAATGCGGGGTTGACCGATCGGAATACTCTGGCGCACGGCGGCGCTAGAGGTAGTGAGTGGACTCCCTTCCGTAATGCCAATATCTTTAACCAAGTATTCTGGTAGTCCATCTGGAGCTACCCGATTCACCGGACTGATTGTAAAGCCATAACCGTGGGTGTAGATCAGATGTTTATTGACCCAAGTTTGGGCTTGCTTGGGTATGGCGGTATATTCTAATTCTCGTGCCGAAATCAGGACTTGCTGGGGTTCTAGCGCAATTTTGGGCGGGGGATTCGGTGGGATTTGGCTGGCAATTTGGGGAGATGTTGATGAGTTGATTTTAGGTGTGGCTGGTGGTTCGCTGGCTAGGAGATATCGATCGATATCGGCATCGGGAAACCGATAGTACAGGCGAATTTGTTGTAATTCACGATTGGTGGCAAGTAAAGGTTCCTGGTCCCAAAGGCGAATATTTCGCATCGTTCGATCGTTTGCCTGAATCGTTTGCGCGGTGAGATTGTCTTGGGGATTAAAAGTTTGAGCATCAATTTTATCTAACCCGAAAGCCTGGCGGGTCATCTTGATTGTGCGTTGAATATAGGGTGTTTCTCGCGCCAATTCGTTAGGTTGCACCACCAGCGACTGAACTGCCATGGGTATAACAGTGCTGGTGACGATCGCTAGTCCCAAATCCAGTCCGATCGCGAGTAGTATCAATTTCCACCGGAGCAGATGACGAGCAGCAGAAATTGTCCCCCAGAAGCAGTAGCCCGCGATCGCCAATGCTAAGATGCCCAACCCACTATAGGCTGGCAATTGCACCATAATATCGGTATAGCTAGCCCCATAGGACACGCCTCGGGGTGAATATAACAACTCATAGCAGCTCATCCCATAGCTGAAGCCCACCACCAGCATCAAACTACCGCCCATTCCGTAAAGATGGCGGTGCTGCTGGCGAGAAAAGCCTCCAAATCGTCCCTGACTCAAACTATCGCCAGCGAGTAAATAGGTCAGGAGGACAGCAACAAACCCATATAAACAGCCACCGATCAGCCAGAATTCCAGCAGCTCGCCCACTGGCAGGCTAAATATATATAGGCTAATATCCTGACCAAAAACGGGGTCATGGCGGTTAAAAGCAGTAGCTTGAAAGTAGGGGAGTATTCTCATCCACTGACGTGAAAGTACCGCAGCCATGAGGATACTCAAGATCGGCGCGATCACTCGTAGCAGCAAGCGCGGGTAGACGAGTATCCCGATCGCCAGCACGACTACTCCAAAGGTTATCCAGCCCTGTACGAGCAGCTGCTTGATTAATTGCCAGATCAATTCAGGACGAAATAAGACTGGCGCTGGGGGGACAACACTGGGTAGATCGGGATCAATCTGCCATTGATCGATTGCCATCCGACCATAGTGAACCAACATGATCCCTACCAGCAGGCTCAAACTAAGTGTTAAGGGCAGCAGCCAGCGAAGGGTAAAAGGACGGGTGTGAAACGAAATTTGTTGGTGCTCTGGTGCTAGGTTTGGAGATTTCAACCGTTGGGCTAGTGCTAAATTTCCGCACAAGTAAATGGCAGTGAGCGTAAATACAACTACTCCCAGTAGCCCTTGGGTGCCCAGCCGCTGCCAATACATCGGCAAGTAGCCTAGTTCCTGAAACCATAATATCTCTGCGCCCAAGCGCGCCCCGACTTCTATAACTAGCCCGAGCACGAGGATGATAATGATCGATCGCCAGTAGCGTTGGAAGGGTTTAGCTGGCGGCGGGGTTGGTAATACCATTTTTGGAGATTGTTGATATACCTGATCGTAAACTATCGATCGCAGCTCAAATTAATCGGTAGGTGGATTGATTGGAGGGGTAGAATTGTTAGAAACCCCTCCTCGTAAGGCTACCGCTCCGAGCATTCCAGTGGCTACGAGCATGGCCAATAATCCTACCCATACCTGGGATTTACTCTTGGTAGGTTGAGCCGTAACGGCATAGGGGCTAGGTAACATCAAGGTATCAACTGGTGCTAGATCGATCGATTGGCCAGGATGATCTAATCCGGTTAATTGCCCAGCTTCGCGCGGTTGCTGTACTCGACAATGCAGTAGCGCGACAGTAACATTGTCATGGCCATTAAGATTATTGGCAGTGTTAATCAAACGATGGCTAGCCGCGATCAAGTCAATCTTACCTTCGAGAATCGGCAAAATATCGTTCTGCCAAAATTGCTCAACACGATTGTTATCACTCAATCCGTCTGAACACAGCAGAAAAATACATTCTTCATCAATAATTAAACGTTGTACAGCTGGGTACAGGTGAGTTGAAGAATTCATGCCCAAGGCTTGAAAAAGAGACCCCGCAGAAGGCATGGCTAGCGCCTCCCGATAAAGGCTGTAGCCCAGTCGCACTTC
Organism: Synechococcales cyanobacterium; assembly: GCA_043755575.1. Taxonomy (GTDB): domain Bacteria; phylum Cyanobacteriota; class Cyanobacteriia; order Cyanobacteriales; family Chamaesiphonaceae; genus JAAFHZ01. Next base: position 33,708 of record JAYUSR010000181.1, read on the forward strand.
ACGAGTAGCTAAATCATCATCTAAAGTAATCTGCTGACAAGCACTACGGGTAATGCGATAAATGCGACTATCCCCAATGTTAGCAATATAAACTTCATGGCCATGAATTAAGGTCATGGCCATCGTAGTACCCATCCGCTGGCGTTCTTGGCGATTTTCGCTGTCGTTGCGCAGACTAATTAGGTCATTAGCCACACAGATCGAAGTAGAAATTTGGTTAGCGATCGATTCCGGATTACGGTTTTCTGGCTTGTCTAAAACGTTTTCTAGTCGGTTACGGATAGTTTCGATCGCCAGGCCAGAAGCAACTTCACCCCCCTGATGCCCACCAACACCATCACATACTAGAACTAGACTCAGGTCATAGCCTGTTTTGTGCACTGGTGCATCACCACTCGGAGGGTAGCAAGAATCTTCGTTTTGATGACGCTTTGGCCCAGTATGGCTCAAAGTCAAATATTCACATTCTAAAAACTGGCGTTGGCCATTGATCGCTAAGGCATGATCCAAAAATGCGATCAATTCCTTCGGCTCTTTGATCTCTCCCTCGATCAAGCCCTGGCAGATTTTTTCAACAGCTGGTGCCGCTCCCAGTCGAGTATTTTTCAGCCATTTTTGCCACATGCGACCTAAATCAGCAAATGTAGGAGCGTTAGCATTATCCGCAAACTCTAAAATCTTGACAATGCCTTGATCGACTCGCAGTAAATGAGCATTGAGTAAGGTAGCAGCCACGCCCTCTTCCATTAATGGTGTCCAAAGACTGGCAATTTGCCAGAGCCAGTTTAACTGACGCATCGAACCAGCTGTTTTCCAAGCCGATTCGATATCTGGCATCAATTGGCCAGAGAGATTTCTGGTTAAGTTACTGTTATAAATGGGAGGATTTTCTAATAGCCAAATCTGATGGTGCCGCCGACCAGTCCGAAACCCGGCAATCGAGCCATAAATCTGGGGAATATGCAGTTTATAAGGCAGCAAACGCAAATACTTAGCAACTTCACTTGTTACTTTTTCACTAACTTCCAACTTCATCGCAGGCTTAGTATCTAGAATAGTTTTTTTATTAACTAGTAAGTAGCGACCGTTCAAAATTTGTCCAGCTTGAAAATTATTTATTTCTTCACCTATTGCCCAGAGATAAACCTTCGGAATAGGAAAACGGCAATGAGCACAAAAACTCTGGCTCAATTGGTTAGGAGCATGACACTCGGGATTAGGGCAGATAATTGTTGCCGCCATAGTTCTCACAGGAGGTTGTTTCTCCATTCGGCTTAGGTGAAATTAGATATTTTAATTTGGGCTGGTGATAAGCAGTAAAGAAAGTTTTACAATCGATCTTAGCGCTGGGGGTTACTGACTACTTCAGTCAGTTTAACTTTAAAGTTCTATCGATCGAACTTAAAATTCTCCTTACATATATATTTATTCCCATGATTTACCCTTGTGCACCACCTCCCCCTTTGCAAATGGGAGATTTACTACGGGTAATCGCGCCCAGTGGTCGTTTGCGCGAAACCACTTTGTTGGCAGCTGGGGTGGAACTATGGCAAGAACAAGGATATCAGGTGCAAATTGACCATGATGGCAGTGATGGCTGGGGCTATTTAGCCCAAAGCGATCAGCAGCGGCGGCAATATCTGGCTGATGCTTGGGCAGATCCCCAATGTAAAGGTATTTTGTGTGTGCGGGGTGGTTATGGTGGTGCTCGGCTGCTAGAAAATTGGCAGTGGCCAACAGCAGCACCTAAATGGCTGATTGGCTTTTCTGATATTACTAGTTTGCTGTGGAGCTTAGCTCAACAGGGTGTATCTGGCTTACATGGCCCGGTACTGACGACCATGGCGACTGAACCAAAGTGGTCGCGACAGCGCTTGTTTGATTGGGTCGCTGGGCGACAGATTGCTCCGCTCATCGGTCAAAGTTGGCATGAGGGGAAAGTACGAGGTGTTTTACTACCAGCTAATTTGACGGTGGCCACTCACTTATTACATACCCCGATCCAGCCGCCGTTAGCCGGGGTGATTTTAGCGATCGAGGATGTCACCGAGGCACCCTATCGGATCGATCGAATGCTGACTCAATGGCGACTGAGTGGTTTGCTACAGCAGTTGAATGGGATTGCCGTGGGTCGGTTTAGTCAGTGTGAGGCCGCGCCTGGTTCGCCGAGCTGGACTATCGAGGAGGTGCTGCGCGACCGGCTGGGGGATTTAGGGATTCCGATCGTGGCTAATTTGCCCTTTGGTCATGATGGCTGTAATGCCAGCTTGCCGGTGGGGGTGATGGCTACTCTGGATGGCGACCTGGGGGAATTGTCGATCGGCTAAGAGTTGCTTTGCGATAGACATAGCTGACGGAAATCGTCGCCGCGTTCTTCAAAACTGCGATATTGATCGAAGCTAGCGCAGGCCGGTGATAACAGCACTACTTTGGCTTGATACTTAGTGGCCAATGCTGCCGATCGAGGTACTGCTTTGGCCATCGTTGCTACAATTTCATATCGATCGAATCCCACGGCCTGGAGACGCTGGGCAAACTGGGCAGCGGCATCCCCAATCAGCAACACCGCCGCCGCTTTCTGCTGAATGTTAGCTAGCCAACTGGCATCATCACCCTCTTTGGGGTCGCCGCCCGCAATCAAAATCACCGGGGCATCCACCGCCATCAAACCCACATCCGCTGCGTCGTAGTTGGTAGCCTTACTGTCATTGATATAGTCCACGCCCTGCCAGGTGCAGATATATTCCAAGCGGTGTGCCACCCCTGCAAAACTATCCACGGCTTGCTGGATCGCCGCTTTGCCAATGCCCGCTAGATGTGCTGCTGCTACCGCCATTAATAAATTCTGGCGATTATGACTACCGGGCATTTTTAGATCAGCGATCAGCAGAATTTGTTCGCCCTGACACACTACCCAGCCATCAGCAATATAAGTACCTTGAGCCTTATTGCCCAACACTTGCTCATAGCCATTAATACTTGTCCAAAACGCCCGAGGCCAGTCAGCGGCATGAGCAGCCAGAAAAGGATCATCACCGTTTAAGATCTGAAATTCGGAATTATTCAGCAGCTTCGACTTAATTTGGTAATAATTTTCGACGGTGGTGTGACGCGCTAAATGGTCGGGGGTGAGGGTGGTGAAAATCCCAATCTTGGGAGCCAGCGTCTTGGAAGATTCGATCTGGTAGCTGCTCAGTTCGGCAATTACCCAGTCGGGATTTTTGTCTAATAGTGCTAGTTCACAGGCGGCATAGCCAATGTTGCCACAGGCTAGGGTATTGAACTGGGCGGCTTGGAAAATGGCAGCTACTAAAGCGGTGGTAGTAGTTTTACCATTGGTGCCGGTAATTCCTAGCCAGGGCTGCGATTGCAGCGATCGCCAGGCTAATTCTACCTCTCCGATCGTCTCAATACCCAAGGCGCGGGCTTGTACCAAGGCGGGCACATCCCAAGGCACCCCCGGACTCACCACAATCAAGTCCAGCTCAGGACTAGGCACAAAGTTGTCTCCTAACTTGACGATGATGTTTGGATCAGTGATCTTTTGACACTGCGCCTCCAATATCTCGTTCTGACCTCGATCGCTAAGAGTGACGGCATACCCTTGTTGGCGTAGCAATTTAGCGGCGGCAATTCCTGAGCGACCCAGACCAATAACAGTAGATGTAGGCATAGTTAATTCCAGTTAATTCCACCAAGGAGCGGTGAAACGACCAGCCTATTGCTTTACGATCTCACCAAAATCAGCCAGAATTCTAGCATGATTGCGGAGCAAGCCCAATAAATTCAAGCGATTAGCCTTGATTTCGGGGTTGGGATCCATCACTAACACGCTGTCTTCACCATCAAAGAAACCAGTCACCGTCGGCGCGATCTGCACCAGAGCATCGACTAGCAGTTGGTAATTGCGATCGGCCTGAGCCGCTTGGGTCGTCGGCACCAAAGCTGTGACGGCATCGTAGAAGTTTTGCTCGGAGGTTTTGGCAAACAAAGTGGTTTGCACCAGTCCCTGGGGATCTAAAACTTGAGTGTCTAGGGTGCCTTGCTGGGAGAGTTTAGCCGATCGATTCACAATTGGATAAATAGTCGCCAGTTGGCCATTGTTTCTAATCTTTTGCAAGAAGATTGCTCGATCGCGCAGATCCAATAAATCACTTAAACCGCGCTGGCTGTATTCCGGGTCATTTTCGGCCAAGACAGCATCTACTAAGTCGTAGTCAATAGCATAATCTT
>JAYUSR010000182.1:0-12172 GCA_043755575.1 Synechococcales cyanobacterium
GCTTAAACCGCGTGATGTGGAAACTAGATCCGGGATGTTGGCGATAAAAATCACCCCTGGCAGTCCGGTCAGAATTGAGCTAGCTAATGCTCAGACTAAAGAAATGGTAGAAGTGCTGGAAGTGGACGCTTGTCTGGTCGCCACCGGTCGGGTACCCGATACCAAGAACCTTAATTTGGAATCGATCGGAGTCACCTTAGAACGGGGCTTTATTCCGGTGAATGACCAAATGCAAGTGCTGATTGATGGTCAGCCAGTAGCCAACACCTGGGCGATCGGCGATGCCACTGGCAAAATGATGCTGGCGCACACCGCCGCCACCCAGGGCATGGTGGCAGTAGATAATATCTGTGGCCATTCCCGTACCGTCGATTATCAAAGCATCCCAGCAGCTGCTTTTACCCACCCCGAAATTAGTTTTGTAGGACTGACCGAAGCCCAAGCCAAGGAACAGGGAGCCGCTCAAGGCTTTACTGTGGCTACCTCGAAGAGCTACTTCAAAGGTAACTCCAAGGCGATCGCCGAAGGTGAAGCGGATGGCATGGCTAAAGTAATCTATCGGACTGATACCGGCGAGATTTTAGGGACTCACATCATTGGTCTCCATGCTTCTGATTTAATTCAAGAAGCGGCTAATGCGATTGCCGCCCGGCAGTCTATCAAAGAACTAGCCACCATCACCCACGCTCATCCCACTCTCTCCGAAGTGTTGGATGATGCCTTCAAAAAAGCGGCCTTCGCCCATTAGACCCTATGGAAATACGCCGTATTCAGCCCGGTTTATCGGTCAATATCAGCAGCTTAGAATTTCAGATCAAGGTGCCGGATTGTAAACCTCGGCACATCCTAGAAGAAATCGTCTGGCAAAAGGAACGAGAAGTAGCCCGTTGGCGCGAAAAGTTACCCCTGGCCGACCTGCGCCAACAATTGGCTGCTGCGCCACCACCCCGTGATTTCTGGTCAGCTTTAAGCACCAGTAAGTTGCAGCCTGCCCTGATTGCTGAGGTCAAAAAAGCTTCGCCCAGTAAAGGGGTGATCCGATCAGACTTCGATCCAGTGGCGATCGCCCAAGCCTACCAACAGGGTGGGGCGAGTTGCCTGTCAGTGCTAACTGATAGCAAGTTCTTTCAAGGCAGCTTCGAGAACTTGTCAAAAGTGCGATCGGCGGTGGATTTACCCTTGCTCTGCAAAGAGTTCGTAATCTATCCCTACCAGATTTATCTGGGGCGCAAGCATGGTGCCGATGCGGTATTGCTGATTGCGGCGATTTTACCCGATGGAGATTTGCAGTATTTTCTGAAAATCATTAAGGCGCTGGGCATGACTGCCCTCATTGAAGTCCATACTGCTGAAGAGTTAGAACGAGTTCTCACCTTAGAAGGCGTAAACTTAATTGGGATTAATAACCGCAATCTCACTAACTTTGAGGTAAATTTGCAAACCACCGCTGAGCTAATGAGCAAGTACGGTCAACAGTTGATCGATCGACAGATTTTGGTCGTCAGCGAATCAGGAATTCATCAGCCCGCTGACTTAACTGCTGTCAAAAATGCTGGTGTCCGGGCAGTCCTAGTCGGTGAATCCTTAATTAAACAACCTAATCCTAGCCAAGCGATCATCGATCTATACAGCGCCACCTAAACAAAAAAATAAGCAATCCAGGTTAGAATATCCTGTCTAAGCGTGGCCGCTGGTTGAATTCACCCCGAAATTATTTAGAGATTTAGAGAAAAACATCATGGAAAATAAATTAATGTTGATGATTCCTGGCCCCACCCCAGTGCCAGAGAATGTTTTGTTAGCTCTCGCTAAACACCCGATCGGCCATCGTAGCAGTGAATTCAGTCAAATCATGGCCGAGGTGACTGCCAACCTCAAATGGTTGCACCAAACTACTAATGATGTTCTGATGCTGACGGCTTCGGGCACTGGTGCGATGGAAGCAGGCATTATCAACTTCTTTAGCCCTGGCGATCAAATCCTGGTTTTACACAACGGTAAATTTGGTGAGCGCTGGGCAATTGTCGCTAAAGCTTTTGGTCTGGACGTAGTAGAAGTAACTGCCCCCTGGGGACAGCCCTTAAATCCAGCTGATGTGCAAGCAGCCTTGGCAGCGGATAGCCAAAAACAGATTAAAGGCGTAGTCATCACCCACAGTGAAACTTCCACGGGCGTAATTAACGACTTAGAAACCATTAACAAGCATGTTAAAGCTCACGGTTCCTTGATGATTGTCGATGCCGTAACCAGCTTAGGAGCAACAAATGTTCCGATCGACGAATGGGGTTTAGACGTGGTGTGTTCCGGTTCTCAAAAAGGCTTTATGATTCCTCCCGGTCTGGGTTTTGTGGCTGTCAGTGCTAAAGCTTGGGCAGCTTATGAAACTGCCAAGATCCCCAAATTCTATATGGACCTGGGCAAATACAAAAAAGATGCCGCCAAAGACACCACGCCTTTTACGCCACCAGTGAACCTCATCTTTGCGCTGCAAGCTGCTCTAAATATGATGAAACGGGAAGGTTTAGAAAACATCTTTGCTCGCCATCATCGCCATCGCGCCGCCACTAGAGCAGCCATTCAAGCTATGGGCTTAGAACTCTACGCTCCCGAAGGTCATGGTAGCCCAGCCATTACGGCGGTAGCCACCACCGATGCCGAACAAATCCGCAGCGTGATGAAGAAAAAGTACGACATCGTACTTGCTGGCGGTCAAGATCACCTCAAAGGTCAAGTCTTCCGCATTGGACATCTGGGTTTTGTGTGCGATCGAGATATCCTCACTGCTTTGGCTGCCCTCGAAGGCACCCTCGCCGAATTAGGTCATCCGGCGAAACAGTCTGGGGTTGCAGCGGCAGCTCAGATACTGGGTAGCTAGCAGCAACTCTAATTATTCACTTAACATGTTAAGTCCCGTTAACTGCTAGAGTGATTTACAAAGTTGGTAGTGGTTAAGATTACATCAAGTCTTCTTAACAAATATTTGTAGGTTGCCGCTGTATCCAATTAACCCTGGTCGATTCTAAATTCAAGGAGGATTATTACTTGTCTCGTCGCTACTTATTTACCTCAGAATCAGTCACAGAAGGACATCCTGACAAAATTTGTGACCAAATTTCCGATACTATTCTGGACGCTTTACTAGCACAGGATCCGGCTAGCCGAGTGGCAGCAGAAGTGGTTGTGAACACGGGCTTAGTTCTCATTACAGGTGAGATTACTAGCAAAGCTCAAGTCAACTACATTGATTTAGCTCGTGCCAAAATTGCTGAAATTGGCTACACCGATGCCGATAATGGCTTTTCTGCTAACAGCGCTTCGGTACTAATCGCCCTCGATCAACAGTCGGCAGATATTGCCCAAGGAGTAGATACAGCTCAAGAAACTCGGGATGATAACAGCAGCGATAGCTTCGACAAAATTGGAGCAGGCGACCAAGGCATTATGTTTGGGTATGCCTGTAACGAAACACCAGAGCTAATGCCTCTCCCCATTAGCGTGGCGCATCGGTTAGCCCGGCAGATGGCGGTAGTCCGCAAAACTGGGATTATGTCTTACCTGCGTCCTGATGGCAAAACCCAAGTCACGATCGCTTACGAAGGCGGTAAGCCAGTAGCGATCGATACAATCTTACTTTCGACCCAGCACGATGCCACCATTGGTGACATTACCGATGACGCTGGTGTGCAGAAAAAGATCAAAGATGAGCTGTGGAAAAATGTTGTCGAGCCAGTCTTCTCGGATCTCAGCATTAAGCCCGACAGTACCACTAAGTATTTGGTGAATCCGACTGGTAAGTTTGTCATTGGCGGTCCCCAAGGCGATGCTGGTCTCACTGGTCGCAAAATTATTGTTGATACCTACGGTGGTTACTCTCGACACGGCGGTGGCGCTTTTTCGGGCAAAGATCCCACCAAGGTAGATAGATCTGCTGCTTATGCTTGTCGCCACGTCGCTAAGAACGTGGTCGCTGCTGGTCTGGCTGAAAAATGTGAAGTGCAGCTCAGCTATGCGATCGGAGTCGCTCGTCCTGTAAGTATTTTGGTCGATACCTTTGGTACGGGCAAGATTAGCGATGACGACATTTTGGATCTGGTGGAAAAGCATTTTGAACTGCGCCCGGCGGGCATTCTAGCCACCTTTGGTCTGCGCCAACTACCAGGGCAGCGCAATGGTCGCTTCTATCAGGATGTGGCGGCCTATGGTCACTTTGGTCGCAATGATCTAGATTTACCCTGGGAGAAAACCGATCAGGCGGATGTTTTATCGAAAGCGGCTCAACAATTGGCAACTGTCTAGTTTTGGCTAAGTCTAGCTAATACGACAGAAACTGAAGACGCTGGCGAAGACTTAATTCAATAAGTCTTCACCAGCGTTTAAAAGTATTGATATAGACTTGCCCATGCCAGAGGCGATCGATCACAATTGGCGCGACCGTTCCAAAGATTCTTGGTAGCTAGAAATTTTTCCTTGCTGCTGATAGAGATCGGCCGCTTTTTGAAAATCTGTCCTAGCACCGCTGCGATCGTCATCCCGTTCCTTCACGTCTCCCCGCTGATAGTAAGCCTTGGCATATTGTGAGTTCCGAGAAATCGCCTTGGTAAAGTCCGAGATAGCCTCCCGACGATTGCCCATATCGGAATTAGCCAAGCCGCGATGATAATAAGCTTTGGCATAACTAGGATTGATTTTGATGGCTTTATTAAAATCGGTCAACGCTTGCTCTCTTTTACCATCTTCTAGATACACTGTGCCTCGATTACTATAGGCATATTCATCATTGCTGTTAATTCGTACCGCTTGAGTAAAATCATCGATCGCGGCTGACCGTTGGTTAAGTGCAGCGCGGGCATTGCCCCGATTGTTGTAAGCTTCGGCATAATTGCGGTTAAAATTGATCGCTTTACTGTAGTCCGAGATCGCGCCTTGGTAGTCACCTTTTTGGTATTTAGTCAGACCAGCAGCTAATAAATCTCGCTCACGCCCATAGCTAGACTGCGATACTAGCACCCGAGCGGCGATCTCACCAGCTACAGCTGGCCAATGGCTAGCGAATGCGGTCAGGCTAATTACAGCCACTGGTATAAATCGTTTCATAAGTGGTAGATGGCTAAAAGGGTACGATCAACTAGACCAAATAAAACAGATTTTAGTGCCCATAAATAAAAACTACTTTTATAGTCTTGTGAAGATCATACTTACTTCTTAGGAGACAGTAACAGATTCAAATTCCCTCCCCCAGCCATCGGCGGAATCATCGAACTACCATCCCACTTATCGATCGCCTGTTTCAAAAGAATCCGATCAGACAGCACCGCATCCAAAGTCTTTAGCCGCTGCGCCTCAATCTGCGCCGTTTCCAACTCCGTCAGCTTCCGCTGCCGTTCTTGAATCGCAATCTGCTTTTGTTCGATCGACTTCTGCACTTCAATATCTAGCACAAACCCAGTCACGGCAAAATCGCGAAAGTTCACATAGCCCTGCTTGTCTAATTCCTTAATGATATCTTCCCGAATCTCACCACTAATCCGCGCCTGATTCTCAATTACTTCCTGCATGGCATAGGCTGTTACCACTCGCTTTACTGAAGATATCAGGACTGGCTGAATCACCACATTTCTGACCGCGTCTTCTGTGCGGCCAATATTGGCCACGATCGCCGGAGCATTAGGCGGATTAATCGCATAAGTGGCAGTGGCTGTCACCTTAATCTGTTGCGAATCCCTGGTTTGAACTGTAAATTCTTCGGGGATAGCTTTGGTTTGGATGGAAATCTCTTGCACCGTCTGTGCCAGAGGAATTAGAAAATTCAAGCCGGGCTGGCGGGGCGGTGACTGTACTACGCCAAAAGTGGAAACCACGCCCACGGTGCCCGATGGGACGACTTTGATGCTGAGGGCGATGATTGTGACAATTATGACAACGGCGGCAATTATGCGTTCGATAGTTGGTTTCATATTTTTAAATCCTTTTAACAAAATTTGGTGCAACGATCGCCAGCACTTCTAACACTTCTGGAACGGTTTTTCGCAGGGTGGCCAGGATTTTAGAGTACTAGCTTATCAAGACAAACGCTATAAACACAAATAAAGTGTTTTAACTGGCCGCCATAAAAACATGATGCCAAAATTAGCATTACTAAAGATAAAATATAATAATGAAACCACTCGAATGGATCGCCAGTTCCAAAAAAATCTCAAAGCAATGCCCGATTCGGTGCAAGACAACGTTGGTTTTGCATTATTTCTAGCCCAACTAGGTGAAAAGTATGATGATGCTAAGCCTTTTAAAGGTTTTAAGGGTTCTGGGGTATTGGAAGTTGTCGATAATTTTGAGGGGGATACTTATCGAGCTGTCTATACTGTCCGGTTGGAATTTGCCGTGTATGTCCTCCACGTCTTCCAAAAGCGGATGCAATCGCGCTGAGGTTTCCTCAGCGTGCGTTGCACCAAGCAGAAGTCTAAAAGCGGCATAGCAACCCCGAAACAAGATATCGAGTTGGTCGAGCAAAGGCTCAAAGTTGCTCTAGAACATCATCAGGCTAATTATGACAACTAACTACGATCAAACTGAAGATTTAGAAAACACTGTAACTTCTAGCAGTGGCAATGTTTACGCCGATTTGGGGTGCGAGAACCCAGAGGAGATGTTGCTGAAGGCACATTTAGTAATGCTATTGAGTAAGGCGATTAAAGCCAAAGGTTTAAATCAGTATCAAGCTGCGGAATTGTTGGGAATAGATCAACCCAAGGTATCGGCTTTGGTCAGAGGTCAATTTCGGGGATATTCGTTGGAAAGGTTATTCAGGTTTTTGAATGCTCTTGACCTGGATGTAGAGGTCAATGTTAAATCTAAGCCAGAAGAACGAGAGCGCAGTCATACCTCCGTAGGAGGCACAAGTAATTAGTTTAGCAAGGTGATCGATTAATTGGTCATGCTAACCGTCAAGCATTGGCTTGTTTCTGAGCGGTGTTGAAAAGTTTATGGGCGTTGCTGAATTGGGGTATAAAGCATAGATTTTGCCCTCATCCCCAACCCCTCTCCCAAGCTTGGGAGAGGAAAGCCAGAGCCGAAGGATCTGGCGAGGTGAGGGCAAATCATACCTTAAATCAGCAACGCCCTAAATCGCTATTTCTTAGTCAACTGGGTTAAAACCTGATTCGACCTGTCCACAAACGCATTCATACTATCGGCATCGAAGCCTTTCTGAGCCATCAAAGCCAAATCGTAGACATGATGACAAATCAGACTTACCAGCTCTTGGTTAGATGAAGTACCATCAGCCTGCACGATTGAACTCTGCTCCATAGCAGCCAAATTCTGAATTAGCGGGTGCGCCGTATTCACCATCAAAATATGCTCCTCTGGAAACTCGGCGACTTGCTGCTGCATCATTGCCATAATCTCCTGCATCCGGCGCTGCTCCTCCGGTAATAACACCATCGCTGGCGGGATAGAACCAGGATTATCACTCTTCAGCGATTCGGTGCGAATAGTCAGCTTCGGCTTGCTTAAAGCATTGGTGAACAAGTCTTTCATCCGATCGCCCAAGGTTTTATTCGTTGTGGGATCAACTATTTCAGAATTTTCTTTTTCAATCAGCGACTCATCCAATTCAGAATCTAGCCGCGCGAATTTCACGTCTCTAAATTCCTGTTCCAAGAAAGTGGCAAAGTGGCTGTCAATGAACGCATTCATGAATAGTACTTCAATGCCCCGACTCTGATAGAGATTGACGTAGGTAGCTTGACTAACTTCATCGGTACAGTAGAACACCCGATTTTCGTGGCGTTCTTTGTTGCGCTCCAAATATTCTTGCAGCGTGGTGTAAGTCTGGCCATTGACCGTATTCTTAGCAGCTTCCGATTCCCAAGCATCATCCTCGGCTTGCTCTGCGTCTACGGGCGGATGCTGTGGCTCTGCCGTCCAAGTGGTGCGGAAAATAACGATATCTTCGGCCTGTTTTTTGAACTTTTCATCGTTCATCATGCCAAACTTTACGAAGGTGCCTAAGTCTTGCCAGGAGCTAACATAAGCTGCTCGATCGTCACGATATAGTTCTTTGAGCCGATCGCCTACTTTCTTGGAAATATAATCAGCAATCCGCCGCACAGTCCGATCGTTCGTTAAGGCACTGCGCGAGACATTCAGCGGTACATCTGGGCTGTCAATTACGCCCCGTAAAGGCGTTAAGAACTTAGGGATGACTTCTTCGCAGTGGTCACTGACAAATACCTGATTGCAGAATAACTTGGCTTGGCCTTTGGTGACATCAATCTCGGGCTTCAGTTTTGGAAAGAAGAGAATCCCGTTGAGTAAGAAGGGATAATCGGTATTTAGATGCACCCACAATAGTGGTTCTGCTTCAAAAGGATATAGATAGCGATAGAATTCTAAGTAATCTTCTTTGGTTAGATTTTGGGGTGATTCTTTCCAGAGAGCACGTTGCTTGTTGATCGCTTCATCACCCAACTTAATGGGCACGGGCAAAAAATCACAGTAGGTCTTCACCAATTGCCGAATCCGCGCTTCTTCGGCGTATTCCCCTTCTTCATCTTGGAGAGTAAGAGTAATAGTGGTGCCACGTGTGGTTCTGGTGGAGTCACTGAGGGAAAACTGAGGCGAACCATCGCAAGACCAATGTACCGGGGTCGCGTCTGGTTTATAGGATAGGGTATCGATTTCGACGAGTTGGGCTACCATGAATGCCGAATAAAATCCGAGGCCGAAGTGACCGATAATCTGCTGGTCGTCGTTCTTTTTGTATTTTTCAATGAATTCTTCGGCGCTGGAAAAGGCTACTTGATTGATGTATTTCTTAACTTCATCAACGGTCATGCCGATGCCGTTGTCACTAATAGAAAGAGTCTTTTTCTCGCTATCGATCGCAATTACTACTGCTGGCTCACCGATTTCACCGTTTAATTCTCCGGCCAAGGCAATCATTTTCAGTTTGCCGATCGCATCAACGGCATTGGCGATCAACTCGCGCAAGAAAATTTCATGGTCGGTATACAGAGACTTCTTGATGATCGGGAAGATGTTCTCGGTATGGATCGTAATATTGCCTTGTTCTTGGATCGTGGTCATTGCTGGATGGGGATTGTGTAATCTAGTTCCTTCAGATTGTAGAGGGAAGTAACCTGCCGATATCAATCATGCAATGGCGAGATTTCCGCACAAAGCTGAGTAATTTTTGTTGGTTTGAAAGAAATTAACTCAGACATCAGTGTTGCCTATGCATAGCTCGCCGGAAAGGGCAACAATTGCAATATCCTAGGCAATACTGACTCGCTTGCGGCGCTCCTTATAGGAAACCCCCACATTTTGTAGTCCAGCTTTTACCATTTCTCTTTCTAATAGCGCAAAAAAACTCGATCGATCGGCTCCCCTGACCACCGCATAATTATGGGCTTCTGCTAAGGCCACCGGATAACCCTGGCCCTTCTTGACCTGAGCCAGCATAATTCCTAAGGCTTGATCTAAAAGCTGACTATCGGTAGCCACCCAAGCAGGCATCTCCACCCGAGCAATCTCGGCACCCACATTTACATAGCAAAAATATACCCGCTGCTCCTGGCTATAAAAATCGAGAGTACGGGCAGTACTTTGCCACAGGCCACTGCGCTGTCCCGGCTGTAACCGATTTAGCCACAGTGAAGTATCGCGCAGACCATCAAAGATTTGGCAAGGCGGTCTTTCAATGTCAATGCAGTGTTTGGTACAGTCTGGCTCTGGAAAGCCACAGCCCAACAACCGCAAAAAATTCAAACCATCGATGCTGCGTGAAGAGCTAATGTAGCTAATCATCGGGATTTTGACTTGGCGGAGCTTGTCCCAGGCCGTCAAGATCGGTGCAATCGTGAGTTCGCGGGCTTCAGCTGGCAATTCTTCTAAGAATCGGTAGATCAAAGAACCATCTACCATCGCCAAGGTTGGCACTGTTGGTGGCTGGGGATTCACAATCTCTTCAAATCCGATCGGCGGATTCGCCCAGTCAAAACCCAAATCTCCTAGTAACAAAGCTTCATCGACAGTGCGCTGATAACCCAACCATTCCTCGGTACTAATTCCCCACTGTCGCGATTGATAGAGATCCTTGGTCTGATAAAAAACCTCAGGAATACTATCCAATAAAGGATGCAAATCTTGCCCGTAGTGAATCATTACTCGTCCAATGTTGATTAGGTAGCAATAGGCAATCTCATGATGACTGGGGGCAATTTGGGAACCGTCGGTGGCTAGTACGGTATGGGCGGTCGCTGGTATCGAAATATCTTGACAAGTGCTGAGGTCTTCGACGGGGATTGCTGCGCCAAACCGGAATTTGTTATTCCAAATAATTTGCAGTTGCTCCAGATCGGACTGTTGATCGATCGCTTTCACTAAATAATCATTAGCTCGCCGCATCCGCAGACTGCTGGCTTGGGCTTCTTTAGTCAGGTGTTGGCCGACTTGGGGCAGTTGTCTAGCAATTTTGTTGAGATCTAGCATGAATTTATGTCCAGCTGGATGAGTCTTGGCAGAACTGATCGATCGATAGCAATTTCACTCGATCATCATCTTGAGCAACCGCTCGTTCGGTAGAGGTGTTGTAGCCCCAGTCGGCTAAGAACAATTGTACCGAATTAAGGTCGGGCTGGCGGCTAATGGTGTGCAAAGTTGGCAACCGATCTTCTATGAACCAAATTTGGTCGGGCTGGCTAGTCAACAACTGGCGCAGAGTATCGGTTTTGGACTTTTTTCTTTCCTTACCAAAAATTGCATCAGCAGGGAGTTGAACGCCCCGATCTTCCAGAAGCTGGCGGGTGAAGCGACCGTCTTTGGTGGTGATAATCACCGGTTGGATGGTTGGTGGGAGCGCTAATAGCTTTTCAATGGTGCCGGGATAGCAGCTTTGGAGATGGAGCCAAGCTTGGAGATCTTGTTCGATCGATCTGTCTCGCACTTCATCCAAAACCTGCACCACATCTTTACTGCTTAACTTTTCAGCGGCCAAAATCTGGCTAGCCAAGTTTATCCAATCGCTAGCAATACGATCTTCTGGTGTATTTTGTCTTAAAGCCCACAAGAGCAAAGGCATTTCCCAGCCATGTTCAATAAGGGGTCGCAACCGTGCAAAGGAGGGAAATAACTCTAATGGTGCTGGTGCAGCTGGTACCGACCAAATTTGACTATAGACCAACCAAGAAGAGTGAAAATATTCCTGCATTCCATCGCAGATTACGCCGTCAAAATCTAAAGCCAGGATGGAGTGATTGTTTGCCATGAGTGAAATAAAATTAAAGACCCAGATTATTTTAAATCTGAGCCTTTAGCAAACACTATTTATTAACTGGGGTGCAAGGATTCGAACCTCGGAATGCCTGGACCAAAACCAGGTGCCTTACCACTTGGCGACACCCCATCGACATCGCAGCTCACTGAATATAGCACAGGGCAGCAGGTATCTGTCAAGATTTTTTTTACTGACAGTTTTAGCTAAACCAGTGCAACAGATGCAAACTTTATAAGAAGAACAAAAAAAGAACCGACGACTGGCCGTGTTTCGTCTCGGTTCTTTTTTTGATTTACTCCTCACACCTCCATATAATAACTTTTCTGCAAGAATTGTCAATAGGTAGATACAGTCTTTTTTAAATAGCTGGCAGCTGTTATGCGCCAGAAGATAAATTACTGCGAGCAGTAACCTTGCAGGGTCTCGATAGTAGCAAGGATTTTTTCATACTCAGACTGCTGACCATGACGGAGGTGGAGGCTGGCAGCGCGCCGGTAATCAGCAACAGCACCCACATAATCTTTTAACTCTTGACGAGCAATGCCCCGATTCCGCAGACAGTCTAGAGCTTCTGGATCGATGCTCAAACCTTGGCTATATTCATGAATGGCTGCTTGCCGGTCTCCTTGGTGACGCTTGATCACACCGCGATTATTATAAGCCTGGACTAAATTGGGGTTCAGAGCCAGCGCCTGATTGTAATCAATCAATGCTGCTGTCAAGTTACCCGTTTCGCTGTTAAGCAAACCCATCTGGTGATAGATATCGGCATGGGGAGCAAGGCTAGCAGCCTGTTGATAATCATGAAAAGCTGAGGTTAAGTCTCCCTGCCGATGGTAAATCCAGCCCCGTTGCTGATAGGCGATCGCCAGTTGGGAATCCAGCTGGATGGCGGTG
>JAYUSR010000183.1:0-3842 GCA_043755575.1 Synechococcales cyanobacterium
GGTTGACTTTTAGATCAAGGATGAGGGCCGACTACCGAGAGATAGTAAGGACTACTGAAATATTGCTGGGCAACTTCCTGGATTTGATTGGTGGTGACACCTTCAATCGCAGTTGTGAACTTTTGATCGAACTCCCAGCCCAAGCCCAAGGTCTCGTACCAACCATAAATGTAAGCCATCTGGCTACTGGTTTGTTTAGCTAAGGCATATTTACCCAGTAACTTGCTTTTGGTGGTACTTAGTTCTTCGTCATTGAGCTGGATAGCATACAAACGAGCCATTTCACTTTGTAAACCAGCAATAGCCTGCTGGAGATTGTCGGGAGTAGTGCCCATATAGACAGCAAAAATTGCCCGATCGATCTTCGTCGAATAGATGCTAGAAACTTCGTAAGCTAAACCACGTTTTTCGCGTAGTTCCACAAACAGCCGACTAGAAAGACCACTACCCAAATAAGTATTCATCAATCGCAAAGGTAAATAGTGCGGATCGCTGACTGCCACGGTCAAATGTCCGAGCATGACGATCGATTGCTGGGTGGGTTTGGTAATAGTTTTTTGCTGGGGATTTAGGGGAATGGCAGGAAGTTCGACTATCGGCAATAGCTCGGTGGGCAATGGCCAATCACCAAAAATTTCTTCAACTAAATCAGCTGCTTCCGTTGGCGTAATTCGACCAGCCAGACTAATTACTAATCGATCGGGGCGGAAATAAGTCCGATGATAGACTACCAAATCAGCGCGGTTAATCTTCTCAACCGATTTAGCTGTACCGAGTTGGGGTTGAGCGTAGGGATGGTCTTGGTAAATTGATTCTCGTAGTTGCTGGAAAGCCAGAGTCATCGATCGCTCGGATTGCGACCGGATTGCTTGTAGCGTCAGTTTTCGCTCTAGTTCAAGCTGTTCTAGCGGAAAGCTCGGATGACGCAGTATTTCCCCCGCCAGCCGCAAAATATCGGCAAAATCGGCGGTAACAGCCTTTAAACTCAATTCCACGCTATCTTGATTGGCTTCGGCACTTAATCCAGCACCGACCGATTCCACTCGTTCGGCAATTTCCAAGGCCGAATAACTGTTAGTGCCCTTGGTGAGCAGAGTGGTGACCAAATTACTCAGACCGGGCTGGCTATGCTGCCCCAATTTTAAAAAGATCCGGCCAGCCACAATGTCATTGCTGGGATTGGGTGTGACTATTAGGGTGATGCCGTTGGCTAATTGCTGGTAATGAGGCGGATGGCTAACGGACATGTTCAGGAGCAGTGCAATGAATTCTCCCAATTATAGATTCTTCTGACTAGTAAATCGGTAATAGCAGGCATTTCCAGTAATTACTACGACTTTTCTCCAAAATTTTGGGCAGACCTCTTGCTAATTTTTTTGTACTATAGTACGCTTAAACCATAAAAAAACAGAGCATTTGCACTACTTCAATACTTTCAATTCATCGTTACTCCAGGAAAAATCATGACTACCATCTCAACTGCTCCCGCAATTCTCGACAACCCAACCGTTTTGACCCGTGACCGCTTTGCCAGCGCCGAATACACCGACCCTCAAGCCCGTTTACCGCGTATTCAAGCCCTGCGCGGCGAAAAAGGTGAGGTCGATTGTGGCTACTTTATTACTGAAGCGGAGATGGAAAAAGCCGGTTGGTATGAAGTAAAGGCCAAAGATTTAGTTACTTATGAGTACAACAGCGGCGGTCAGGAGAAAGGGCTGTTGATTAAATCCCCTCGGATGTTGGTCGTCCAGCGATCGCCTATTTTTGCGTTCGATCGGCAGATCTCCATGCAAGAAAAACGAATGATGGTAGTCGGAGCCTATTCCCGGCAGTTGCACAACGAGCGGGAAAAATATGGATTGGGTCAGTACTACGAGGTGATGCTGCTCGGATCAAATAACGAACCCCTCCACGAAACCAGCTTTGCTTATCTGGCTAAAGGTGCCAACCAGGCCAGCTTTAGTGCCCATTGGCAACAGCTCGTGAACGAAGTAACCCGCTGTCATGCGATCGCTAACCAAATTCCGGCTAGGCCCAAGAATGCACTGTTTAGCAGCCTCTGTGTTTTTCAATTTACGGTGAAGCGAGAACTAGCTGGGAACAGCCTCAAGTCCTATGCCTGTAAGGTTAATAGTCATGTCTCACCCACTCAAGACAACTGGGAAAGCTTCTTCCTGGGTCGCCAATCAGCTACTGCCGATCGCTTTTTGAATCTGATGGCTCCGACGACAGAACTGAGCTTGCTGCTACCAGAGCAAAGCCTCCGTGCTTAAAGCTCTAGTGTTTAAAGCTCCACCACATCGCCCAATAAAAGAACGGCAATTACCAGCATCAGGACAGCGGCTAATACATCCAATGTTTCTGGTGCTATTACTTTGGACAGCCACCGTCCCAATAGCACTCCGACTAAGCTAGTGGCAATTAAGGCTGTGCCAGAACCCAGCAAAACGCTAAGCGGGGCGTGGGATTGAGCCGTCATCAGCAAGGTCGCTAGCTGGGTTTTATCCCCCATCTCTGCCAAGAAAATTGTGATGAACGTGGATAGAAAAACGCTATTGGCACGGCTTTTGGGCTTGGTATCTAGCACTGACCCCAATGCTAACTGGTCGATGTCAGATTCGGAAGAAGTTTGCACAAGTTATTCTCATTTTCCTCTCATTTTGTCAGTCCGACCGCAAAATATCAAGACGACTGCTCTCAAGACAAGATAATGCCTACTTCTTTATTAAATTTCAGAAATTCTAAACTTTGGTCGCCATAGACTTCTTCAATCTGCTGATGGCAACACTCGATCGCAAAGTCTTCTAGATCCTCTGATTCAACCCCAAACATGGTTTGGAAAGTATCGGCCTGTACCCGACAAAATTCCGGTCGATCGGCATAAATTTTACACTCACGACTAGTCCGATCGAAGTTAATACACCAGCCATCACCGCCGACCATACCCAGATACCTGGTCAACTGTTCTGGAGTTAAGTACTGGTCTAAATCTGGCCGACTGGCGGGGTCTAGGTTACAGCAAGCTCCACAACCACTAACGCATTTCCACTTATCCATTTCTTGTATTGCTTCAGAGCCGCGAATCGGCTGAGGTTTGTAACGAATCTTAAACTATTAGTCTTCCTGATGGGTAAGATTGTATGGCAAAATGAGCAGATAAATATCTTAACTTAATATTCTGGAGAGATTATGGACTTTATCAGCGGCGCGTTAGACAGTATTGGCGCTATTAATTGGGAAGTAGTAGCTCAGTTATCGATGGTCGGATTGATTATGGTTGCTGGCCCAGTGGTAATTTTTCTCCTAGCAGCGCTACGCGGCAACATGTAGAGCTTCCTTCTTGAATAAAGCAATAACAAAAGCTCTTGAGTGCAAATTTCAAGGGCTTTTTGCTGTGAAATAACTTCTTTTATAGTTGGGGATAGAAAAAATCTGCTGATTGTCCTGATAGAATCAGAAGCCTCTGCCTTTAATGATTTTGAGATGGCGCGTACTGGATACACCTTACCGGTCTTTGCGGTAGCTGCTGCCCAAGCGGCGCTACTACACTTACTCGATCGAACCCCCACTCCCCCGCAAGTTGTTTTGGACTTGTTGCCTGATAGCGCCACTATTGCAATTCAGCAAGTCGCTAGATTAAATGCTCATAGTGCTTTGGCCATTACGCTTAGCGATCCAGGTGATAACTTAGACCTGACTCGTCACACCCCAATTTGGGCAAAAGTGGAGTTAGTAGAACTAGGTACGGAATCATTAATCTTGAAAGGCGGGGAAGGATTAGGCCAAGATGCTGCGGGGAATCCGGCAATTTATAGTTATGCCCACAAATTATTTACCGTTAA
>JAYUSR010000184.1:0-37161 GCA_043755575.1 Synechococcales cyanobacterium
TGAGATTTTTTCATTCTCGCCCGGCAGAGTCGCTGGTACCACAACCGATACATTTCCAGTATTTTGGTTTTCAGCAATTTTAAACTCTTGCAACCGAGCCAAAAGTGTCTTGTAGGTAGTCACCGATACTTCCACACCCCTGCCTAAATCCCGCATCTGCTGTTCTAGCTGAGGAAGTTTTTGAATTCTTTGGCTATAGCCAGCTGCTACGGACTTAAGCGATTCCAACTTTTTCTCCAGACTACTTTTTTCCGCCACCGCTTTGGCATATTCAGAAATCATTGATTCCTGAATCCCTTTGGATTGCAAATCTACGATTTGACTTTGGTTGCGTCCACCAATCAAAGTTCCTTTGATACGCTTTTGAAGATCGGCTTTCAGAGCCTGTTCTTTGGATTGTAAATCTTGGATATTAGGACTATTGTCTGTGAAGCGAGCACGCTCCTCTACCAATTTCTTTTGGACTGCTTGCAAAGACACCAACGAATCTCTTACCCCAGGTGTCTCACTCACCAAACCGATGCGGGTATTGGTTTGAACATCACCGCCCAAAACCTCTTGCATTCTTCCCACTCGGGCAGTTTCAGCTGATAACTCACCTTGAGCTGTGGTAATTTCTTTACTAAGTTCAGTAAAGATTTCCACTGACTTGGTAGCTTCAGCCGTGAGGTCTACTACGCCTTCTTTCTCTCTGAATAGCCGAAGATCATTCTCAGCTTTTCTCACCTTTGCTTCTACTTCTGGCAACTGCTGCTCGACAAAAGACCGAGCAGCTCGGGTGTCTGATCGCTGGGCATTTAAATCTCTTTGCACGTACAGCGATATAACTTTATTGATTACCTGTTGGTTTATTTCTCGGTTAGGACCTTGATAAGAGACTTCCAGAATTTCAGTTCCTTTGACATTGGCCACCTTGAAATTAGCAGAGAACTGTTCAGGTGTCATCGGCTCACCTTTACGATCTTTCAGCTGTAGAGAATTGATCGTATCTTGCATAATTGGCAAGGATTTTACAACTTCTACTTGAGTGCTCATCGGATTATTTAGAGCACTATCAGCACTACCACCAGCCAAATTCTCTATTTTGGATAGTCCTTCCAACAAACCAGACGATTTAGTAGACTTCTTAATCTGTACTTGTGCTTTAGATTGATAATTCGGTGGCTGGCGAATAGCATATATAGTCACGAGCAAAGTGGTAAACGCCAGTACCAGGGATGCTGGTAACCAACGTCTTCTCAAGATTAAGCTATATCGTAAGATTTCTTCCATGAGTAAATTAGAATTGGGGTTGGTTTGAAATTAGTGCTGTTGAAGATTTACTGGAATCCTCACAATAATGAATTCCATGCTACTCTGCGCTTCTATCATTGTATCTAAAGACTTTGACGATTGACATCATGTATGTGGCTGATCCCAAAATTTAGTCGGTGAATCAGGGTGAGCCATCTATTGCCCAGCCCAACCGCTCATGACTGTGTTTTTTTGTTAATTTCTTGCAGAGAAAAAACTCTCAGACTGGATGATGATCGGAAGATATATTTGACTCAATTCTTCACACAATTATAAAAAGGCACATTAAATGACTGGCGATAATCAAACTCCTTTGCTTTTACGTGCGGCTCGGGGGGAAACAGTCGAACGTACTCCTGTGTGGATGATGCGTCAAGCTGGCCGCTACATGAAGGTTTATCGCGATTTGCGAGAAAAGTATCCTTCATTTCGCGACAGATCCGAAATCCCTGAAGTAGCGATCGAAGTCTCTTTGCAACCTTGGAGAGCATTTCAGCCAGATGGCGTGATTCTGTTTTCAGATATTGTCACCCCTTTGCCAGGTTTAGGGATTGATATGGACATCGCCGAAGGGAAAGGGCCGATTATTCATGCGCCGCTGCGTACTGCCGCCCAAATCGAGGCTCTGCATCCCCTTGAACCATCGGAGACCATGCCATTTATCCAAACAATTTTGAAATCTCTGCGGCAAGAAGTTGGTAACAAAGCTACGGTGTTAGGCTTTGTCGGCGCACCTTGGACGCTTGCCGCCTATGCCGTGGAAGGCAAAGGATCGAAAAATTACGAAACGATCAAAGGGATGGCTTTTACTGAACCGACTCTCTTGCACAAATTACTATCTAAAATTGCCGATGCGATCGCAGTCTATGTTCGTTATCAAATTGATAGCGGTGCTCAAGTAGTCCAAATGTTCGATTCCTGGGCGGGTCACCTCAGTCCTCAAGACTACGCTGTTTTTGCCTTGCCTTACCAACAACAGGTATTTAGACAAGTGAAAGAAACTCACCCCGATACACCATTGATTTTATTAGTGACGGGCAGCGGTGGCATTCTGGAAATGATGGGTGAATCAGGTTGTGATATGGTCAGCCTGGACTGGACTGTAGATATGGCAGTCGGTCGCCAACGCATTGGCGCTCATATTGGCGCTCAAGGCAATATGGATCCTTGTGCCCTCTATGGACCACAGAGTTTTATTCAGGAGCGCATTCTAGACACGATGCGGAAGGCCGGTAGCCATAAACATATTATGAATTTGGGTCATGGAGTTTTACCAACCACACCCGAAGACAATGTGCGCTTCTTCTTTGAGACTGCTAAGAATGCTAAGGCTTTGATGGGTTAAATCTGCTCAATCAAAATTTTAAGGGCAGTGGGTTTCGACTACGTTCAACCCACTGCCCTTAAAATGTTTTTACTGTGTCTTCTTTATTTTTGCTATGCGTATTCTGGTGACTGGGGCAAGCGGTGGTGTTGGTCATTATGTCAGTGAGACATTCATAAATAACACCGATCATGAGTTGTTTTTGATGATGCGCAGTCCAGCCAAATTTCAGATTGATCCCCAAGTCCGAGCCGGGGTAAACATTGTAACTGCCGATATGAAGCAGATTGGCGATTATGCTGATCTATTGAAGACGATCGATGTGGCAATTTTGACGGCAGCTAGTTGGGGCGGCCAAGATGCCTTTGATGTGAATTATACCAAGACCCACGAGTTACTCAGCTTGCTTAATCCCCAGGTTTGTCAGCAAGTTATTTACTTCTCTACTGCGAGTGTTTTAAATCGCCAGAATCAGCTACTACCAGAGGCTGGTCAGATTGGCACTGACTATATCAAATCTAAGCATCAGTGCTTTTCAACTTTAGGTGAGCTGGCGATCGCAGGTCGCATCACTACGGTATTTCCGACACTGGTGCTGGGTGGCGATGAAAATAAGCCCTATTCTTTTCTGTCTGCTGACTTACCAGACGTGACCAAATATGCTGGATTGCTGCGCTGGATTAAGGCCGAGGGCAGCTTTCACTTTATCCATGGTCAAGATATTGCCGCAGTGGTGCGCTATTTAGTGGAGCATCCGGAAGTTGCGGACAAGTATGATCGAAAGGTGGTGATGGGCAATCAGCGGGTGATGGTAGAACAGGGCATTCAAGAAATTTGCGCTTATTTGGGTAAGCCGGTGATTTTTCAGGTGCCCCTATCGATCGCCTTAATTAATTTGGTAATTAAGGTATTTAGGATTCAAATGGCCGAGTGGGATTATTTTTGTTTGCAAAACCGCCACGAAATCCATGATCCGATTGTTAGTCCGGCCACCTTTGGCCTCCCAGTTTACGCCGCTACTCTCAGTGAAGTGCTGAGCACCAGAGGAATTCAGCAAGTAGCCTAGCCCTCCCGAATCAGCTGCAATAGGTCGTTGGTCGAAATCTTGCCGCTCATTTCCGTACCTTCTAATAAACTATTGGCCAGATCCCGTTTGTGTTGGTGTAAATCCACAATCTTGTCTTCGATCGTGCCCTTGGCCACCAACCGATAAATGGTAACTGGCCGCAGTTGACCGATCCGGTGCGCTCGATCAGATGCTTGATCTTCCACTGCCGGATTCCACCAGGGGTCTAAGTGAATTACATAGTCGGCAGCAGTCAGGTTCAATCCAGTACCACCCGCTTTTAAACTAATCAAAAATACATCCCCTTCCCCGGCCTGAAAAGCATCCACCCGCTTTTTCCGTTCCTTGGCCGGTGTACCACCGTCTAAGTATTGATAGGAAATTTTTCGCTCTTCCAAATACTTTTTGACAATCTGGAGGTGATCAACAAACTGGCTGAAGACCAATGCCTTATGGCCGTTATCGAGTAGTTCGGTCACGGTTTCACCAAATAACTCTAGTTTGGAGCTAGCCAGATTTACCCCTGGTTTTACCAATTGGGCATTGCAACAGGCGCGGCGCAAGCGCATCAATTCAGCCAGCACCTGCAAATGCTTTTGTCCAGCCTTGGCATCACTGTTAGTTATTTTCTCGATCGCTTCCCGGCGCAGGGCTTCATAAAAAAGCTGCTCCTCTTTGCTGAGCTGGACATGGAGCAGAATTTCGGTGCGGGAGGGCAGCTCGGCTAGTACTTGAGTTTTAGTACGGCGCAAAATGAAGGGCTGAATTAGCTTTTTGAGTCTAGCTCGGGCTAATTTATCTTGATTGCGTTCGATCGCATTGGCAAATTTTTGATTGAAGTTATCTAAAGAACCCAACAGACCGGGATTGATAAACTGGAAAAGATTCCATAATTCGCCCAAATGATTCTCGATCGGCGTGCCGGTAGTCAGCAATTTAAACTTGCCTTGCAGTCGCATCGCTGCTTGCGACCTTTTCGTTGCCCCGTTTTTGATGGCCTGGGCTTCATCCAAAACAATTGTCTCCCACTCCACTTCGGCCAACATGTCACTGACATCTTCCTGCTGCAACAAGCCATAACTACAAATTAGCAGATCCAAAGGTTGGAGATTGTCTAGGGTCTGTTGTCGATCGCTAATCCCCAGTTGGATCACATTTAAGGTCGGCGCAAACTTATCGACCTCCCCCAACCAATTGGTACAAACCGAAGTAGGAGCCAAAATCAGCGTAGGTCCAGCTACGGCTCGGGTCAAAATCAAGGCCAGCGCCTGCAAAGTCTTACCCAGACCCATATCATCGGCCAAGCAAGCGCCGACTTCCCAGTGCGCCAGCTGGGACAGCCACCGAAAGCCATCTAACTGATAGTCGCGCAGTTCCGCTTGCAGTGTGGAAGGCAGCTGTGGTTGAAAAGCCTTGAGATCCTGTAATTTTTGGACTTGGGCTTGCCAATGGTGATCAGCTTCTAGATTACCAACTTCCGCAAAAACATCCTGCATCGCCAAACCAGCCAGCGGATGAAATTTCAGCCCCTGGCCTTGGGGTTGTGAAAAAGCTCGTAGCTCATCGAGCTGTTTACGGAAGCTAGCCGTCAAGGCCAAAAATTCGCCATTACCCAAGGGTACAAAGCGACTATTAGATCCGGCCAGTAAGTCCATTAGTTGGCGCATATCCAACACTTGATCATCGTCTAGTTTTAGCTCGCCACTGGCTTCAAACCAATCACGCTGCCGCTCAATGCGCATATTGAAAGATTTTAAGTCCGCCCGTTGCTTAATTTTGAGCTTTTCGCCCTCTGGCCATTCCACCACTACTTGTTCTTCTAAAGCTTGGAGATCTAGCAATAATTCTAAACAGGCTTCTGGATCGCTAATTAGCCATTCGCTATTTTCGGATTCCCATGATTCTAAGGTGGGGCAAGCATTGATCACCGACTGTGCTAATTCTTTTTCTTCGGTTAGCGATCGATTGGTCTGAAATTTCTGGCCATCAATATCGGCAATTACCATTACACCCCCTTGGCCAGGCTGAAAGTAGGGGCCATGCTGGTCAAATGGCCGTACTAACACCGCTACTTTTAAGCCGCCAGCACCAGCGGGCAGCAAATGGACATGCGTTTGTGAATTGGCAACAACGGTTTGGGCATTATCTACGCCGCCACCGATATCAGAATGCACTGTTACCAAACTAGCAATACTATCGATCGCAGCCAATACCCGATCCTTGGCTTCCTCGGGAACGTTCAGTTGGGAACCCAGTAAATCAGCCACTTTTTGGTAATTAGCAGTTACCTCAATCACCTGAACTCTGGTAGGAGTCTCTTTCACAACTACTATTTTTTGATTTTTGGTGACGCTAGGGGAAAGCTGTAAAGAAATACCAGCCTTAGTTTTTTGGACAAATAGAGCCGGTTCTCCGCGCACAATTTCCACGGCAATGGTGGGAGAATCTGACCAGAAAACTAAGGGATGACCAATCAAAGCAATAATTGATTCATCGCTAAAACTGTAGTCTCGATCGCCACCGTAGTAACCACTCACATAAGTAGTCTCAATACCAGCGCAGATCATCGTATCTTGGGCGGTTAAATAATCAAAGTCAGAGAGTTTGGTGAGACGATGAATCGCGATCGGACGGCCTTTACTCCAATCTCCCTTAACAGTTATTTTTTGCTCGCGCGGCTCAATAAAATAACTGTTGCCGCCATAAAAAGTCATGAACCAAACCAGTCTTTTGCCAGTGATCGGAATGGTGTTAGCGTTCACTGGAAGAGGTGCATTTAACTGGGCAAGAGCGGTAAGGCATAGTTCCCAGGGTTCTTGATAGGGAATCAAGTTCACCAGCGGCGAGATTTCTAAGTCTTGCTGCAAGATATCGGCAGCCGATCGATACTTATTGTTGAGCTGCGCTAGTATTGCAGATACTTCTAAGGCCATCCATTGGTAACTGCCCGCAATAGCTTGTTTATATAGAGGTGCGATCAGCTTCAGCAGATTTTTTTTGGCGACTTCGCGGTCTGTCCAGCTCAGGCACAAAGCAGCCACCAACATTTCGATGCTGCTAACATATGAAAATGGTGGAATTGCCATATTTAAGATTGCCGTCTTTTGGGTCATATCACCCTGCTGAAGACCAACAATACATTTCAGCCGCCCGTAGCTATTTTGCAACCAATGATCCTTCTGCTTAGACATTTGGGTGGTGTAGTCTTTAGCCTGTTGCAGTGATGCAGCGGAGCCTTCATGCAAGAGTGCAAAAATGAAAAACAAACCTTCTAGGGTATCAAAATAGCCATTGCGCTTACCGGACTGTTTGCGCAGTCCAGCTAAAGCTTGAGCAAAGTAGTCGATCGATAGCGCATATTCACCAGCTAAAAATTTTGCCCAGCCCCAATAGGTCAGAGTATCCAGGTTTTTCTCGAATTTTTCGAGGCAGCCGATCGCATCAGCTAAGCGCCCTCTCAACAGTAACTGGCTAATCAATAACCGTGACCTAAAGTCATTTGACTTGCTAGTCAAAGCATATTGCTGTAACCAATTAAATACTTCTGTAGTTGGGGATAGTTGAAATACCGCCTCTGAAAAAATACTATTCAAAACTAAGTCGGCTAACTCTCGCTCGAAGGTCTGAAATAGTTCCAAATTAAAAGGATTATTACAGACAGAGTTAAGGATTCTAGCAAAAGAAAATTCTTGGTCGTAGTTAAATTGATTATAGTCATCCAGCTGGCGGGCGACAAAAGCAATATCATTGCGATAAATACCAATCCGCAACTCCCGCACTAACTCGTTGCGGCTAGCAAATCGCCTGGTTCCACTATAGCTAGTCTTAACTGGGATGTTTTTGCTAATAACATCGACAAATTTTTTGAATTCTTGCTGTTGTAAGGTATTCCAAGTGGCTGTTTCTACTATCAAAGGATGACAACTCAACTCAAACCGCCGATCTTCTGCGAGTAAACCTTCCTGAAGTAGTCGATCGAGATGCGGCTTAAGTTTGCCAGCTGTTAATGATTGCTCTTTGGGTAAGACCTGATTCAGGCAAGTTAGGATATTAGTACGATTGATGGGGGCATAGACTACCGAAAGCAGTCGCACCATTTTCTGCTCGATCGATGGTAGCTCTTGGTAAGCATCGATGAGCTGAGCACGCGAACGGCTGCCAACAGTCGAATCTTTCATGAATAGTCTTTAGAGGGTGATCTAAACAATTCTAATCGATCGAACCAAGGCTATTCCGCCAAATCGGAGTTTGTAAGAAAATGTATGGGACTGGCGCGAATTGAACGCGCGGCCTATCGCTTAGGAGGCGATCGCTCTATCCAACTGAGCTACAGCCCCAATTTCGTTTTATTATAGCAAGGCTACCGAAATTCTCCCAGCAAGAGTAATGACATGAATTCAGAAACAGCGGTAAAAGTAGCTCGGGAGCTATTGTTTCAGCGAGCGATGGTCGATATCAATGGCCAGTGGGGTGGCGCAGTAGCCGCCATTCCTAACCAGAGTCAGAAATCTGGGGCAGAGTCGAAGCTCAATTACAGCGAGATTTTTATTCGTGACAATGTGCCAGTGATGGCCTATTTGCTGTTGGAGGGCAAGTTTGACGCTGTCAAAAACTTTTTGACTATTTGCTTGCAACTACAAAGTACCCAATTCCAAACCCGTGGAATTTTCCCTACCAGTTTTGAAGAAGTTAATGGCAAACTAGTCCCAGACTATGGTCAGCGGGCGATCGGGCGGGTGGTATCGATCGATGCGACGCTGTGGTGGCCGATCCTCACCTGGTCTTATGTCCAGCGCTCTCAGGACTTTGAATTTGCCCGCTCTCATGCCGTGCAAGCCGGTCTTAACCGCTTTTTAGATTTGGTACTTCATCCCGGCTTTCGCGATGCTCCGACCATCTATGTGCCAGATGGAGCATTTATGATTGATCGACCGATGGATGTCTGGGGTGCACCATTAGAAATTCAAAGCTTACTCTACGGTGCCATGCTCAGTGCGGCGGGGCTACTGCAACTCAGTATTAAAAATCAAAAAGGCCGCAGTACTGCTGCTAGTAGCCAAACCGAGCGACTGAAAGCCTGTTTGACCTGGATCAAACGCCTGCGCCGCTATATGTTGGTGCATTATTGGGTAACTAGTAAAACGGTGCAGGTGCTGCGCCGCCGTCCCACCGAACAGTATGGCGAATCGATCGAGAATGAATACAACATCCAAACCGAGACCATTCCCCACTGGCTCCAGAAATGGCTGGGCAACCAGGGCGGCTATTTAATTGGCAATATTCGGACTGGCCGTCCCGATTTTCGCTTCTTCACCCTGGGAAATTGCCTGGGAGCAATTTTCGATCTAATTACCCCAAACCAGCAACTCTATTTGTTTCGGATGATTCAGAATAACCGAGCCGATTTAGTGGCCAATATGCCTTTACGGATCTGTCACCCCCCACTAGACGATGCCGACTGGCGCAAAAAGACCGGGTTCGATCGTAAGAATCTACCGTGGTGCTATCACAATGCTGGTCACTGGCCTTGTTTATTGTGGTTTTTAGCAGTAGCCATTTTGCGCCATCCGCAAGCTGATGCCCTAGTTGTACAGGAAGTCCGCAGCCTCTTAAATGATTCTTACCAACTAATCTTGAGCCAACTGCCCCAGCAGCAATGGGCCGAATACTTTGATGGTCCCACCGGCAACTGGCAAGGACAACAAGCGCGTATCAATCAAACTTGGACGATTGTGGGTTTCTTATTGGTGCATCATCTACTGCACGAAGACCCGACGGCGGCTAATTTATTGGATGTGCCCAGTCTCCAAGACTTTCCCGAATTCGACAATATTAAATAATAGGAATTTTAGGCTGAATTCCAAGTGCCCAAATATCTTTGGGCACTTGCTTTAGAGCTAAAACTCGCTGCCGTAATCTGGCCCACTGTTTTCTTGTTGATCGCGCTTAGAACCGAGCAAATCCAATCGATCGACTTTGATAATTGGCCGCGACCTGTCACTACCAGTAGCGCGGTCTGTCCAATTCTCAATTTCCAAGGAGCCTTGAATGCCAATCAATGAACCTTTCTTAACATAGTCTGCCGCAATTTTAGCTGTGTTACCCCAAATTTTGAGATTAAACCAATCTGTTTGCTCATTATTTTTAGAGCGGCGATTAACAGCCATCGTCATCGTGCAGAGCACGCTCCCAGATTCGTAATATTTAATATCAGGGTCGCCACCAACCCGGCCGACCAGATGAACTGTATTGAGATTCATAATTATTATTTTTTTGTATTATTGCGATTGCAGCATAGGGTTTGATGCTGAGCTGGGATCGTAACCAGTACTATCATACCAAATAATTCACTGAATTTATAACTGGCCAGCTATGAAAGTATTCATTGAGATGAGGCAATATGAGAATACCGAATCCGCCAGCAATGATTAGAACCGCTGAGGAATGAAACTATAATTAAGAACGCCGCTTAAGTTTAATTACTGCCTGTGGATACTCCTTACCATTTGCCTGATTTTCCGCACATCACGACCATCGCTAGTGCTGCCCAGCCACCTGAACAGCCTCAGCAGATAGCCAGGGTTCTAAAAGTTCGACCATTACAGTTAGCAGATCTAGCTAAAGCTGCAAACGTAATTAGCGATAGTTTTCAGATCGGTGCTGCTTTTGGGGGTTGGCTGCGACCATTATTTAAAATTGGCATTCACGAGGATTTACGCAATCGACTAGATGTCCAACCACCTGATCGGGCGGTTTGCCTAGTGGCCACGATCGGTTCCCAATCGATGGATGTGGTCGGAACGATCGAGATTAGCGCCCGCTTGCCAATATACAATCCCTCGCTCAACAAACGATATCTCTATATCTCTAACTTAGCAGTAGATAATAGCTATCGCTGTCTAGGAATTGGCCGAGAATTAGTCACTCAGTGTGAATTGATTGCTAAAAAGTGGGGCTTCACCGACATTTATTTACACGTCATGGCTGATAACCTGGCTGGACAACACTTATATGCTCGCTTGGGCTTTGAAGTATTAAGCAGCGATCAACCTTGGCATATATTTCCTTGGCACCGCCCACAGAGATTATTTCTGCGTAAGCGTTTGTAGGGTCAGTTTGTTACAATGGGCACAGACTGAATTTCGGCAATCGTAGGTTCGCTGTAAAGATCATGCAAGATAATTGTCGTTGCTTAGGTTGTGCTGGTATTGACCGGCGTCAGTTCCTTAAATATTTGGTTGGTACTGCATCTTTAGTTGCCATCACAGCAGTTAATGCTCTACCGGCGCAGGCTGAGAAAAAATTGCCCAAAATGCCTAAAGCATTGGTACTAAGCTGCATCGATTATCGAGTGTTAGAAGCAGAACGATACTTTTTGTCGCTACAAAATTTGGGCAACCTTTATGACATGACGGCTCTAGCTGGTTCCTCTCTGGCTTTGAGTGGGGTACCACATCAAGCCGACGCCATGGCTTTTTGGGATCAACTAGATATTTCTTACCGACTGCACCATATTAAGAAGGTGATTATCCTCGATCATCAAGACTGTGCCGCTTTTGCCTACAAAATCAACCCTCAACTCAGCGAAGATCCCAAATTAGAGTTGCAGACCCACCAAGAATCCATGAGTCGAGCTTATTGGGCAATTCGGGATAAATATCCAGATCTGAATATCGAACTATATTTTGTCAGCTTAAATGCTGACGTGAAGTCACTAGAACCCCTTGCTAAACCATCGGCAGCCACAAATACGGCTTAGGTTTGATCAAGTTTCAGCCCTTAAGTTTTCGAAAACGCTAAAATTGAGGTTAAGTGTTTCAATCAGGGAATGATGTAATTAAAGCATTGCCATCATGCTGACATCTAGGTAAGAGCATCCATTATTAAAAGCTATGAATCAAAGTTCTTCCGTTCGACCAACCAGCCGCCAATTAGCCCCGCTGTGGCGGATCGGTGCAGCCTTACTAGTTGCTCAAGGATCTTTATGGGCAAGTCCAGCATTGGCCATCAGAGAAGTTAAAGCCCAAGCTTATAGTTATGGAGAACTACTCAAAGATATTGACGCTAAACCGACCAAGGTTGACAAAGTTGATATCGAAGATAGCCGCCGCTTGTTGCGAGTCACCTTGAAAGGAGAAACTGGTAAACCGCGAGAAATAACTTTATTTGATAGCAAGGATGACAATAAACAGTTATTTAATGGCACAAAGTTCTACGAGAGAATGAGCAAAAGTGGAGTGATATATGATTCTCCGCGTGTTGTAGACAATTCTGGCTGGTACAATCTCCTGCTCAATTTGTTGGTGGCCGGAGTATTGGTGGTGGCCATATCGCTAATTATCCGGCGTTCGGCTAACTCCTCTGGTCAGGCCATGAGTTTTGGGAAGTCCCGTGCTCGTTTTCAGATGCAGGCCAAGACCGGCGTGATGTTTGATGATGTGGCTGGCATTGACGAAGCTAAAGAAGAACTAGCTGAGGTGGTGACATTCTTACAACAGCCCGAAAGATTTACCACTTTAGGAGCGAAGATTCCCCGAGGAGTATTGTTAGTTGGTTCCCCAGGTACTGGAAAAACAATGTTGGCGAAGGCCATTGCGGGTGAAGCGGGGGTGCCTTTCTTTAGTATTTCTGGTTCGGAATTTGTAGAAATGTTTGTGGGGGTTGGTGCTTCCCGCGTGCGAGACTTGTTTAAAAAGGCCAAGGAAAATGCGCCCTGTATTATTTTCATTGATGAAATTGATGCGGTCGGTCGGCAGCGTGGAGTGGGCTTAGGTGGTGGTAGTGATGAACGGGAACAGACTCTCAATCAGCTGCTGACTGAAATGGATGGTTTTGAGGGTAATTCTGGCGTAATCGTGATTGCGGCGACCAACCGCCCAGATGTATTGGATACGGCGTTGCTGCGGCCTGGCCGGTTCGATCGACAGGTAACAGTAGATTTGCCAGACCTGAAAGGCAGGCTAGCAATTTTGACAGTCCATGCCCAAACCAAAAAAATGGCTGAAGAAGTATCTTTACCAGAAATAGCCCGCCGGACGATCGGATTTAGTGGTGCTGATTTGGCTAACTTACTCAATGAAGCGGCTATTTTTACCGCCCGTCGCCACAAGAGCGAAATTTCTATCTTAGAAATTAATGATGCGATCGATCGGGTAATTGCTGGCATGGAAGGCAAGGCGGTGATGGATGGCAAATTCAAGCGCCAGACGGCTTATCATGAAATTGGCCATGCACTGTTGGCTACACTGATTTCTGATAATGATCCAGTGCAGAAAGTAACTGTAATTCCTCGGGGTGGAGCAATCGGTACTACTTGGTCTACCCCTCGCGAAGAAGAAGGGTTGGACAGTAGATCCAGATTGATGGCCAAAATTACGATGATTCTGGGGGGCCGAGCCGCCGAGGAGATTGTCTTTGGCGATGATGAAGTCGATACCGGCGCAGGCAGCGATATCCAGAACCTGACCCGCATTGTGCGGGCGATGGTTTCTCAAGTGGGGATGTCCAAGCTGGGACTAGTAGCTTTAGATACTGATCACAAAGAATACTCCGAAGATGTCGCTGCTCAGATCGATCAAGAAATGCGATCGATCGTCAAACAGTGTCATCAAAAAGCTCGGCAAATATTAGAACAGCATCGCTGGCTAATGGATATTTTAGTAGATATCCTAATTGAGCAAGAATCGATCAATGGTGAAGAGTTTCGGCAAATTGTTGATAGGTCTCTAGCCCAACAGCCCCAACCAGTTCCTGTGGTCGGGGCGATCTAATGTTCGAGATTTTCCCCTTTACCTTTGTGATCCACCCCCAGCAAATAGCTGGCACCGCCCTTTGGTCGGTAGCCTGCTACTGGACTTTTTCGCCGTTAAACGACTGGTTTATGTGGCGATTACAGCAGTGGTTTAACTTTGCGGAACGCTCCCTTTACACCTCCGAAAAAGAGTTTGAGCGCACGCGGGTCGGGAGAGAATCGCAAAATGCTTTCTTTGCCTCCATGTTGAGCATTGTGCCATTTTTGCTCATGGGTGGTGTGCTACATTACCTAATCGAAATTTCCTTGGGAGCCAGCTGGCCAATTAGCCTAGGCATCATGGGTTGTGTCTTAGGAGGAATTTATGAACTTGGTAGGCAACAGAGTGCAGAATAGGATTAGGAAACAAGGATTTACACAATTGCCATGAGCAGTGATTTTAAAGATTATTATTCAATTCTGGGCGTGGCCAAGAATTCCAACAGCGAGGATCTCAAGAAATCCTATCGGCGTTTAGCTCGTAAATATCATCCTGATATGAATCCTGGCGATAAAAGTGCCGAAAATCGTTTTAAGGAAATAACCGAAGCCTATGAAGTATTATCCGACGCCGATAAACGCCGCCGTTATGATCAATTTGGCCAATATGTAAATCAACCCGGTAGTAGCCGCAGTACCAGTTCATCTACCAGTAACCGGGGTGGCTATACTCCGACCCCAGATATGGGGGGGTACGATTTTGCCAACTATGGTAGCTTTGATGATTTTTTGAATGAATTACTGGGGCGGGCAAATAATCCTGGCGGTCGCCCAGCCGCTAATCGTCAAGAAAATACGACTAATGTTTCTACTAGTAGCAATGGCGATCGAGAAGCAAATATTAGCCTAACTTTGCTAGAAGCATTTAAGGGCGCGGAGAAGTCTTTTAATATTGGCAACGAAAATATTAAAATTCGGATTCCTTTAGGCGCAAAACCGGGCAGCCGAGTAAGAGTACGCGGTAAAGGTGGCATCAATTCTTTTAGTAAACAGCGTGGCGATTTGTATCTCACCATTGCCATTAAAAACAACGATTTTTTTCAATTTGAAAAAGACAATCTAATTTGTGAACTGCCTGTTAGCCCAGAAGAAGCTGTCTTGGGAGCACATATTCAAGTACCCACTCTCGACGGGGTAGTGACATTAAATGTACCAGCCGGAGTGCAATCAGGGCAGTCTTTACGCTTGCGCGGCAAAGGTTGGTATAACGCTAAAGGCGAACGGGGTGACCAGTTGGTAAAAGTACAAATTGCCACACCCAAAAAAATCACCAATAATGAAAAAGAGCTATACGAAAAATTGCGATCGATGCGCAGCTCTGATCCGCGCCATAATTTTAGCCAGGTAAAGTTCCAGTAAGGAGCAAGAGGCTCTGGGAGAAAGTGCAGCTTTTCGACAATTGGAGCGCCAGCCAATAAAATAGAGCTAGTTGTTCAGGGGTCTGTTTCTCATGCCATCACCATCTGCCGATGATCACTCCCCAGTCACTGGCGGAGCTGCCGGTCAAGAACCCCAATCCCGCACGGGTAAATTTTTGCAGGGCATCTTTAAGCGGACAGAGCCAGGTGCGGCGGAGCCGTCTATCAATATGCCGTCTGGGGAACAGTCAGCGCCGGAGTTAATTCAGATGGTACCCGAAGCTAGTAACTGGGATGGTGGAGAAGAGAGCAATTGGGATGATGATGACTTGATCGATCAGCTGATGCCGACAGTACCTCAGCCAGCCACAGCAGAGCCAGTTACCGCTGAACCAGTAATTGCTAAAGTAGTCGAAACGCCAACAGCCGAAATAATCGAACCCTCCTCACCAATAATTAGTACCCCGCCACCACCACCTTCAACGTTTTTGACATCTTCACTAGCACCAACAACGACGGAAATGCCTACGCCACTGGAGCTAGACAAGGACAACCCCACGATTAGTGTGAACATCCCGCGTCCCAAAAACATTAAATATAAAACTAAAGATCCGCAGACCAGTGCAAAAAAAGCATCGGCAAAAGAATCGTCAGTTGATAAAATTAATCAAGCAGAGCCGATTGCCTCTGGCGCAAGCAAAGCTATCGAATTCAATGTTAAGCGGCCTACCACCATTAAATATAAAGCTAAGCCAGTGGAGCAGCCCAGTTGGGGCGAGAAAATATTAGCTCCTGGTCGCGAGTTGTGGCGCAAAATGCTGAAGTTGGGAGATGTGATACCAACTCAGCTCACGGAGAATCCTAAAAAAATCTTGGGTATCTTGGCAGCGGTTTTGCTATCGATCGTTACTTCTTGGGTGGTGGTTAATTTTTGGCCAAATCAGTCTCAAGAAGCAGCGCAACCACCAGCCATTACTAGTGCGGCCACTGTCCCCATTAGTCCAGAAGAGACCTTAATCACTGCCGTTCGATCGCAGTTTAGTACTCTAGCCAGCCAATATCCCGCCGGTTTAATTAGCAATTTAGAGCTAGATAATGAGCGGCAACTAGCGATCGTCACACTAGGAAATCTGTGGGCTAGTCTGACTGGTGATCAGCAGCAGCAAGTGGCCCAGAGTTTATGGCAGCAAGCGCGGGTTTATCAAATGGCGAAGGTGGAAATGCGATCGAATAATGGCAATCTATTAGCGCGCAGTCCGGTGGTTGGTTCCGACATGGTGATCTTGTCTAACTGGTGAGATTATTTCTGTCGGAAAAAGTGTGAAACCCTGGTGGAATCAGCAGCTACTGCCATGGGAGAAATTTTATCCCACATTCCGCTAGTTGAACCTACATTCCGCTGTTTCGATCGCCTAAAAAATAATTAAAACAAGAATCTTTGGCTAGTAACACTTCTGTTTGATCGATCCGTTTTCAGCATTCGATTGCTTACTGTCGTCAACCTTGGCTCATTGAGAATTGATTAAGAAGAGGTTACTAAAATCTCTATCTCCTCGTTTTAATTATTTTTCGCTTGCTTGAACTAGCAGAATGTGGAGTTGACTTCCCTTAGTCTGGATAACGCTAACAGCTCTAAATTAAACTACTGGCAATCTAATTGACTTGGGCCAATAAGGCTTGGGTCTCGGCTTTGGGTAAGCGGGGTCCTAAGACTGTTACTAATTTGGAGGAGGCCATTGAACCTAGTTTTCCGGCGGCGGCATAACTCATGTTATGGGTGAGACCATAGAGAACAGCGCCAGCGTAGATATCCCCAGCTCCGACTGTATCGATCGCCTTTACCGGGTAGGGGGCAATTTCGATTAAGTTTTCGCCATCAAAAATTAAGGAACCGGCTGAACCACGGGTAATAGCAAAGCCTTTAGCTAATGTTTTGAGGTGTTCGATCGCTACTTTTAGATCGGTGGTTTCGGCCATTTGAAAGGCTTCGCTTTCGTTGGCAAACAAAAAGTCCACGCCGGAGCCAATGATTTCTAGCAGGCTGGGCTTAAAAAATTTGACCATATTGGGATCCGCCAGGGTAAAGGCTACTTTTTTACCGGCGGCTTGGGCGATTTCTCTGGCGCGGATGGCGGCTTTTTTGCTATTTTCGCCGGTTACTAAATAGCCTTCGATGTAGGTATAAGCAGAATTCTCGATCGCTTCTGGAACTAGTTCTACATCTGATAAATTGGCCGAAATTCCCAAAAAGGTGTTCATGGTGCGATCAGCATCGGGGGTCACAAAGACCAGACACTTACCGGTAATTCCTGGCTCTGGCTGGTGCTGTTCTAAATTGGTGGCTACGCCACATTCGCGCAAATCAGCGAAATAGAATTGGCCTGGTTCATCGTTGGCAACTTTGCAGGAGTAGAAGGATCTGCCGCCAAATTGACTAATTGAGATTAAGGTATTGGCTGCTGAACCGCCACAGGCACGTTTGGTGGGAGGAACGGCTAGATTGCTCAGAATTTTGTTTTGAGCTGCTTCATCGAGCAGGGTCATTACTCCTTTCTCAATGCCTAAGTCCTGAAGGATTTGGGGCGATACCTCGCATTCAATATCTAAGAGGGCGTTGCCGAGACCATAGACATCGTATTGGGTCATAAATTTCCTTGAGCGAGCTGTTTAGCTGATAAATTATCAATTTAATCAACATTGACTATAGCTTTTTTCGCCAGTCTAGTTTGGTTAAAGCGGATTGCCGCTGCGCTCCAATCAATTGAGGCTAGCTTCAGTATTTTCTTGCTCTTTCCAGCGCTTCAGTGCCACGCAGTCAATTCCTACCTGATCCAAAGCACGAGCAATCACAAAATCGACTAAATCCTCGATCGATTGCGGCTGATGATACCAAGCTGGGATCGCGGGCACAATCCGGGCACCAGCTTCCGCCAAACTGGTCAAATTGCGTAAATGAATCAAGCTAAAGGGCGTTTCTCGTGGCACCACCACTAGTTTTCGGCCTTCCTTCAGTTGCACATCGGCAGCCCGTTCCAAAAGTCCGCCACTCAAGCCCGTGGCCATTTTGGCCACCGTGCTCATACTGCACGGAATCACCACCATCCCCGCTGTCCGAAAAGAGCCGCTAGCAATATTCGCTCCCACATCACTCCAACGGTGACAGCGTAGCTTGCCTGCTGTGGGCACGTCAGCTTGTTCTCGCCAAAAAATGGTTTGTAAATCTGGTTCGATCGGCATCTTTACCTGAAATTCTTCTTGCCACACCATATAGGTAGATTTAGAAGCGACTAGTTCGATGTGGTAATCGGCGGTCAGCAGGTGCTTGATCGATCGAACTGCATAGATCAGGCCAGAAGCACCAGTTACACCAAGAATCAGAGGTAAAGTCATGGAATTAAAAAAGGTATCCTCTATACCATAACGCTTGAGAGATCCCCGGTGCAGAAAAATAACAGACTGCACTTCCTCTTGGTAATTTGCTCATGGCCACCGCCCCAGTTCTGAGCCTGCACGCCCAAGGCACCAATCAAACATTACAGGTTAATCCACCCGCCGAACTGTGTCTGCGCGGTAGCCTCTCGGTACCGGGGGATAAGTCAATTTCCCACCGGGCGTTGATGTTGGGCGCGATGGCCATAGGCGAAACCACCATTCAAGGATTACTACTAGGTGAAGATCCGCGCCGTACGGCGGCTTGCTTTACGGCGATGGGAGCCACGATTAGTGAATTGAACACCGATCTAGTGATGGTGCAAGGGGTTGGTTTAGGACATTTACAGGAACCCGCCGATATTTTAGATGCTGGTAACTCTGGCACCACTATTAGACTAATGATGGGACTACTGGCTGGCCATGCGGGGAAATTTTTTGCCATCACGGGCGATGATTCCTTGCGATCGCGCCCCATGTCTCGGGTGATCAAACCCCTGAGCCTAATGGGGGCAAAGATTTGGGGCAAGCAAGAGAACTCCCGTGCCCCGCTAGCTATTCAAGGAAAACAGCTCCAACCGATTCATTACCATTCCCCGATCGCCTCGGCGCAGGTTAAATCTGCCGTGTTACTGGCTGGGCTGCTGGCCGATGGTCAAACCACTGTCACCGAACCAGCATTATCCAGAGATCACAGTGAACGAATGCTGCGGGCTTTTGGTGCCGAGGTCATCATTGACGTGACCACCCATAGTGCCACGGTCACTGGCTGGCCAAAATTGTGCGGCCAAAAAGTGATCGTTCCCGGCGACATTAGTTCGGCGGCTTTTTGGCTGGTGGCTGCTGCGATCATCCCTAATTCAGAATTGTTGCTGACTAATGTGGGAGTCAATCCCACCCGCACCGGGATTCTCACCGCACTGACTTTAATGAATGCTGATATCACTCTCCTGAATGAGCGAGAAGTGGCTGGAGAACCAGTGGCCGATATTCGAGTTCGATCGAGCCAACTCCAAGCCTGTAAAATTGGCGGTGATTTAATTCCGCGCCTGGTGGACGAAATCCCGATTTTGGCGGTGGCAGCGTTGTTTGCCAAAGGCACCACCATGATTAATGATGCCGCCGAACTACGGGTCAAAGAAAGCGATCGGTTAGCCGTCATGGCCACCCAGCTCAGCAAAATGGGCGCAATTATTACCGAATTGCCCGATGGCTTAGAAATTAAGGGCGGTCAACATTTGATCGGAGCGGAACTTGATAGCTTTACCGACCATCGAATTGCTATGAGTCTAGCGATCGCTGCACTCACCGCCACCGGTTCCAGCCACATTCAGCGGGCTGATGCTGCCGCTGTCTCCTATCCCAGCTTTTTTGACTCGCTCACCGCTGTGATCAACTAACCCCCAGATCCTAGAGTTCCATGAAAATTCATCCTTCAGCAGTTATTGAACCCGGTGCCAAGATTGGCGCTGATGTAGAAATCGGACCATTTTGCTATGTTTGCAACGATGTGGAAATCGGCGATGGCTGTAAATTGTCAGCTCATGTCACCATTTTGCCCCACACCAAAATTGGGAATAACTGCAATATTCACAGCAATGCCGTCTTGGGAGATTTGCCTCAGGACATGGCTTTCCAGGATGGCATTAGCTATGTGATCATCGGCAATAACTGCCAAATCCGAGAAGGTGTCACCATCCATCGCGGCACTAAAGCAGGAACAGTCACTAAGGTTGGTGATCATTGCATGTTAATGGCTAATAGTCACTTGGCTCATAATGTTCAGCTCGGCAACCAAGTCATTGTGGCCAATGGAGCCTTATTAGCAGGCTATGTCCAAGTCGGCGATCGAGCTTTTATCAGTGGCAACTGCTTGGTGCACCAATTTGCCCGAGTCGGCAAACTAGTAATGATGTCTGGCGGATCGGCTACTCAGCGGGATATTCCACCTTTTTGTATGACTCGTAATCAGTCGGCAGATAGTGTGATGGGGTTGAATTCAATTGGGATGCGGCGAGCTGGCATTAGCAGTGCAGACCGGTTGGAATTGAAACGTGCTTTTAAGGTTTTATATAAGTCCGGTTTATTGATTCCTGAAGCAATAGTGAAGCTAGAAAATGAATTTGATAATGCTTTGGTAAAAGAAATGTATGAATTTATACAAGAGTCACAACGCGGTATTTGTCGGCACATTCGGGCTGGGCAAGGAGATAGTGAATGATAATTCTCACTTTTAAAAAAGTAGAATAACTAAATCAAATCGTGCTGAAAAAGTAAATTACTATTAACCATTTTATAACTAATAAGCCTAACCAGACAATCTCAAAACCTTTGCTAGTAGATAATTCTAGCTTTTGCATTGATTGCTATCAAAATAGGTTCTACAAATTCATTTTAACTAAGTAATAAAGCTAATCAGTTTTCAATTTCACTATCTTTTTTTTCTCTAAAAGATTAAGAAGAGAATCAGCATAACTATTAATATAGGTAATCTGAACTTTAAAAATTTAGAGATTTCGACTATCATGCTACCAAAGGTAACATGTTGAGATTATGCACACCCGTTTAATGAGAAGCCGCACAGGCGTTGGTAAAAGAAAAATAACCCGCCAACAACAATGCCCTTATTGCCGTGGTCGGGCATACGAAAGAACCCATCGGCGAGATTGGATCGAGAAGTTATTGTCCTGGTTTGATTTTCACCCGTTTTATTGCCGTAATTTTGAATGTGGTGCTCGTTTTCTGAAGAAAGGACGTAGGTAAAGCAGTTCGGCTAATGCTGAGCCATCAATATCTTCGTTATTGAACCAAGTAATGTCTGGAATATTGCGGAACCAAGTACGTTGGCGTTTAGCTAGCTGGCAAGTGTGCAAAATCGTTAGATCGATCGCCTCTGCCCGGCTAATTTCCCCTTTTAGATACTGGCGCATCTCGGTGTAACCCAAAGTATCCAAACTGGGCAGATCCCAGCCATATTTATCAATTAATCCTCGGACTTCTGCTTCCCAGCCCAGCTCTAGCATTTGCTCGGTGCGCTGGCTAATTCTGGCTGCTAAATTTTCGCAATCGAGACCAATCTGCCAAATGGGATAGGTTGGAGGATTTTCGCCCTGCTGACTGGAAATAGCATGACCAGTCACATAAAAAACTTCTAACGCTCGCATGATCCGAGACCTGTCATGAGCGTGAATCTTAGTAGTAGGGTCAACCTGGCACAGCATTTGGTGGAGGAGCGTCTGATCATAGGTAGCCAACTGCGATCGCAACTCCGGCTGCGGTGCCACTCGCGGCATCTTCATACCCCGCACGATCGACTTGATGTATAGTCCAGTGCCTCCCACCAAAATCGGGATGATCTGCTGCCCATGCAGCTGGGTAATTAATGCCTGCACTTGCTGCTGGTATTCTGCTACAGTAAGAGAATAAATTGGTTCATGGGTACTAACTAAATAATGCTTGACCAATGCTTGCTCGGCAGCTGTAGGCTTGGCCGTCGCGATATCCATCTCCCGATAGACTTGGCGAGAATCAGCACTGATAATTACACCGCCAATGCGCTGGGCTAGATCGATCGCTAATCGCGTTTTCCCTGTCGCTGTCGCCCCACAGATCACGATCAAACCCGGTGAAAATGATTCAGACATTACTACTTTTAAAGTTACATTGCTATAGCTAGTTGAAAATATTCCCTAAGCCTTCTAGATGCGCCCATGACCCATTCATGATAAGATGTTATCCGGATTTGATGTTTTACACGTTTAAAATAGCTAGAATTTCCTTATTGGAGTGTCTGTCTCATGACCGAAGATTACGGTGTAGATCAAATTAGAGTCTTAGAAGGACTAGAAGCTGTACGTGTCCGCCCGGGGATGTATATTGGCTCAACTGGTCCCAAGGGTCTGCATCACTTAGTATACGAGGTTGTAGACAACTCCATCGATGAAGCCCTCGCCGGTCATTGTAAAAATATTGATGCATCGATTAATGCTGATGGCTCGATCACGGTAGTAGATGATGGCCGGGGCATTCCCACTGACCCTCACCCGCAAACTGGTAAATCGACCCTAGA
Organism: Synechococcales cyanobacterium; assembly: GCA_043755575.1. GTDB lineage: Bacteria > Cyanobacteriota > Cyanobacteriia > Cyanobacteriales > Chamaesiphonaceae > JAAFHZ01. Next base: position 22,330 of record JAYUSR010000184.1, read on the forward strand.
GACAGTTCTAACTGTATTACACGCAGGCGGTAAGTTTGGCGATGGTGGCTACTCGGTATCGGGTGGTCTGCACGGGGTCGGAGTTTCAGTAGTCAATGCCCTTTCTTCTAAAGTAGAAGTGCAAGTTTGGCGGAAGCAACAGCGCCACATCCAAAGATTTGAGCGGGGTGTGGCAATTGGCGGCTTAGAGACCGTGGCTAGTGAAGAGATCGATCGAACTGGCACTGCCGTAACCTTTATGCCGGACACCGAGATATTTTTGAATGGCATTGAGTTTGACTATGCCACGATCGCTGGTCGGCTGCGGGAGTTGGCCTATTTAAATGCCGGAATTAAAATCTCTTTTGCCGATCGCCGACCAACAGCGCCACGCGAGGAAGTGTACCTTTACGAAGGCGGCATTAAAGAATACGTCAGCTATATCAATGCTGACAAGCAACCGTTGCACGAAGAAATTATCTATGTCCAAGGTGAGAAAAACCGAGTGCAAGTAGAAGTAGCCTTGCAGTGGTGCGTGGATGCTTATAGTGATAACGTACTAGGCTTTGCCAACAATATTCGGACGATCGACGGTGGTACCCACTTAGAAGGTTTGAAAGCCGTTCTCACCCGGACAATGAACAGTATTGCTCGCAAACGCAATAAGCTCAAAGAGGGTGATTCTAACCTGGGTGGTGAAAATATTCGGGAGGGATTGACTGCGATCGTCTCGGTTAAAGTCCCTAACCCTGAGTTTGAAGGCCAGACCAAGACTAAGCTGGGCAACACCGAAGTACGCGGCATCGTCGAAACCGTAGTTGGTGAGACGCTCATTGAGTTTTTGGAGTTTCGCCCCCAGATTGCTGATGCAATTTTAGAAAAAGCAATCCAGGCATTTAACGCCGCTGAAGCCGCGCGCCGCGCACGGGAATTGGTACGCCGCAAGTCGGTGTTGGAGTCTTCACCACTGCCCGGGAAGCTAGCGGACTGTAGCTCGAAAGATCCCTCCGAATCAGAAATTTTCATCGTGGAAGGGGATTCGGCAGGAGGCTGTTTTCATGGTGACACTCTAGTAGCTTTAGCCGATGGACGCAATCTGAGCTTCAAGGAAATCGTCCAAGAACAGCAAAATGGACAAGAGCATTTCTGCTATACCATTCGCTATGATGGCACCGTTGGCATCGAACAGATCTTGCATCCTCGGATTACCAAACATCAGGCTCAAGTTATCAAAGTTACTCTAGACAACGGAGAGCAAATAACTTGCACACCTGATCATCGGTTCATGTTACGTGACGGTAGCTATAAGCCTGCGACACAGCTAACCCCAGCAGATTCTCTGATGCCTTTGTATCGGAAACTTTCTAACAAGCAAGAGTCGAACATCACTATTGATGTCTACGAAATGGTGTGGAATCCTAAATCAGATTCTTGGCTATTCACTCACATGTTGTCTGATTGGCATAATCGCTGGCAAGGAGCTTACCAAAAAATTGATGGCGCTCACTGTCATCATATTGACTTCAATAAGTTAAACAATAATCCCACCAACTTACAACGGATGAGCGCAGCAGATCATCTAATTCTTCACCAAAAACACATCTCTAAAACACTGCATCGCCCCGAAGTGATCGAAAAATGTCGTCAAATTCGTCGTAGCCAAAAATTCCGCAAGGCGATGAGTGAGCGGATGACTCAACCAGACACTCGTCAAATTCTTTCAGAGCAAGCTATCGCTCAATTGCAAAACCCTGAGTATAAAGCTTACATGCTTGCTCAGTGGCAAAAATTCTACGCTCTCAATCATCAGTATCGAGAAGAAAATACTACTCGCCTCAATCTTGCTCAACAAAAACACTGGCAGAATGAATCAAATCGACAAAAACAATCTGAGCGTACCAGCACTTACTTTATTCAGCACCCTGAAGCTCGCTTAGAGAGAGCTATACAAGCCCAGCAGCAATGGAACGATCCCGTTCTGAAAGAATGGAGAAAGCAGAAGACCCAGGAGCAATGGACACCAGAGTTTCGTGTAAAGAGGAAGGCAGCTTTACATCAAACCTATTATCAAAAAACGATTAAAGCACTCAAAGATATTGAACAGACTAATGGTTCGATCGACTTGTCTGCTTACTATCAACATCGTTTAGATACTCGTGATAAATCGCTACTGAAGTTTGAAACTTTCTGTGCTCGATATTTTGATGGTTCATCTGAGCAAGCTCTAGAAGCTGTGACTCAATACAATCACCGCATCGTTGCAGTAGAGCCTATAGAAGAATGTTTCGATGTCTATGACATTGAAATACCCCACACCCATAACTTTGCGCTTGCTAGTGGTGTGTTCGTCCATAACAGCGCCAAGCAAGGCCGTGACCGTAGGTTTCAGGCAATTTTGCCTTTGCGCGGTAAGATTTTGAACATCGAAAAAACCGATGACTCCAAAATTTACAAAAATAATGAAGTACAATCCTTGATTGCTGCTTTAGGCTTGGGCGTAAAAGGTGAAGAATTTAATGTCAGCAACCTGCGCTATCACCGCATTTGCTTAATGACCGATGCCGACGTAGATGGAGCGCACATTCGCACCCTGTTACTAACTTTCTTCTACCGCTACCAGCGCGATTTAATTGACCAGGGTTATGTGTATGTAGCTTGTCCACCTCTCTATAAGCTAGAGCGGGGTAAAAACCATTTTTATTGCTATAGCGATCGAGAGTTGCAAGGAAAAATCGCCGATTTCCCAGCCAACGCCAATTACACCATTCAACGCTTTAAAGGTTTAGGCGAAATGATGCCCAAACAACTTTGGGAGACTACGATGGATCCGACCACTCGCACTCTCAAGCGCATCGAGATTCAAGATGCCGCTGAAGCTGATCGGATCTTTACGATCTTGATGGGCGATCGAGTGGCACCCCGCCGCGAGTTTATTGAAACCTATGGCTCTAAGTTAAACATGGCTGATTTAGACATCTAGCGTATATTTAATCCAAAGCAGAAAAGGTCTGAAGTTAATAGCTTCAGACCTTTTCTGCTTTATCGGTATCACTAGGCAATGCACGAAAACATTAGAAACTACTTGACTTCAATAGTTTTTTCAGCTTCTGGCTGACCCTTCAATTCCTGAATCCGGCGCATGGACTCTTGATATTTAGGCTGTTGGCCTTTCTCCTGATAGAATTTGGCCGCCTTTTCATAATCCTCGATCGCACCACCTTTATCACCTAGTGCTAACTTCACAGCACCACGCTCCGAGTAAGCTCTCACAGCCTTAGGATTAATGGCAATTGCCTGGTTGTAATCTGCAATAGCGCCGTCTTTGTCTCCTGACAATGACTTGGCAACACCACGATTATAAAAAGCATTGGCATTCTGGGGATTCACAGTAATTGATTGGCTGTAATCCTCGATCGATCCTTTGTAATCTTTTAGTGCCAATTTGGCATTGCCCCGATTGTAGAAAGCATTGGCATTGCGGGGATTAAGAGTAATTGATTGAGTGTAATCATCAGTAGCTCCTTGATGATCTCCTAAAGCCGATTTGGCATGGGCACGATTGTAATAAGCACCAGAATTCTGAGGACTTAGATCGATCGCTTTACTATAATCCTCGATCGCACCAGTTTTATCGCCCAAATCATAACTAACGTTAGCGCGGTTATTGTAAGTGACAGCATTACTGGGGTCAATGTTAATAGCCTTACTGTAATCTTCCAAAGCGCCACTTTTATCACCTAACGATAACCTAGCATTAGCCCGGTTGTTATAAGCATTGGCATGATTGGGATTAGTCGCAATAGCTTGGCTGTATTGTTCGATCGCCGCCTTTTTATCACCAGCTTCGTAGGTTGTATTGCCCCGATTGTATAGATCTTCAGCCGCACTAGAATTAGATGCCGTAATAAGAGGTTCCGGCTCATCCAAGGATTCCACTGAATTGAGACCATCAGCTTCTTGAGCCGCTGTGGCAGGCTGAGGGTGAGACAATAATAATACGGTACTGGCAAATACTACAGAAGCTTTAATTGCTCTAATCATGATACTGAACCTCAATTGTGGGAAAAGCTTTATTTATCTCATTTGGTAGACAACCTTAGTCTGCGATTGTTTCCAAGAATAGGTGATCGCCAAACTGTATGAATCAGCATAATTTTACTGAGAAAATGCCTATTCTGTCTAGCCTTCAGTAACAAACAGTAGAGATAACAAAGATCCCAACCGCAGTAAACCAGAAAGCGTAAACAATCCCAGCAAACCACCATAACCAAAATGACTCCACAAGCCGCCCACCGTCACTCCGAGGGTGCCGCTAATCCCAGCAAAAGCTGCCGCTACACCAAAGTAAGTAGACTGATTTTGATAGGGAGCAATTTTTAGTTGCAAGTTATTGGAACAAAGCTCGATCGCGGCCAATGCAGCACCTGAAATCAGGTGTAGTAATGGTAACCACACCCAGATAGACAATGAATTGTTACAGATTATTAGCCACAACAGCGGCCAAACAGCAAATACGATCCCCACTCCTATCAAAATGGGACGGTTGCCAATCTGATCAGATAACTTTCCCCAAAACATCAACATCAGTAGGTTTGCACCAGCAGAAAAGCTGTTGTACAGAGTGATATGGCCAATATCTAGAGCTAAGTCTTGCAACATATAAACAGTGAAGAACGGAGCACTAAGACTGACAGAGAAAGTCCACAGGCTAAAGTAAAGCAAGAATTTGAGAAAGTTAAAATCTTGCCATAAACTTGTCGGTGGTAAGAGCTGGGGCGGAGGTTGGTCAACTATTTTTTCAGTATTTATGTCTGTTATGGTCACTGGAATGAATAACTGTTGCTCTGTTTGAGGATTCACATCCACCATAAAATTCTGAAACCACAAACTGATTAGTCCAAACGCAATACCTAGCAGCAGCAGTAAACCATAACCTTGCAGGGAACCGCCCCGCCATTTGGACACGGCTAGTCCCATCATCGGTACAGAGAGCAGATTGGTAAGATTAGCAGCTCCATTACGAAAGCCAAAGTAACGCCCCCGCAAAGGACTGGGCACAATTACCGTCATCCAACTCAGCCAAGGAGCACTACCTAACGCCCCTAGACAGCCGCTGAAGAGGGCAGTTCCTAAGGTTACTGCAATTAAAATAGTAGGTGCAGCATGAATTCTACCTACCTCAAAAATGGCGATCGCGAGTCCCACCCATAGCGATCGAGAAATACTATAAATCCACAGGCAATAGTAATGGCGGCTGGTTGTTTGCTCTGAGAAATAAGCACCAATCGGCTGTATTAAATTAGCCAGCATCGGAATCGCTGCCAAAATTCCGACTTCAGTCTGGCTAGCACCCAGTTCTAACAAAAAACTGGTTAGCAACACTCCACTGGTCACATTCAAGAATAATGCCGCAAAAACCCCATCGATCGTCGAAGCTTCTAAGCTAGTGCGGATTTCATCCTTAGAAGCTTTGAGAGTTGCAATCAACTGCGATGATATCAACTGGCTCGGCTCGTTTGCGGGGGAGACCAGCGGCAGTAACACCGGTATTAAAACAGGTTCAGCCGCAACTTTTGCGATAGTTGCATCAGTGGGCACCAAATCCATCATGAACCTCACGATGATATGACTTCTACCAATTAGGTAAATACCTGTACCATAATAACGTTCCCATCAGTTAAGAATCGAGACTAACCCTGAACATTCAATAGCTGGGAAGTCAGTAATCGATCCATCCAACCCTCAAAATAGGTAATATTGGCAGCTTGTTCCTGCGGATCTGGACTGTCTAAAGCGTGAGGAGCCAAACCCAAGATGGTGGCACTAGTCACGCAGTACATCGACTTTTGGAAACTTTGACAGATTTTGACCAATAAATCATCTTCCTGACGTTTAGTATTTTGATATATTTTATGCAAATAGGGCGGCAGGTAATGACGCATATCTTGCATTAATAACGTTGGTGGAATGCCCGAACTACCGACCGGCAGAGGATCAGCGTATAAAGCCCCATAGGTAAACTGGTCTTGTGCCACCGGAATTTGGTGAGCTTGGGCATTATAAGAAACCGTGCCAAAGAAAGGCGTGCCGCGAAAGAAAACGGCTTCTACATAGGGAACAGCCACATCCATTAAAAAGGTCAGACCAGCGGACGGGGGCAGGATATCGTAGCTCTGACCATTAATTTGAACGCTGTAATTGATCGGATTACCAGCAGCAGCTACCAAGCCAGCTTTGATCCAATCCACCACATCTGGAATTGTCTGTACCTTTCCTTGTTCATAGGCGCGCGCCAGCGTGATAAAAAGCTCGGACATTACTTGCCAAAATTGACCCAGGGCATTGTAGTAAACCATCTGGCGAATTTGTTCGGGCAGGAACTCAGGAAAGAGCCGATGTAAAAGTTTCATCAGGGGATTGCCCTGGATGTTGGCTTGAATCACCGGCTCAATTAACTGCCGAAACTCTGGTGATTCAATATACTCTTCCAGCTTGCCGCCCCCGTGCCAGAGCATTACTTTCATGCAATATTCGGCATACTCAAAATTGATTCGATCGTGCCACCAGTGCCTGATTAACTGGGCGGTAGGAACCCCATCGTTAAAGTATTTAAAGAAAGGAAATATGTTGAGAAACTCTCGATCGGAGATGTGTAATAAATTTTTTTGATAGGCATCTAAGACCTGGCCGTAGCTATCCAAAATACCGACCACTTCCTGGACATTTTGGGGGTTATCGGGCAACAGCGATTGACCACTGTAGAAGCGATCGATATAAGGTGCAAGGCGATGGCAAGAGTTAGTTGGAATCATGGCTGCAAGGAAGAATTAACGATGGCGATGACGGCAGATGGCTGGAGGGTGGCGGCAATAGTTGGTTCACTCCAGCGCGTAATCCAACTCGGTTGTAGACCAAATATCACAATCGAAGCTGTTAAAATCATGGCCGGATAACGTTCTCGCCAAGTAACTGCTTCTAGGTTCTGAACTGGCGCAGACAGCCGACCAAAGAAGGCCTTGTTAATCAGCAGCAGATAATAAACTGCTGTTAATCCAGTGCCAATCATACAAAGCAAGGTTTGGACGGGGAAAACTGGAAAACTACCGCGGAAAATCAAGAACTCTGCCACGAAGCCCACCATTCCTGGAATTCCGGCACTACCCATCACCGCCACCACCATCAAGCTGCCAATCACCGGCATCCCCCGTTCAGGGTTAAGCAGACCACACAACACATCAATGTCGCGAGTCTTAGTTTTTTTGTAAACCACTCCCACCAACGAAAACAGCGCCGCCGAAATCAGGCCATGACTAACCATCTGAATCATGGCGGCCGATAGACTCAAGGCCGTATTAGCCGCCGCTGCTAACAGGATATAACCCATATGGCTCACCGAACTGTAGGCCACCATTTTTTTCATATCTTTTTGGGCGATCGCCATCAAAGCGCCATACAAAACGCTGACAATCGCCCAGATCGACAGCCAGGGAGCCACGATCGTCCAAGCCGCTGGAAATAGACCTACACAGAAGCGCAGAATACCGTAAGTAGCCAGTTTCAGCAGCACCCCGGCCAGCAGTACCGAAATAGGAGTGGAGGCTTCGACGTGGGCATCCGGCAACCAGGTGTGGAAGGGAAATAAAGGCATTTTGATGCCAAAACCCAACAGCAGTGCACCCAGTAGCAAAAACTGCTGGCTCAGGGGCAAAGCATGTGCTAGAGCCGGATCATAAGTAAAGCTACCACTACCCCCAAACCAGGCTAGTCCTAGAAAAGCAGCAAGAATTAAGGCTCCCGAAAAAGCTGTATAAATTAAAAACTTGGTAGCAGCATAGGCGCGCCTTTGACCACCCCAAATGGCAATTAACAAGTATAGGGGAATCAACTCCAGCTCGTAGGAGATGAAAAACAGCAATAAATCCTGAGCCAGAAAAACACCAGTCACCGCTGCATTTAATAGCAAAATCAGGCTGTAGTAGAGGCGTGGTCGATCGATCTTTTCTTCACTGCTATAGATAGCCACCCAGGTCAACAGGCTATTTAGAGCGACCAAGGGCAAAGATAGTCCATCCACCCCTAAACGGTAGGACAAACCCAGGGCATCAATCCAGGTATAGTTCTCTACAAACTGCATCTGTGGATCGCTGAGGTTGAATTGGATCAACAAAAAAACAGTCCAGCCGATCACCGCCGCCGCAATCCAGGAAGCGATCAATCGAGTATTTCCCGGCCACCAAGCGGCCAGAGCCGCGCCCAATAGGGGCACTATCAATAAGGCACTGAGCATAATCACACCTAAATCACTAAAACGACCAAAACAACCCCACAATCGTCAAACCGAGGAAACAAACTCCGATCGCGATCGTCAGAAAATAGCTTTGAAGTTGACCAGAAGTACCATACTTCAGACCTTCGCTGCTAAAAATTGTCGCAAAACCGACCGAGTTTACTAAGCCATCGACTATGTATCGATCGAACCAAGCCACCAACTGCGACATTTGGTAAACAGCCCAAACCACCGTAACATCGTAGAGCTTTTCCACATAAAAATCGTAGGTCAACAGATCTTGAATCCAAGGGATGGGTAACTTAACCGGCTGGCGATCGCTGGAAACCGCACTTCGACAGTACAACCACCAGCCCCCAGCCACACCCAACAGACTAGACAAGCTAATAGAGCCATATTCCCACAGACTAATATCATCTAAATCTGGTAATACAGACAGCTGGATCATCGCCACTGGCACCAGCAAAGTAAAAATCGTCAAAAACACCATCGGCACCGCCAATGGCCAAGGAACTTCTGGAGCACGTCTGGTTTTAGGCTGGTTTTTCCCTAAAAATACCAACCCAAATACTCGCGTCAGATTAAACGCCGTCAAACAATTCACAATCAGCAACACAGCAATTAACCAAGGATAAGTCCGCAGATCTTCCAGACCCTCCTGGAAAGCCCAAAATCCGCCAAAGGGGAAAATCCCCACCATCGCCAAACTGCCCACCAGATAAGCCGTAGTAGTAGCAGGCATACTTTTAGCTAAACCGCCAAATTCCGTCACATCCTGGTTATTCGTGGTCAAAATTATACAGCCTACGCTCATAAAAATCAGCGCTTTAGCAATGGCATGGGCAAATAATAACAGCAAGGCAAAACTAATCCACTTGGCTCCGATCGCAATAAACACCAAACCCAAGTAGGCACTGGTCGAATAAGAAATAGTCCGTTTAATATCAATTTGAGCGATCGAAACCAAGGTCGCACCCAGAGCAGTAACCACTCCAATCACTATCAACGTATTAGTCACCACTGGCGACAGGTATAAAATCGGGTGTACCTTAATCAGAATGTATGCGCCGCCAGTTACCACCACCGAGTTCCGCAGGATCGAAGCTGGACTGGGACCCTCCATCGCTTCATCGAGCCAGAGATGGAGAGGAAATTGAGCACACTTACCGATCGGACCAGCAATCAAGGCCAAGCCAATCAGAGTCGCCGTCAGTGGCGAGATATCAGTGGTATCACTCCAGGCATACAAGTCATCAAAATCCAAGCTACCAGCAATACTAGATAAGGCAATTACCCCAGCAAACAGCACAATATCTCCAGCTCGCTTGGTCAAAAAAGCATCGCGAGCAGCTTTAACTACCAACGGCTGTGCATACCAAAAACCCACCAGTAGATAAGTAGACAGAGTAAGTAATTCCAGTAGCCCATAGCTCACCAGCAACGAATCACTAATGGCCACCGCACTCATCGCCCCTTCAAAAAACCCCACCAAAGCAAAAAATCTAGCTAGAGCCCAATCTTTCTCCATATAGCCCAAAGCAAAAACTTGAGCAATCAGACTTAAGCCCGTCACCGACTCCATCGCCCCGACACTCACCGCCGACAGCTCAAAAGTGAGATTCAAATCCAAACCAGCCACGGTCAGCCAATTAAAAACAATGTGATGGGGAGCCTGATTCCAAACCAGCCGAAACACAGCAGTGCCATGAATAAAAGCAATCACTGTCATCAGAATATTCAAATATGCCGCTGGTCTAGGTCCAGTTCGCCTCACCAGCCTAGTCACCCACGGCAGGGTGAGTATAGCCCCGATCAGACCATAGCAAGGTATCAACCAACCGGTGTCTAGTAAGAACTGCTCCATAAATCACACCCGACTATTATGTCAAGAAAAGGTTTCTAAAACTCACTAGCAGCAGCTCAGATAGATGCCGAGAGCGGAAAAATATAATATTCTGAAATCTCCACAGTGTAACCCATATCTCTTCAGCTCTCCTAAGTCAATCCATAATCCGGATGCATCATAGCGAGAGCCGCAATTGATTAGGATCTCTGATGACTAGAATTAAAAACAATAATTGTATATTATATTGCCAAACGCAACATCTAAATTGTATTGTTGAGTTTGACGTTTTATCATCAAAGTCTTGAGCTGACACTGACGGAATGTTAGAGCTTTTCTTGCAAACAGGGAGAGCAACGCCTCCCATTGTCTAAAAAAGTTTCTGCGGTGATTAAAAATTTCGCTTATTAAAAAAAATAGCTAGCTAACTAAATTTAGGAGAATTCCTCTTATGTCAATTGCAGTTGGAATGATTGAAACCAAAGGGTTTCCCGCAGTCGTCGAAGCTGCTGACGCGATGGTAAAAGCTGCTCGTGTTACCCTAGTTGGCTACGAAAAAATCGGTAGCGGTCGGGTGACTGTCATTGTGCGCGGTGACGTTTCTGAAGTTCAAGCCTCCGTTGCCGCTGGTGTCGAGAATATCAAGCGCGTTAATGGTGGTGAAGTACTATCTACCCATATTATTGCTCGTCCTCACGAAAACTTGGAATTCGTCCTACCGATTCGTTACACCGAATCTGTGGAACAATTCCGTATGTAGTCTCTCCCCAGAGATTTTTCATCAATAATCTTAAATCAAGTAAAATCTGGAGCAATTATTTATGTCTATTGCAGTTGGAATGATTGAAACCCTTGGGTTTCCCGCAGTTGTAGAAGCAGCTGACTCGATGGTCAAAGCTGCTCGTGTTACCTTAGTTGGCTACGAAAAAATTGGTAGCGGTCGGGTGACTGTCATTGTGCGCGGTGACGTTTCTGAAGTTCAAGCCTCTGTTGCTGCTGGTGTCGAGAGCGTTAAGCGCGTAAACGGTGGTCAAGTATTGTCCACTCACATTATCGCGCGTCCGCACGAAAACCTAGAATTTGTTCTACCTATTCGTTACACCGAGGCCGTAGAAGTCTTCCGGGAAAGTTTAAGTGGTACTCGCGGCCGCTAAATGAAAATCGCTAAAGCATTAGGCACGGTCGTTAGCACCCAAAAAGAGCAGAGCCTACAAGGAGTTAAGCTGCTCCTCGTCCAGTATCTGAATGAGGAAGGTCAGCCGCTCCCAGAATATGAAGTAGCCGCCGATCTCGTTGGCGCTGGTGTAGGTGAGTGGGTACTGATTAGTATTGGTAGTGGTGCCAGGAAGGTTCCTGGTAACGAAAACCGTGCTCTAGATGCAGCGGTAGTGGCCATTATCGATACGGTCAATATTAACAACCGCTCTCTGTATAGCAAAAAAGACGGTGGCTAGCTAACAGCTAGTCCAAGGAGATTTAAAAGTTATGGTAGTTCGGAGTCGAAGTAGTGCTTCTCCTCCTACGCCGTGGTCGAAGAGTCTAGCAGAACCAAAGATTCACCCTACTGCTTACGTTCACGCCTTTTCCCAGGTGATTGGCGATGTGCATATTGGTGCGAATGTCATGGTCGCTCCAGGCACATCGATTCGGGCAGATGAGGGGAATCCTTTTTTCATTGGCGAAAGTAGCAACATTCAAGATGGGGTGGTGATTCATGGTCTAGAAGAGGGGCGGGTGATCGGTGACGATAACGCCTCTTACTCTGTCTGGATTGGGAATGATACTTCTATTACTCACATGGCGCTGATCCACGGCCCAGCTTATGTAGGTAGCAACTGCTTTATTGGCTTTCGATCGACTGTTTTTAACGCTAATGTTGGTGATGGTTGTGTGGTGATGCTACATGCCCTGATTCAGGACGTGACCATTCCTCCCGGCAAGTATGTACCGTCGGGAGCCATCATTACCACCCAACAGCAGGCCGATCGACTACCAGATGTCCAGGCCGCAGATCTGGACTTCACATCCCACATCATTGGTATCAATGAGGCACTAGCTTCTGGTTACTTATGTGCTAGTGATGAAGATTGCATCGTACCACTACGCCAAGAGTTGAGTGCGCTCCACGTAACCAATCACACGGCCGATATTAATAATTCCTCTAATTCCTCATCTACACCTATTACAACTATGTATAACAGTAATGTGAAGCTCCACCCTGAAGTCGTCAGCAGCGTCCGTCGCCTTTTATCACAAGGCTACCGCATAGGTACCGAACATGCCAATACTCGCCGCTTCCAAACGAGTTCTTGGGAAAATTGTTCCCCTTTCAATTCCAATCAAGAAAACGAAGTTCTCAACAACTTAGAATCTTGTCTACAAGAACACAGCGGTGAATATGTACGCTTAATAGGTATTGATACTCAAGCTAAACGTCGGGTTCTAGAAACCATTATCCAACGCCCTAACGACAAACCCGGTCAGTCGGAAGTCCGCAGTGTTAGTACTTCTTTTGCCGCTGCTACTAGTAACGGTGGTGGTGCGAATACGGCTGGTGTTGGGTCCGATTTAGTCACCACTGTCCGCCAGTTGATTAATCAAGGTTGCCAAGTAGCTGTAGAAAGAGCAGATAAGCGCCGCTTCCAGACTAGTTCTTGGAATAGTTGTGGGCGGATTGAAGCTCAAAGTGAAGGTGCCATCTTAGCAGCAATTTCAGACTGTATCACCAATAATCCCAATGATTATGTGCGGGTAATTGGGGTCGATCCTCATGCTAAGCGCCGTGTTACTGAAAAGATCGTTCATCGTCCTGGTCAGCCGCTAAATGCCAATAGTACTAGTGGCAGTTCCAGCAGCTACGGTGCTAGCAATAAAATTAACAGCTATGGTAGCAGCGCCAGCAGCTCAGTATTACCGATCGATGCCGTGGAATTAATCTCTCGGCTAGTTGCTCAAGGTTGTTTAATCACCACTGAAATTGCTAATGAGCGCCGCTACAAAACTAGTTCTTGGGAAACTGGCGGAGCTGTTACCGGCAACAGTGCAGCGGCAGTAGTTCGCTCTCTAGAAGGGCTAATTGGTCAACATAGTAAGTCTTATATCCGAGTTATTGGCGTAGACAAAAAAGCTAAAAAACGGGTTGCTGAGCAAGTTATCTACCGTCCCGGCAAATAACTAAGTCAGCACATCACCCCCCACTTTCATGAATTTGCTGCCATCTATGCCCCTAAACGATCGACCCACTGCTGTTAGTGGGAACGTGATGGTGCATCCCACAGCAAACGTGGCCACCGGGGTGATGTTACACGCTGATGCAGGTAGTCAGTTGGTAATTGGAGCTGGTGCTTGTATTGGTTGGGGGTGTGTTTTGCACGCTCACAACGGTACCTTGGTAATTGGAACTGGTGTAATACTGGGGATGGGCACACTGGTAATCGGCAATAGCCAAGTGGGGGATTATGCTTGTATTGGGCCAGCCACCAGTGTCATTAATAGTAGCGTTGCGGCGCGAGCCATTGTGCCGCCTAATTCTTTGATTAATGCTGGGCAGCAATTACCGGTGGCCGAAAAAGCAGAAACAAAATCTCAGCCAGTAGCAGCTCCTGTGGAGCCGCCGCTAGCTTCCACACCGGCTAAAACTGAAGCGCTGGCCTTGGCAACACCTATCGGTACTCCTATCTATGGAAAGAAAAGTTTAGAGCGACTTCTGGCTACTTTGCGTAATGAAAAACCAGATTTGGAGTAGTTGGGATTGATTCGTGCTAGATCAATTTATGACCGATAGCACAGCAATATATACTTCTGATCAGCACTCCATTCGAGGTTCGCAATGGCCGCCGCTCGACAACGTTCTCCTGATGATTTTACCGATCAGGCTCTCGGCTTGATTTCGACTCAAAGCTTCCCGGCGATCGTGGGAGTAGCAGATATGATGTTGAAGTCTTCTGGCGTAACGCTAGTGGGCTATGAAAAAATTGGGGCAGGTTATTGTACGGCAGTAGTGCGTGGGACAATTGCCAATGTGAAAATTGCGATCGAAGTCGGCATCGATACTGCTGAGAAGTTTGGTCAGGAAATTTCTAGTACGATTATTGCCCGTCCTTTACCTAATTTAGAATTAATACTGCCGATCGGTAGTATTCTAGCGTTGCTGACCAAGGGGAACGGCTCCAACAAGCTAGCGGGCAAAGCGATCGGACTCTTAGAAACCAGGGGCTTTCCGGCACTGGTGGGAGCTGCTGACATTATGATGAAAGCCGCCGATATTCAAGTAGCCGCCTACGAAAAAATTGGCGAGGGCTTGTGCACAGTGATTATTAGGGGCGCTGTCACCGATGTGGCGATCGCAGTGGAAGCCGGAATGCAAGAAGCTGAACGCATCGGGGAGCTGAGCGCAGTAATGGTGATTCCTCGCCCCTTGGACGATCTGGAAACAACCCTGCCAGTCAGTCAATACTGGGTCGAGAAACCTTTGATGTTGCCGTTAGCCGCACCAGCAGTAGTAATACCACAGCAGCTAGAGCCAGCGTTAGAATTAGTGGAGTTGCCGCTGGTAGAATTCCCGCAGCGGCTGCAATTGCCCAATGCCGAAGATGAATAATAGAATAAATACAAAAATACTATGGACAGTTCTCAGTTTTTAACTACCGCAGAAGCAATCACTGTCGATCGAGCATTGCTTTCCACCCACGAAAAGTTCTTAACGCGCATTACGATTTCTTCG